>JAISNI010000171.1 GCA_031276295.1 Treponema sp.
CTTTGAATTTTTATATAGATATCCCATATCGCGTTACAGAATAACGAATGACGGTAGACCGTGTAGTAAGCCGGGTAGCGCTGCCTGCACTCATCCACCCCGATGGGCGGCTCTATGGCCGCGGCCTCGCAGTCCTTTTTCATTTGGTACAGGTCGGCTATGAGGGGAAAGGCCGCAAGGCCCTGTCTGTCCGGCGAGGCCTCCCCCGCCGCCCTCAGCGCCTGTAACGCCTTGCCGTCGCGATCCCCTGCCAGCCTCTCCTTGTCTTTCTCCCATTCGTCATAAATGATGTTATACATTTTCGGATAATGCAGCGGAATCATCGCAAGCAGTTCGTCCGCCTCCCTGCTGATGAGGTAAAAATAGGGCGGCTTCATCAGGTAATTGCCGTACCACAGCACATTCAAGAGCCGCTGGGCATCCTTCCAGGGAGCCACGACATCGCTGTATTCCGTATAACAGTATAAGAGGGTGCTGATCATCTGCTCATCCACCGGCAGGGACAGGGCGCCTTCCCTCTGGGTTCGCAGTATCCATTCCAACTGGTAGATCATGGCCCCCTGCGGCGTTTCATTGCTGGCCTCGCCGTATTCTTTCTTCAGGCGCTCCAGCATCCGCGACGCTATTTCCTGTACGTCCCGCTGCCGCTCGTCCTGCATCAAGTCCCTGAAGGCGGACTCCGCGCTTTGCCTGACCCGCCGGAAAGTACCGGCCTCCTTTTTTTTCTCCGGCGCGTAAATGGTATAGTTATATCCTGTATGATACGGCGAATATTTTTCTTCTTTTTTTTCTTCCATTCAGATCTCCTTTTGAAGCAGTATCCTAAAAATCAAACTGGCGCGATCATCCCAGGAACTATACAGTTTGCGTAAGGTAACCTGATCAGCCCCAAGGCCCCGGCAGGTATTGAAAAGCATATCAGGCTGTATATCATTAAAGTGATGCGTTAGATTTACTGAAAGCCGTAATGTGAAGTCATAAACCTTTACATTTTGACAAAACGCGCCAATATCCAGTTTCGGTCCAATCCGGCATTTCTCATTATCGTCATCCTTAAAAGCGAAAAGGCTCATGGAAACGGTATTTACGCCAACATGGTTCCGTAAAAAGCGGAGCACGGGATTATCAATCAATACTCCCATTGTCTGCATTTCGATGTTCCGGAAAGGCCGATGCATAAACCTCATCATAATTCCAAAATCAGCAAGAAATTTTTTGTTCTGCTGGGGTTCAATGTTTCCGGTAAGCATGAGGGTTTTTCATCTGTTGTCCCGGCAGAACTCCAGATTTTTATATAATCATTAAGATAGAGATCGTAAAAAACCAGATTTTCTTCAAGTTGGTTTTTGTAGATTTTATTGTCATCACTCATTTTAGAAACACAGCCGAATTGCCTAATAATTAATCTAGCCGAAAAGGGGCGGTTGCCTGGAAACAAAATTCAGATGAAATCAGGCCGCGGGGGTCTGATCTCCTCCTCCCTGACAGGGGGTGTTTTCAGTGTAGTCCTTTTCACGATTGAGCTTCAAGAGTTTTTCTACCACCTCGTTCAGCTTCCGGTTCAGTTCAACCGGATTGTACTGGGTCCGCCGCCGCCGCAACTCAGCCTTGCTTTCCTCTGAAATATCAGGCGACTCCATCAGCCGTTCCCACGGCGTCCGCGGTTCCTTCTCGTAAACTTTTTTGTATCGCCCATCAGCCTGTTTTTCTTTTTTGTGATAGGGCCTGGTTCGTGTTAGTTCAATATACCGCGCAAGACACCACCTCAGCAGGGGTTCATTGATGAATTCCATGCCGTTATCGTAATGAGTGCCCGTAAGGGGGAAGGGAAGCTCCCCTGTATGTCCGAAAACGCGTCAAAAACCCAGCGGTTGGCCGCGTTCGGCAGCGCCCGCTCCTCTATCCAGCCCGAAAAGACGCCCGTACCGGTCAAGGTTTTGCAGAATTGGCCACTCATCGCCCCTCCACAGTGCGCGACCGTGTCAAAAGCGAAAAAACCGGGCTTCATCGCCCCCCAGTCAAAGCCAGTTCTCACCGGAATTTGGCTCCACAGGGGCGTATGCGCCGCCCGTGTCGTGTTCACTCCTCTGATTTCCAGCTTCTGCTGCGTATCGGCAAGTAGCAGGTCCGCCGTTGCCGGACTCACCTCCTCCAGCGTTGCTTCATTGCGGTTGTTATACCGTACCCCGCCTCCAGAACCCTATCATCTCCCGTAGCATCGGTACCAGCAGTTTCCCGCAGGGCCACCCGTAGTCGTACCAGATAGTCGTGAGTATCTTCACGAACTCCTCCCCGTATTTCGGCGGATGTCCGCCGCGCTTCCCCTCATGCCGCGCCTTCCGCTTCCCCTTGGGTTTGCCTTCCCCCACCGGATCGTCCTTCCTGTACCGTCCCAGAATGGTCCCCTGGTAATCCCGGTTCATTCCCGTCACGGGCACCAATCGGTCCAGGATTTCACCCGGATAAGGAAAATGCCCTTCAAAGCACTCATCTATTTTCTCCTGAGCATGATAAAAGAAAGTTCTCAAAACGCCCTGGAACGGTATTTCTGGAAAACCGGCGAAGTCATCCGCATGACCCGGCAGGCATTCAGTGAATCGCGGCAGAAGATCCGGTGGGAAGCGCTGAGGGAGTTGTTCGAAGCGGCCGTAACATGGCGGTATGCGGAAGAGATACAACGAGGGGAAGGGTACCGGCTCCTGGCGATAGACGGCAGCAAAATAAATCTGCCCAACGATCCGGAACTGAGGGAATACTTTGGGACTGTAGGAACGGGGAACAGCTCGCCGTGCGCGCAGGGGTCCCTATTGTACGACATAGAAAATGACGTGATAGTGGACGCGAGGATAGAACCGATGGCGACGGATGAGCGGACATTGGCGGCGGAACATATCAAGAAACTGGCGGGGATGACCAGTTTTGGGAAAGAACTGATACTCTTTGACCGTGGATACCCATCGATAGAGCTTATAGAGCTATTAATGAAGAAAAGGATAGCATTTGTCATGAGAGTGAGGGAGAAATTTGACCTTGGGATAGACGGATTAGGCTTGGGGGAGCTCATGAGGCGGTGCTGGAGAAAGGTGGGGAGAGGGCCGGTACGGGTGCGGGTACTAAAGTTCAGGCTTCCCGGAGGGGAGATAGAAACGCGCCCGATAATCGGGATTTTTTGCATAAAGCGGACCAAAGATCCGGTGCAAAAAATCCACGAAGTGCACCAGGCTCCCAGGGGCCTTTACGTTAGCGGAAAAGCTATTCGCCGCCGTTCAGGGGTGAAATGTGCCGGAGCAAACACCAAAGATGCGATTCCGTCAAAATCGCGCCGATCATATAGGTGATGACCTATAGCGGCAATAACCAGAGATGGCCCTACGGGGAAGATGACAAATAGGCCCGCGCCGCCTCTGGATATGCAAAAAGAATTTTTTTGCAGTTATCGGATTAGATATTCAAAATTCGCTCTTTAATTCATCGGCTTTTCAAAAAAATACTTGACTTCCGGCAAAAATTTGAGTATTCTTTTGTTAGATTGATGGTGCAGTAAAAGTGGAATGTTTTAATCTGCTTGTCATGCAACCCATTTTATGTACTGTTATTTTTTAACGTAAATTGTATCATCAGCTTGCCTCCCGGGTTTCCTCACCTCCTTTTCCCGGGAGGTTTTTTTATGGGTAAAAAATCTGCCGACACAAAAATACGAAAAAAGTTGCAAGAATTCTGGAATTTTTTTTATAATGACACTATTTCGTATCATGTCATATTGACGCTTCAACCCTAATCTGAGTATCCTATACCTTATACGGATCCGCGGGGAATTAGAATTCACGAAGCATTAAAAATTTACGGAGAGTTAAAATAGTATGGAACAGACCTTACCCTTGCTGCTTAGGAGCAGGACCCAGGAACTATCGGAATTTGCCGTTCAGTATGTAAAGGACAGTAAAGGGCATTTCCGTATCAAAACCTACCGGCAGTTCTACGATGAAGTCCGTTATGCGGCGGCAGGTCTTATGGATTTGGGCGTCCGCCGGGGTGATATGGTTGGGATCGTCTCCGATAACCGCCACGAGTGGCTGGTGTCCGATTTCAGTATACTGAGCATAGGCGCGGTCGATGTACCAAGGGGCTGTGATGCGACAATTCAGGAACTGATCCACATACTCGGAATTACCGAATGCCGGGTTTGCTTTACGGAGAATCAGAAGCAGGTTAAAAAGATACTTACCTGTAAAGACGATCTTCCTTGCCTCGGTATACTTATCACCTACGATCCGGTGGACGATGAGACTGAAACGGAAGCGGCTTCGGCGGGTATGACGGTACACTATTACGCCGGCTTAATTGCCCGGGGCCAAAAGCGCGAGGTTCTTAAGCCGGGAGGGGTCGATAGTGAAATAGACAAGGGGAAGCGCGATGATCTGGTAACCATTATCTTTACTTCCGGTACAACCGGCGAACCCAAGGGGGTAATGCTGACCCACGGAACCTTCCTTCACCAGCTTCCGTCCTTTCCCGCCGTCTTTGAAACAAAGCCCGGCGAGATTTTTCTTTCGGTCCTGCCCGTCTGGCATGTTTTTGAACGCGCGATGGAGTATGTGATCATTTACCTTAAAGCCGGTATTGCCTATTCCAAGCCTTCGGCGCCTATCCTGTTGGCCGATTTTCAGAACATCAGGCCGCACTGGATGGTTGCCGTTCCCCGTATCTGGGAAGCCATTATGGACGGCATCTACCGGAGGGTCAAGGCGCAGGGAAAAATCAGACGCGCCTTTTTCAACTTCTTTGTTTCTTTTGGACGCAGTTATAACTACTTTAGGGATTTGACCTTTGGACTTATCCCCAACTACCACGGCCGTATACGCGCGGTCGATGCGGCTGTCGGCTTTTTCCCCTGGCTTTTCTTCATGCCGGTACGGGGCCTTGCCGTACTGTTGGTTTTTAACCGGATCAGGGAGAACCTGGGCGGCCGTTTCCGCGCGGGTATTTCAGGAGGCGGAACCCTGCCGGGCAAGGCGGATCATTTCTTCAACGCCGTCGGCATACATCTTCAGGAAGCCTATGGCCTTACCGAAACTTCCCCCGTCATCTCTGCGCGCCGGTACCGGAAATCGCGGCGGGGTACGGTAGGGCAGCTCCTGATAGGAACGGAGGCCCGCATTGTCGGGGACACAGGGCAGACGCTCCCGCCCGGACATAACGGTATCATCTACGTGCGCGGCGCCCAAGTTATGAAGGGGTACTACAAAAAGCCGGAGGATACCGCCGCGATACTGTCCCCGGACGGCTGGCTTAATACCGGCGACATAGGCATGATAAGCCGCGACAACGAGCTGCGTATAACCGGCAGGGCCAAGGATACCATAGTGTTGCGGGGCGGGGAGAATGTAGAGCCTGTCCCTATAGAGAAGAAGCTCCAGGAAAGCGAGTGGATATTTCAGTGCATGGTTGTAGGCCAGGATCAGAAGTACCTTGCGGCGCTCATCGTTCCGGTGCAGGAAGCCATGATGAACTTTGCCGAGGAAAACAATATTCCTATTGTTGACTACGAACTGCTCCTTGCCCAGCCGGAAATAAACGAGCTTATCGCCAATGATGTTGCGCACCTTATCAACCCCCAGACCGGGTTTAAACCCTTTGAACGGATCTACAAATTCCGGCTTATCCCTAAGTCCTTTGAGGCAGGCATAGAACTTTCGGCCAAGCAGGAACTTAGACGGCACAGGATAAACGCTCTGTACGCGCGGGAGATCAATGCCTTATTCAAGTAGCTCCGATTCGGAATATGCGGGAGCGGCCCCAAACCCCGCATCGCCGCCCACGGAAACGCCCGCTCTTCCACATTGAAGCAAGGCAGGCGGAACCTTGCGGAATTCCCGCTATTTTTATAGAATAGGCTCCACATGCGGCAGGTCATACTCAAAGCTATCCTCTATATTATTATCATCTCGCTTTTTATTATTATGCTGATACCGAGGGACTTTTTTTCATTTGTGAAATTGTTCCCGGCCAAAGTACCGGAGGCGGGGGAATTGCACGAAGAGTTCACCATCGCGGTGGAGAGCGCCGACGAGGGGCTTGCGGAAATAGCGGAGGAAGCCAGGCGCTCTATCCACGATTTTATCCGCGTCCTTCAGCGTCCGGGCCCCGGTGAAGGTGAATTCTGCGTAAAGTACGGCTTTGATGCGGAACGGCAGAGCGGTTTTGGCAAGGAATATCTCTGGCTTTCGGATATTTCATTCAAAGACGGCTTCTATTTCGGTAAAATAATGAATATCCCCCGGTATATTTCCTATTTCAGGCAGGGGGATACGGTATCTTTTATTATTGATGATATTGCCGATTGGATGTATCAAGATAACGGGAAGATAGTCGGCGGTATGTCCATAAAATATCTTATCGAGCGGATTGCCGAGGAGGATCGCGGCGAGGAATTGACAAGACTGTACGGCAAGTTTAGGTAAGAACGATACGCGCGCCGGGTAAAAAATGAAAACAGTCCGGCAGATTTGTAGCCTGTTTCTAAAAAATACATTACATTTGAAATGATATGAACGCCTTCTCGATAGTCCTGATCCTGCTTTTCATCTCCGCCCTGCCCATACTTTTTGTGTATATGTGGTTCCGCATACGCCGCTATCCTATGCAGTTTCCCTGGTTTTTCCTTGCCGTCCTCTGCGGGGCTCTTTCCCTTGTCATTGCCCTTTTGCTGCAATTTCTGGTACAGAATCTTTTATCGTTCATGCCGGAAAGCGTGCAGCCGGACATTGGCGGTTTTGCTCTTGCCCTGCTGCGGAATTTTATCCGTATTCCTCTAACCGAAGAAGCAGGCCGTCTTATCGCCCTCATCCTGTTCTTCCGCCTGGCCGTCCGCGCCGGTTTAGGCCCGGAACGGCTGACCCCCGCTTTCTGCACGGCTTCGGGGCTCCTTGCCGGCCTGAGTTTCGCCATGCTCGAAGGCGTATCCTACGGCGCTGCGGATGCCGGCATTGCACTCATCCGCATCCTGAGCGCTTCCCCCCTGCACGGAGCATGCGGAGCGCGTGTCGGCCTTGCCGCCATGCCCGCGGGGGATGCGCATAGTGCGGTTTCCCTCTTCATTTCCGCGGTAGCGGTACACGGTATGTATAACTATCTGCTGATAAATCCCGTCATTCCGCCGTTTTTTGCTGTTGTTCTTGCATTCATCTTCCTTGTTTCGCCCCTTACAAGGATAAGTCAGGAATGGAGGGAAAACGTATTATTCTAAAAAACGCAACCCCATATAGGTTTGTTGTGCTATTCCCTCCTTCCGCTTTTTTGTGTATGCTTATGCTTATTCTATGCGTATAATTATAGTCGGCGCCGGAATGGTGGGGACCCAGCTTGCCCGGTACCTTATCCAGCAGAAGCATGATATATCCCTTATTGAAGCCGATGAGGATAGGGCGCGTTATGCGTCTAACCGTCTGGACTGCATGGTGCTTCAGGCTCCGGGGAACAGTATCCGTACACTGAAAGAGGCCGGGGCCGCCAGGGCCGATGCCCTTGTCTGCGTTACGGACTCGGATGAACTGAATATGATAACCTGCGGGCTTGCCGCCTGTTATCCGAATCTTCTTAAAATAGCCAGGGTGAGGAACGACGAGTATGTCAAGCAGAACCTTGATGAAAAGGCCCTTGGTATCGATCATTTTGTTCACCCTGACATAGAGGCCGCCCGTTCGGTAATGGATGCCGTTGAACACGGCGTCATCGGGGATATCCTCTCCTTTACCGGAACTTCCTACGAGTTTGCTTCCTTTGATATTGCCGCCGGGACCGCCTTCGACGGTCTTGTGCTTAAAGATTTTCATAACCTGATAGCGGGGGAGAGCCTTGTTACCCTGGTGGAACGGAAGGGGGAAAGCATGCTTCCTGCCGGCTCTACCACGCTTCTCCACGGCGACCGTGTCCACATACTGGCCAAGGAAGCGGAGCTTGAACTCTGCTTTAAATATGCCGGCAGGACGGAAAAACCGCTCAGGAAAGTCGGCATAGTCGGCGGAGGGCGTGTCGGAGCCCTTATCGCCGAAGGGATACTTAACCGCGAACGGGGGCTAAAAAAATATTTTTTTTCCTTTATAAAATCCTTTATACCAAGAAACACACACCGTTTGTTCATTATTGAAAAGGATTCCCGCCTCTGCAAAGAACTTGCGGTCCGCTTCCCTGAAGCAGTTATCCTTAATGAGGATATTTCCGACGAAAGTTTTATTACCGAAGAACGGATTGACGATCTGGACCTTATCATCACCGCTACGGAGCAGCAGGAAGTGAATATCATCACCACCATATACCTTAAATCGCGGGGGGTTAAGCGGAGTATAGCCCTGGTTTCGGGAGCCGGTTATGCCGCCATTGCCCGGCAGCTCGGCGTTGATGTGGTGATCCCCCTTAACTCGGTGGTGGTAGACAGCATATTATCGCGGCTTATGGGAAGCGGCATTAAGGGCGTTCACCGTATAGGCGACGGCAGCATAGGCATACTTGAAATAGAGATAAGCCGCGGTTCCCAGGCAGAGGGTAAAGTCCTCAGCGGCTTCCGTCTGCCGGCGGGCGCCCTTGTAATACTGGTTAAACGGAAAGACACTTCCTTTATTCCCCGTGGGGATTATGAATTTACGGCCGGGGATCAGGTTATCCTTACCGTAAAAAACGATAAAGATATGGAAATACGGCGGATATTTGGGGTTTCCCCATGAAGCGTCGTTCAATCCTCAAAATGCTGGTCCTCCTGGTCAGCCTTACCGCCCTTTCCATGATCATCCCGCTTATCATTGCCGTTGTCATGGAAGAACGGGGCATGATCAGGGCCTTCGGTATCAGTATAGGGGCGGTTCTTGTCATTGCCCTGCCGGTACTTTTCGTTTCCCGCAAACAGCCGGTACAGTTCAACACTGCGGACGGCTGCCTGCTTGTCTTCTTAACCTGGGTTGCCGCCTGCCTCCAGGGAGCGCTGCCCTTTTTCTTCTCCGGTTATGTTGATCGTTTTGCCGATGCGGCCTTTGAGAGCATTTCCGGTTTTACCACTACCGGAATTTCAGTTTTCATTGATCTGGATATTCTCCCCCGCTCCCTTATCTTCTGGCGGGCAGAAACACATTGGCTTGGCGGCATGGGCATGGTGGTCCTTACCGTAGCCATACTCCCCCTGCTGGGCGTGGGCGGCTTCCAGCTTTTAAAAGCCGAAAGCCCCGGTCCCGATGCCGAACGTATTACCCCTAAAATCGCCGGTACCGCCAAATTCCTCTGGATCAGTTACATGGCCCTTACCGGCGTACAAGTCCTGCTCCTCCGTTTATGCGGCATGAGCTGGTTCGATGCGATGGTTCATGCCTTTTCCACGCTGGGCACAGGCGGTTTTAGTTCACGAAACGAGAGCATTGCCTACTATCAGTCCCCCGCCGTCGAGTGGGTATGTACGATTTTCATGCTGATTGGAGGGTATAACTACATACTTATCTACCGCCTCCTGCGGGGCAAGTTCAGGGATGTTCTCAGAAACAGTGAATCCAGGGCTTACGTCTTTATCATTCTTATTTCGGTAGTGATCATCAGCGCCGCGCTTGTCCCCACAGGCATTCCCTTTTTAGACGCAATCAGACAGGCGTTTTTCTCTATGGCGTCTATTCTTACAACCACCGGATTTTCTTCGGTAAATATAAACCTCTGGCCTCCTTTGGCGCAGGGCGTTCTCTTTATCCTCATGTTCATAGGCGGCTGCTCCGGTTCTACGGCCGGTGGCGTTAAAATTATACGTTATGTGGTACTCTGGAAACAGGCCGGCAATGAACTGCGGAGGATCATCTACCCTAAAGGCGTTTTTACGGTAAGGCTTGACAAAAAGGTCGGCAGGAAAGACGTGGTCTACGGTGTGGCGGGCTTTGTCTTTCTCTACTTCCTGCTCCTGGGATGTACCGTGCTGCTGGTCAGCGCTTCCGGTCTGAATCTTTTTTCTTCCGTCAATGTTGCGCTTATCACCCTGGGGAATATAGGGCAGGGTCTGGGCTTGGATAATGCCTCCGCTATTGTCTACGGCTTTCCCTCCGGCCTTAAATGGGCGCTATCCTTCATCATGATCGCGGGGCGTCTGGAACTTTGGACAGCCTTCGTGCTTTTTTCGCGGGATTACTGGCGGTAAAGGTTGTTTTCTTACGATATTCGGATGTCCGGTACATTTCCCGGTGTTGACGTAGGACGTGCGGGCGCCCTCTTGATTCACCCTTCCGAATCGATTAAACTACAATTATGTTTGATAAACTTACCCAGAAGATGACTGATGCCCTGCGTTTTATTTCGGGCAAATCGACCATAACCGAAAAAAATATTGACGATGCTGTTGATGCAATCAAAATGGCCCTCCTTGAAGCCGATGTAAACCTCCGGGTGGTGCGGCGTTTTGTTAATTCTACAATAGAAGAAGCTAAAGGCGAGAAGGTTTTGCGGTCGGTGGACCCGGGCCAGCAGTTTATAAAGATAGTTCACGATAAAATGGCGTCCTTTCTGGGGGACAGCAGGCAGGATCTGGTCCTTAAAGGGCCAGACACTATTTCGGCCATACTTATGCTGGGCCTGCAAGGTGCAGGAAAAACAACCACTTCTGCAAAGCTGGCCCTGCGGCTTAAAAACGAAAAGCGCCGCCCGCTTCTTGTAGCCTGCGACCTGGTGCGTCCTGCCGCCGTTGATCAGCTTGCCATACTGGGGAATCAGATCGGAGTGCCTGTTTATAGGGAAGACGGCGCTACGGATTCGGTTAAAGTGTACCGGGGAGCCCTGGATTACGCCCGGCAGAACATGATTGACACCCTGATCATTGACACCACCGGACGGCTCCAGATAGACGAGCCTATGATGGCGGAACTTTCCCGCCTCAAGGAAGCCTGCAAGCCGGACGAATTGCTCCTCGTGGCGGATGCTATGACCGGCCAGTCCGCCGTAGACATAGCCAAGACCTTTGATGAAAAGATCGGCCTGAGCGGGGTAGTGCTTACCAAATTCGATTCCGACACGCGCGGCGGAGCCGCCCTCTCCCTTAAAACCATCACCGGGAAGCCCCTCAAATTTGTCTGCGTCGGTGAAAAACCCGAAGACTTTGAGCCCTTCCATCCCGAACGTATGGCGGGGCGTATCCTGGGCATGGGCGACATAGTCAGCCTGGTAGAAAAGGTGCAGACCGTTATAGACCAGAAGGAAGCCCAGGAACTCCAGAAAAAGATGGAAAAGGAAAACCTTACCCTTGAAGACTGGTTTGAGCAGATTAAATCGGTAAAGAAGATGGGTTCCTTTCAATCCATGCTGGAGATGATCCCCGGTATGGCCGGGCAGGTAAACGAGGATGACATCAACAAGGCCGAACTTAAACAGCAGGAGGTTATCCTCTCGTCCATGACCCGTAAAGAACGGCAAAACCACCTCATCATAGGCCCGACGCGGAGAAGCCGTATTGCCAAAGGTTCAGGCACATCGGTAGCCGAGGTGTCCCGTCTCCTTAAAAAATTTGAGAAAATGCGTTCCATGATGAAGAAAATGGTCAAGTTCAACAAGAATCCCCAGGCTCTTCAAGCCATGATGCAGTCAGGCCGTTTCGGCAGATAACTGTCAGTTGAATTGGATCGGGATGGAAATCCTTGACTAAATTTGTATTTTTTCATATAGTAAAGGTTCACGTGTTATTTAAGTGAAGATCGTGTACATTACCGGTTATTGATCGTCCGAACAAGCGCCGGTTTAAGATAAATTGTTATTATATTGAATTCTTTGCAAATATTGAAGAAAGGTAACTTTCCGGCAAAGATACTATGAGGAGGAACCGGATGAGCGCTAAAATCAGGCTCAAAAGATTTGGAACTAAGAAACGGCCTTACTATCGTATTGTAGTAATGGATACCCGTGCGCCGAGAGACGGCAAGACTATCGAAGAAGTGGGTTACTATCATCCGATAGAAACGGAAGATAAGCAGATCCTTTTTGATGCGGATAAGGTACGTTCCTGGGTAAATAAGGGGGCTATTGTAAGTGATACGGTAAGAAAAATTCTCAATAAGAAGAATTTTACTTTAAAATAAGTTTCACTCTTGAAATATGCTGAACAAGTGAAGCGATTTCATCAGACTTTAGTCCGTAGCGGCCGAGTTTAGACATCGGTCGAGCAGTTTGTTGCGCTGAATAGCAACAGGCTGCTAGGTGATTATTAGTCATGTAACTTTGTATGCTGCTATATTAAATTAAGGAAAACTCAAAAATGGAAAAAGATCTGGTCGAATATATTGTTAAATCGTTGGTTGATGATCCGGCGCAGGTAAATGTCAGTGTCATAGAAGGAGAAAAGTCTACCATTCTGGAACTTAGGGTTGCTCCCGATGATATAGGCAAAGTGATCGGTAAACACGGCCGCATAGCCAAGGCAATACGAACGGTGCTTCAGGCTGCTACCGCTAAAAGCGGTAAACATACGGTATTGGAGATTTTAGACTAAAGTTTATGAGAAATTGTTAACTCAGTTTATAGTCGGTATTGTAGGATCATCCTATGGTCTCAAGGGTTTTGTGAAAGTAAATTCCCTTTCGGGGGAAGTTGAACACATCAGACGGCTTGAAAACGTTATTCTCCGTATAAACAATACTGAAAAAGTCTATGCGGTAGAGGAAATGATGCTGTCCGCTTCGTCCCTGCTTATGAAATTGTCCGGTATAGATTCGCCTGAGGCGGCAAAAATGCTGGTCGGTGCGGAAATGCTGGCAGACCGCAGCCATGCGGCGCCCCTTAAAACAGGTGAATACTATATTGAGGATCTCAAGGGGCTGGCGGTCATTGCCATTTCCGCCGCAGAGCCGGAATCGGGTGGCAATTTGCCTGAATTGTCCGCCTGCGATAATCCTGAACACGGGTCTATAGTTGGATATATCGCGGATATAGTTGAAGGCGGCGGCGGTTTTCTGGCGGAAGTGCGGTTGCCTGACGGTAAACTCAAATTTGTACCTTTCCGTAATGAATTTTTTGGGGATATAAACCTTGAATTGGGGACGGCAATACTGCTTGAACCCTGGATATTGGCATGAAGTATACGGTACTCGCCCTTTTCCCGGAGATAATAGACGCATACTTTAAAAATTCCATCATGGCAAAGGCTGTGGAGCGCGGTATTATAGCCTACCGTTCCATCAACATACGGGATTTTGCCTTCGATAAGCACCATACCTGCGATGATGCGCCCTACGGCGGCGGGGCGGGTATGCTGATGCTGGCGGAACCTCTGGGAAGGGCATTGGAGGCTGCGGGCGCCTGTAAGCGATTCCTTCATGCCGGGGCCGAACCGTGCAGCCGGGCCGGAACTGCCGGAAAAGCAAGGGCATCCGGGGTATCGGCGGGGGGCAGGGTCATCTACCTGAGCCCTTCCGGCAGGCCTTTTTGCCAGGCATTGGCCCGTGAATTTGCCGGGGAAGAGAGCCTTATTCTCCTGTGCGGCCGTTACGAAGGCATAGATCAACGTATCATAGACCTGTATGTAGATGATGAAGTCTCCGTGGGAGACTACGTCCTCTCCTCCGGGGAAGTTGCCGCCCTGTCAATTATCGACGCAAGCTACCGGCTTGTCGACCAGGTAATCAAGGCAGAATCCCTTGAGGAGGAGAGCTTTTCAGGCGGGTTGTTGGAGTATCCCCAGTATACACGCCCGGAAGTTTATGATACAATACAGGTTCCGGAAGTTCTGCTTTCAGGCCATCACGAGCATATACGGCGCTGGCGGCTTGAAAAACAGATTGAAAAAACCTTGGCCGTAAGGCCGGATCTTATACGGCGGGGGTTGGAAACAGGTTTATTTAATGATGAAACCTGTAAAATTATACACAGTATAGAAGGAATATCATGAACGAGATAAAATCTATTGAAGCTTCACAGATGAAAAAGCATGTTGATGAATTCAAGGTAGGGGATACGGTTAAGGTACATTTCAAGATCGTTGAAGGCAAGAATGAACGTATTCAGATATATGAAGGTCTGGTTATTGCCATGAAGAATGCCCAGGTTGGAAAAACCTTTACGGTACGCAAGAATTCCTACGGCGTCGGTGTAGAACGGGTCTTCCCTCTCCATTCCCCGCGGGTTGATAAGGTTGAAGTAGTGCGCCCCGGCAAGGTACGCAGAGCTAAACTTTACTATATCAGAGGTAAGGTAGGCAAGGCCGCCAAGATAAAGGAGCTTATCTCCCATAAAAAACCGGCCCCAAAAGCCGCTCCTCCTTCGGAAGCAGCCGCAACGAATTAAAACAGAAGAATTAATCACGAAGGTTCTCGTTACAACACGGGGAAGGGTATAAAAAAGCCGCCCGGTTAAACCCCGGACGGGTGCCTGGCACCATAGGCGTTCACTTAATATTTTAATCCCTTGGGGTTTAAATCCCCGCCCCCAAGGGGTGGGGATTTTTATCCACGAACGGAAGAAGAAACGAAGATAATTTCTCCTTTTCCCTCCTTATTTTTCACAACAAAAAAGAATATTCGGGTACCATGAAGGCCGTCGAAGTAAAAGTTCGTATGGTTCGGGTGAAAGCAGGGTAAATTGTCCGGGTATAATCGCAGATAACAAACTTACGATACACTTCGTGTGTGCCTTCCGTGGTTTCCTGGTTCCTAGGTGGAACTAAGCACGCACAACTGGGGCTTCCGTTTCCGCTTCGAGTCTCTACATGCTCTAGGCAGTTCCTGAATACACGTTCTCAGGTTCTCCCCGTGAAACATTTCCAGCAGCAATCCCGTCACCAGAACCCATGCTCAAGACCATAATCCCTGTGCGCATCGGCCAGGGCCGCTCCTGCTGCGGGCCGCCTGCAATTCATCAATCTCGTTCATCGTTTCCCCCTTTATCCTTTTGGGCAGTATATCCTCCCGCCCATATTCCTTTATCCACTTGCTCAGGGTCGAGCTTCCCCGGATCCCGTTCCTGTGCCTGGCTTCATCAAGGCTCTTATATTTCCCGCCTGCCACGTCCTCTACAAGCCTCAGCTTAAACGCCTCGCTGTATCGTACCACATCTCTCATCTTTCGAATCCTCATGTGTCAACGTTAAACCAGGACTAGACACCCCCTCCTTCATCTTCCATGCCTCCACAATCCCTACATACGCCCTACAGTATCCGTATAAAACGAGCGGAGAAACGGGCGGGTGCATAAATCCCCTCCCCGGCAATTCTTTATAACACAAAGAGATAGGCAACACGAAGAACCGGGAGGCAGGGGGAAAGTTTCTAAAGGAGAACTTTATGAACAGAAGATGGAAGGTGGTAACGCTTGCCCTTATCACCGCAGCAGCCCTTACGCTGTCCGTGGCGG
>JAISNI010000007.1 GCA_031276295.1 Treponema sp.
ACCAAACGGAAAAAGGACGTGATCGAGTTTGATTTTGGGGACTCTGGCAAGACGGCGTATTTTGCCGTGCAGATAGAGAACGAGGGGAAGAAAGGCCCGTGGGGGCCGCTGGTATCGGCGTTGATACCATGAAAAGGGTGTTACCCGCTCAAGCGGACAACATACACAATTTGACGGCGGGAAAGACCGCAAAGGAACAAACACCATGAAAAAGAAATATGGCGTATTTTTCGGTTTTGCCGTTCTCTTGATAGCGGCTCTTTTTACATTGGCCGGTTGCGGGGATAAGGATTCTGGCGATCCCACAAGCCCGTCCAAAAACGATCCTCCTATCGAGATAAGCACCCTGGCGGAACTAAACGCCATCAGCACGGATGCGGGAAATTTGAGCAAGAACTACAAACTTATGGCGGACATTACGGGTCCCGTTACAAGGCCCATCGGCATCGCATCCGGGACCGACTTCGTAGGGTTTACCGGCGAGTTTGACGGTAACGGGCACACCATTACGGTGGACATCAGGGACGGCCTTGTTGTCTCCGAAGGCGAGTTAGCCGGTATATACGGCGGTCTGTTTGCCGGCATCGTCAACCGCGGCTTGGTACATGATCTGACGGTAACCGGCACGGTCAACATAACAACGTCCGGTAGCCTGAATATATATGCGGGCGGTGTTGTAGCTGGAATGCTCCAGGGCGGAACGGTCAGGAAAGTGACCAGTGCCGTGAATGTAACGGCCAGTAACAGTGGCGGTAGCCTCTATGTGGTCGCGGGCGGCATCGCGGGCGGCGCCAGGGGTGCAACGGTGAGCGATTCATACACCACCGGCGCTATATCGGCCGCGGCAACCGGCACAAATACCGGCCACCTCAATGTTGAGGCGGGTGGTGTTGGGGGCGCCTTTCTGAGCGGCACGGTAAGCCACGTTTATGCCACCGGAAATGTATCGGCAGTGGCGACCGGCACCTACTCTGATGGTCATGCGCAAGCGGGCGGTGTTGCGGGCGTCATCAATACCACCAGTGTTCTCAATGCGTATGCCACCGGCAACGTGTCGGCAAGTGCAAGCAGTAAAGTGGACGCGAGGGCAGGCGGCGCTGTGGGCCACTTTAACGACCGTGGTTCAGTACGCTACGTTTATGCTACCGGCAACGTATCGGTAACGGCTAACGGCTCGGGCGGGCGCGGATGCGCGGGCGGTGTTGTGGGCAACTTGAAAGATGAGGGCTCGGTAAGCAACACGGTTGCCTTGAACACCAGTGTCAGCATAACTGGTTCTTCGTCCAATCAACAGGTCCACCGTGTAATAGGCTCCATCGAAGACAACGGCACAAGGAAAGACAACTATGGCAAAGAAGATTTGACACCCACCGTTACCAATGGCAGCTATACTCCGGTCAAAGGCGCTGACAAAGCTGACGGCGAGGACGTTGCGGTAACGGGCGGTCCGCCGCCTAGCGCGTACACCGCGCCCGACAAGGACTGGTGGCGCGAAAAAGGGTTTAAGGGCGCGGACTGGAACACGGTCTGGCAGTGGGACAGTACAACGGGTCTGCCCAAACTGCGGTAGTAATTTGACGGCGGGAAAGACCGCAAAGGAGACTTTCTATGAAGAAAGGCGCATTTTTTGTTGTAGGGATATTGGCGGCGGCATTGACATTCGGAATAATTTTGGCAGGGTGCGACAATTGGTTCAATCCCGATCCCGATCCCAACCCCAACCCCAATCCCAACTCGAACCCAAGCGACTACGGCGGTGGAGGCGGTGATACTTTTGTGGCCGTTACGAATATTACTGGTGTACCGACAGTAGCTGTAAAGGGTGTTCCGCTTTTACTCACCGGAACGGCAGTACCTTCCAATGCTACCAATAGGACCATTGTTTGGAGCGGCGCCGGTGTAAGTGACGGCGCCTTAACCGCAACATCTGCGGGATCTTGTACGGTAACCGCTACTATCGTAAACGGAGCGTCAAAATCAAGCCCGTATACCAAGGCTTTCACCATCACGGTTTATGATGCCGGCAGCGGCGGCGCAAATCCCTTTGGCGCCAATGAAACTCCCTATATATGGGCTATGGATAATACCGGAGGATCCGTATACGTTACAGTTACGGATACTTCATGGGCAGCCACGGCTGACGGAGCCCCCTATAATACCGGAACGTATGCTCGTATTGAAGGAACGGAAAAGGCCGCACGGTGGACAGTTAGCGAGGGTACAGAGACAGGTACTACCGGGCTCGGGATTATTCTCGAAAACGGAACGTTGCTCGTTGCAAATTTTGTGAACGAATACAGCGACATGAACGGAAGATTCACAAAACTGGATACCGATTTAACATTAGAGGGAACATGGGAAACCAGCGAACGTGTTTCTGGTAAATATGCGAGAATGGTTGTCAGTTCTGGTGAGTTTGTTGAATATCTTAGCGATAATGGTTCTGATTGGGAGGAAATAGTACGTGGAACGTATTCAGGTACAAACCCTGCCGCTTGTACTTTTACTGAGGTTAATCTCCGTGTGTATGGGGGGAAGGTAGATACCTGGAAATCCTGGAACGAATTGACCTCGAATCAGAAAAAAGACTTTGGCGGATCCGAAACATTCACGGCAATTATCTATACCAATAGAATTGAAGTAATGGGAAAGTTTGTCCTTCAAAAACAATAGCACAGGTGCCAGGCACCATTTGACATGATTCCCAAAAACATCCCCCGCGTTTATCGGGGGATGTTTTTGTTAATGGGGTAAGCAAAGATACCAAGCACTATACGACCGCCGTTCCACCTTATTTTATTGTCTTAATTCCGGGGCTCATTATAAGACACGGCCCCCTTCCACCAGCCCAAAGCGCAGCTTTTCGCAGAGGATGCGGGCGGCGGCTTCGCGGAGCCTTTCGCGGGAAAGCCCGCCCGAATCAAGGGCGCGTACTATGGCCCTGTGTACGGAAACAATGTCTTTGGGCCAGACCATTACCATATCAAGACCGGCTTCCAGGGCCGCAACGGCGGCCTCCTCCGTATCCATGCCCGACAGGGCTATGGCCGGCATAGAAAAATCATCGCCCAAACCGATGCCTTCAAAGCCCAGTTCACCCCTCAGCCAATCGCGGATGACAAACGGGGAAAGGCTCGCGCTGCGGAACGGATCGCGGGCGCGCGCAACGCTGTGGGAAAGCATGATGCCGGAGGGCCGGCAATGGTGGGAAGCGGGGGCATTGACCAGAAAGGCAAAGGGCGATGCCAGAAGGTCCAGGGTTTCCCGGTCAACGTCGAGGACCGTCTGTTCCCGGTGGGGATCGCCCGCTGAATTGCCGGGGAAATGCTTGACAATGCAGGCCACGCCGGAAGCGGCCATACCGCGGATAAAGGCCGCGGCCGCGTCCCCGGTAAAACCGGCGTCGCTCCCGTAGGAACGTTCCATAAGGAACGCCTCATTATCGGGCGTTAGAATTTCGGCCACCGGCGCAAGGTTCAGGGTAACCCCCAGCGCCCGTATCTCCTGCGCCGAACGGCGGGCGTCGGCTTCCACAAGGGCCAGGGCTCTGCCGCGGCCCTGTTCCAGGGCTATCTTTCGGTAGGACGCCGCACCGGGAAGCCGCTCCACGCCGGCCCCGAAGCGGTGCACGCCGCCGCCCTCGTGATCCGCGGCCATGAAGGGACGGATGCCGTTCATGCCCGCTTCGGCGATAAAGGCCGAACATTCCGAGAGCAGCGCCCGGACGGCGGCCTTGTCTGAATCAAGGTTGTACCTGAAAAGCATGACGGCGCCCGGAGGGACCGCACGGTAAATGTCCCGCATAGCCGGCCCGAGTTTTTCCTTTCCGTCAAGACCGGCCATAATAACCTGCGCGGCAAGGAGCCGGTCGTCCAGAGCGGCGGCAAGTTCCGCGGCGTATGCGCGCCAAACCGCGTACTGCGTTTCCGTGTCGGCGTCTGCATCTTCAACCGTATCCGCCGCGTCAACGGCGTCTGCCGCTTCAACCGCGTCCGCCGTATTAACCGCGTCCGCCGCGCCGGAGGCCGTGTCCGCAGCCGGGGCGCTTTCGGCGCGCGCTGCAATTCCCTGTTCACGGCGGTGCGCCGAAGCCCGCCCGTCCCCCCGTGCGCCGGAACACGCGCCTGAAAAGGCTGCCGCGATCAGGAAAACGCCAAGCGCCGGATTAAGACGGATCATGCCGAGAATCCGGCAGTTCTTTGTCCAGCAATTCTTGGTATATCCGAAAATTCTCATCGTCAAAGCAGACAAAGATCACTTTTTCAATTTCGGGCATCTCCTCAAGGCATTTCCGCACGGTTTCCAGGGCGGTGCAGGCGGCTTCCCGCTTGGGGTAACCGTACACCCCCGTACCGATGTTGGGAAAGGCTATAACCTTGAGGGCCGAAGAAACGGCAAGGGCCAGGCTGTTCCGGTAGCACCCGGCAAGAAGTTCCCGTTCTCCGTACAGGCCGCCCCGCCAGACAGGGCCCACGGTGTGGATGACCTTCTTGCAGGGCAGCCTCCCCGCGCCGGTTATCACGGCGTGCCCGGCAGGACACGGGCCGCCGGGCACGTTCCCCCGCGCTTCGGCTATCCGCATACATTCTTCGTGCAGGCCGGGCCCCGCCGCCCGGTGTATGGCGCCGTCCACTCCTCCGCCCCCCATAAGGCTGGAATTCGCGGCATTAACGACGGCGTCAACCGCCAGCCGCGTAATATCCCCCCGTATAAGATCGATTCTTGTTTCGCTCATTGCATACCTCTTCTATATTACCTCTTCCATATTATAGGAATAAAACGGTATATTGTCATGTAGAAAAAGGCGGCGGGCGCTTGTTACAAAATTTTTACAACGCCCCGCTTTTTACGGAGGCCCCATGTCCCTTAACTGGAAAGAGATCAACCTGGTACTGTCGGAACTGGATTTGCCGGGAATGCAGATACAGAAAGCCCTGCAAAGCGCCTACGACGTTATGGCCCTGCGGCTTTACGGCAGGGGGAAGACCCGCCTGCTCCTCGTGAGCCTCTCCCCCGGCGCCTGCCGGCTGCACGAGACGTTCCGCGCTTTTCCCAAAACCGACAAGCCCCTGCGCTTTGCCGAATTCCTCAATTCGCGCATTGTAAACGGCTATATTGAAGAAGCCGTACAGCTTGGGGATAACCGTATTGTAAGGCTCCTGATCCGGCACGGCGAAAACCATTACCGGCTCTATATACGGCTCTGGTCGAACGCGGCAAACGTGATTGTTACCGGCCCTGACGGCGCCGTGCTGGATGCCATGAAACGCCTGCCCAAACGGGGGGAAGTTTCCGGCGGCCGCTATACGCCGGAAGAGGAGTTCGGTTCCGGCCCCGAATATCCCGCCGGTACGGATGCGGCGGGGGCTGATTCCGGCGTTCCCCCGGGGAAAATCCTTGTCTATAACATACGGGAATTTGACGCGCCGGGGACTTTTAACGAAAAGCTGGATGCGTGGTATGCCGAACACGGGGGCGGCCTGTCCCTTGAAAAGCTGCGGGAACAGGTACGGAAAAAGTTTGAGGGCAGCATTTCAAGGCTCGGCGCTTCGCTTGAAAAGCTGCGGGCCAAAGAAGCCGACTATGCGGCGGCGGACAGGTTTAAGGAATACGGGGATATCATCCTTGCGAACATGGGGACGATACGGGACGGCGACGCCTGGCTTGAGGCGAACAATTTCTACCATGAAGGGCTCATCAGGATAAAGCTGGATCCCCGGAAAAAACCTTCGGCAATGGCGGAATACTACTACGAAGAGTACCGGAAGGCAAAGAACGGCCTTGCGGATGTACGGGCCGAGCTCGCGGAGGGCGGCGGCGCGCTTAAACGCCTTGAGGAAGAATACGCGCGGCTGCTTGCCGAGACCAACCCCCTGCGTCTCAACAGGCTTATGCAGGGGAAAGGGCAGAAGGCCGGAACCCCGCCCCAGGCGCTCAACGCGGACCGCAAGAGGCCGGGACTCAGCTTCCGTACCGGCGGCAGGCCCGGCGGGGACTGGCTTATCATCGTGGGCAGGGACGCGGCGGAAAACGACGCCCTCCTCCGCCGCCACGTCAAGGGGAACGATCTCTGGCTCCACGCGCGGGATTTTCCCGGTTCCTACGTGTTTATCAAGCAGAAACCCGGCAAGAGCGTTCCCCTCGACATACTCCTCGATGCCGGCAACCTGGCCCTGTTCTACTCAAAAGGCCGCGGTAACGGCGAGGGGGACCTTTTCTACACCCAGGTTAAATACCTGCGCCGCGCCAAAAACGGCCCCAAGGGGCTTGTCATCCCTACCCAGGAGAAAAACATCCACGTAAAAATGGAAGAAGCGCGTTTAAAGGAACTGGAGCACTGCCGCATAGAAAAGTAAGGGTTGGAGAGCGCCCTTATACCGCGGTTTCCGATATGTTGGACGTGGCCGCTATCTTTGCGTCGCAGTATTCCTTATAGAAAATTGAAGCGCCGTCGTCGGGGAGGATTTCCAGGACTTTTTCAAAATGTTCTTTGGCATCGGAATAGTACTTCTGCTTGAAGCTGAGCATACCCTCTTCAAAAAACCTGTTTGCCTTCATTTTTTTATCCATAATTTCGGGGCTGATGCCGTTCAGTATTTCATACACCGAAACCGGTTCCGCTTTTCCCTTAACCCGGACCTGCCCGATGAAGCGGTACATATAGGAACCGGGATCTTCCAGCCTTTTAAAGGTTTGCTCGCTGATGGCCATAGAGATGTTGAAGGCTTTGGTCATGCTTTCAAGCCGGCTTGCCAAATTGACGGCGTCTGAAATGACGGTATTCTGCATACGCCCGGAGACCCCGACAACGCCAAGCATCAGGGGCCCCGTATGCAGGCCTATCCCCATAGCCAGGGGCCGGTAACCGGAATTTGCCCGATGGAGATTGTATTCCAGCAGCTTCCCCTGGATTTCAATGGCGGTCTGTACGGCCATGTCGGCGCCGTTGGTCTGGGGATAGAGCGCAAGAATGGCATCCCCAATATACTTATCCACAAAACCGCCGTGCTTTTCGATGACCGGAACAATACGGGTAAGATACGAGTTGATAAATTTAAAACTTTCTTCGGGGGTAAGATCCTCAGAGAGCGTTGTAAAATCCCGGATGTCCGAAAAAAATATGGTCATCTCCTGCTTGATGTGATCCCCGAGTTTGAGGTCCAGCGCGGTATTTTTGTGGAGGATGTTGAGGAATTCCCGCGGTATAAAGGGGTTAAGCAGGTAAGAAACCCGCTCGTCTTCCTTCACGGGAAGTACAACCTCTTCCAATGCCTGCACGTCGGCGGCATCGGTTTCCCCGGCTTCCCTCCGTATGTCCGGCCTTTCTCCCGCGAAGTTCCGCAGCTCCCCGCTGCCTTCTGAGGACCGGGCTTCTTCCCCCTCCGTTACGGCCTTCTCCTGCGTTCTTTCAATCTTCCCTATGAATTCCACCGTCTGTGCGGCCGCTTTCTGAATGTTTTCTATGGATTCCTTGATTTTCGCAAGCGTTTTTTCAATATTTTCCGTCTTTGCGGCCGGTTCTATGGACTTGAGGGCTGTTTTTTCAATCATCAGTATGGATTCTATAGCCTTGGCGAGTACCGTTTCTACATTGTCCGTCGCTTCCCTAGGCTTTGCGCTTACCTTCTCAATCTTTCCCACTTGGGCTGTGGGTTTTCCGCCTGTTTCGAGGGTTTTTTCCGTTACGTTTACCGTTTTTCCGCCGGATGCCGTGGATATTTTCCGGTTTTTTCGCCTTCTCCGCTTTTTCTGCCATTTTTTCTGGCTGCCTCCCTGGTTTTTTTCCGCATCCCCTCCGGTTTCCGGCTTCAGGACCGCCCCCGTCTTCACCGGCAATTTTTGCGTAATCCCGGTGGTAACGGTGTTTACCGTACTTCTCCCGATATCCTCAGGAACATCCTCCCGCACCTGCGGGGCAACAGCCTCCAGCCGGACAATATTCTTCCTGTGATAGAAGATCGCCCCCAGGAGAATGCCCGCGCAGAGGGGCAGGCGCCAGGAAAGAATCAGGGAAATCCCGATAAACAAGAGGATTAAAGCGGCGTACAAAAAATCCTTACGCGAATTCCCCCGCTTTTTTACACGATAGGAATTAAAAAGCAAAAGACCCCGGGTACGGGGGCCTGGGGTGGTTACAACGGACGAATACAGCACATCTTCCACGGCACGGCAGAACCTTTCGAGTCTTTTGTAGAAAAAATTTGAACCGCCGCGCGCGGGGGCGGGGGCCCGGCGGATATATGGGATATACGGAAAAGACAGCACGATACAGAGAGGCCCCAGGATAAAACGCGGGGAAAAATTCCCCAGCAGGGGAAGCGCCCCCAGGACGAGGCAGACGCACAAGAAGAAAGCAAGGCGGTTTACCGGTCCTTTATACATATACCGGAACGGGCCGGTAATAAAAAAAAACGAAACCGCGTATACCATCATGCCTATACTCTGGATAAACAGTCCCGCGTTCAAAACGGGGGCATCCACGGGCGCCAGGTACAAGCAGAAACCCAGCGTTAATACCAGCAGGGAAAGGGGAAAAAAAAGACAAAAAAGTTCAATTTGAATTATTTTTTTTTCGGTAAAATAATAATACAACTGGCAGGAAAACAGGTATAAGAACAACGCCCCCGCAATGCCGACAGAGATGAAGAAACCCGCCTCGGAATTATTCCGGACGGTCATATTAAGTTGATTTATCCAGGACGGCAGATAGTTGTTTTCCATCCCGCGTTAATTAATCCATAGGCCCGTACTCAATTTCCATACCCCGTCAACTGAGGATTACACGCGCCGTTTGTGCCGTACACCGGCGCGCTTAAGTTCCCCGTCCCCGCTCGGAAGGCGCGGGGAATACTCATATACTCCGTAATATAACTGATCTTAAGAGGGAATATCAAGTATAAAAGGGAATATTTCGGAACAAACGTATAAAACGGTGTTTACAACCGTCTGGCGCTCCTCTTGGAACACGGATACGCGTGTTTGACGCCGGCGGCGGCACAGCGGGAGGCCCAACAAAGGCCGCCGGGAATAGGGCCGAAGGGCGGGACTGCGACGGCCGTTCTACCCGCTGTTCGTTGTTTTTGTCAACCGCCGCTCCCTTTCTTGGTATATCCTCTCAAGCTCCTCCAGCGATCTCCCGCTCCTCAGCATTTCCAGCGCTTCTTTCAAGCCTTCCGCTTTCCAGCGCGCCTTCCCTCGTTCTTCTCCCCGCGCTTCCCATATCGCCGTCAGTCCGGCTGCCGTCAATACCTCTTCCAACGTTTCTCGTGCCATCTCCGTTATCTCCTTCATCCCTTCTATGTTCGCTCGCGCCAGTATATCTACATATACCTTAACGCTCTCTTCTCCCTTGTATCCAAGGCTCTTCTCAAATACCCGCTTTAAACTCTCTCCCCTATGCTGATGGTGCAGATCACGTACCCAGTCCCACTCATTGCCTTCCACCTTCCCCCGCTC
>JAISNI010000155.1 GCA_031276295.1 Treponema sp.
CATACATGGACGCTGGAAGGCCTGAAGATCACCTATCTCACCAGTCCCTTCCCCATCATCGAGTTCCATAGCGATAATGGTTCGGAGTTCATTAACCACGACACCATCAACTGGCAACAGACCGTCAAAACCCTTGGTCTCTCTCATAGCCGTTCCTCTGCCCGCTGTTTCCCCCGTGGGGCCTGCATCGGGTTTACCACGTTCCGCTTGAATACCAATTCAGTGC
The DNA here is from genome assembly GCA_031276295.1 of Treponema sp. Classification (GTDB taxonomy): domain Bacteria; phylum Spirochaetota; class Spirochaetia; order Treponematales; family Breznakiellaceae; genus JAISNI01. The sequence continues at coordinate 227 of JAISNI010000155.1, forward strand.
GTTGTAGGGTCTGTCTTTAGCCCGGGGCTGCTCGTCCATTTTATCCGTTCTCGGCGCAACAAGCCGGATATGAACCCTTACTTTTTAGTCCAAGCGTGTCACTCCCCTTTCGCTTGTCAAACTTAACGAGCCTTGCGACAGTTCGTTTAATCTGCCTGTGACGTACCTTTTATGCTGGCGTTACCGGAATGGGGGTGTCCGTTTACCGCGTTGTCCCCGCCGCTTAGTACCTGTCCGTTACCAGACACGCACCGGCAGGTAGCATTACCCCAAATGGAAGGGGTAGACCGAAGGATATGTTTCTTTTCCTCACCTCCTTTTCCATATCTTAGTCAGCTATATCAAGCGACTTCGTGTCGCACTACACCACAATTTTCAAGAGAAATTCCACGTCCCCTTCTTCAAGGGCGGCTGCAAGATGTGCAATTACATCTTCTTTTGTGTCGATAAATTCCGCCGGATTCCATTGAGCAACTTTCATTGTTCCTCTCCTCTATTTTTCTATTTCCAGAATTTACATGATGTCAAGGGGAAATTTTTTTTCAAGCCAGGCCCCGGCGGTTATTGTATCACGGATAACCGTAGGATTGGTTCCATTCGGCTTTTTTAGCTGGTTTTTCAGGTATTCGATAAGCGCCATAGCCCCCGATTCGGCGGCGACCTTTGTCTGAGGCTCCCGAAAGGCGGCTAATTCCAGGGGCAGGCGGGAAAGCCCTTCCGTTGCCAGTTTTAGCATACTTCCGGGGGCAGCCCAGAGGCGGGATAGAGGGTAATTTGAAATTTCTTGGTTTTTGGACGTTTCCAGACCCAAAACGGGCCGATACTTTTCAGCATGGCACACTTCGCTTACAAAAAAATAAATGCACAGCACCATACTTTCAGAAAATCAGGATATACAACCAAAGGTTTAATTCCTTATCCTATAAGGAATTAAACCTTTGAGAGACGCGGGACTCGAACCCACCGCCTTCAGCTCCGGAGGCTGACGCTCTATCCAGATGAGCTAGTCTCTCTCTATGCGCGGCAACCGCATTTTACCCGCACTTTCATAATATTTATTATACGTGCAGAATATACGTGTGTCAAGCAGCCGGCAGGGTACTATTTTTGGCCCTTCAACCCCTTTTCCAAAATGCCTGATATGGTTAAAATAAAGTGTTCTAAAAATTCATTCACATTTCGTATCGTGAGAAGGTGGTAAAAATGGAACCTATTGTCCTGGCATCGGGATCGTTACGGAGGCAGGAATATTTCCGCCTCTTAGGGCTGCCCTTCAGTATAATGCCTTCATTGATAGATGAAAGTTTTGAGGGGGAGATGCCCCCTCAGGATGTGGCAAAAGAAATGGCCGAAAGAAAGGTTCAGAAGATCATCGATCTCTTTAAAGGCCATACCGCGCCCTGGATATGCGGGGCCGATACGATTGTCTCCGTCAACGGTAAAATTTTCGGCAAACCCAAGAGCCGGGAGGATGCAAAATACATGCTCTCCTTAATACAGGGGCGGGATCATGAGGTAATTACCGCGGTGGCCCTCTACAACGGCAGGAAAAAGCTCATGGACATCAGGGCCGTCAGCAGTATTGTTACCTTTATGAACGTTGATGAGGAAGGCATTGAATGGTATCTTGATACCGGGGAATGGCAGGGATCAGCCGGGGCATACCGGATTCAGGGGATGGCCGGCTGTTTGATTTCCGCAATTAAAGGGTCGTATAGCGGTATTGTGGGCTTGCCATTACACGAATTTTATGTCATGCTAAAAGAAAATGGTTATTCTTATACGGGATAACGGCAAAAAGCCTTGGGCTTTTTGTAATCTTCCGCTGCCTCCCCGTCAGGGCCGGGCAGTGAGATACAGGGACGGCGCCGTTTAAGCCGGCATTGGGTTTAGACGGACAGGGAGGATACTTTGGCAGTAGTTACTATGAAAAGCCTGCTTGAATCGGGGGTGCACTTCGGGCATCAGGTTAAACGATGGGATCCGCGGATGGCGAAATACATCTTTGCGGAACGGAACGGAATCCACATTATCGATCTGCAGAAGACTATTCAGGCTATAAAAGACGCCTATGAAATGGTCAGAGATGTCGTAAAATCGGGAAAAACGGTCCTCTTTGTAGGAACCAAGAAGCAGGCTCAGCAGGCGATTCAGAAGGAAGCGGAACGTTGCGGTATGTATTATATAAACAACCGCTGGCTCGGCGGTATGCTGACCAACTTTGCCACCATTAAAAAGTCCCTGCTTCGGCTGAAAAAACTTGAAAAGATGGAAATTGACGGGACTTTTGAGAATCTTACCAAAAAAGAGATCGCTTCTCTGGCCAAAGAGCAGGCTAAGCTCCAGAAGAACCTGGGGGGCATCAAAGAGATGAAGGATCTTCCCGGCATCCTTTTTATCATTGATACGCGGATGGAAGCAATCGCGGTAGCGGAAGCTAAGCGTATGGGTATACCTATAGTAGCGGTGGTGGATACCAACTGCAACCCTGAAGGTATTAATTATCCCATTCCCGGTAACGATGACGCGATACGCGCTATTACCCTCTTCACCCAGATCGTTGCCAACGCGGTGATCGAAGCTGATAATGAGGCGGGCCTCAAGATCATAGAAACACTTGGGGATGAAGATGAGGGCATAGAAGACATTATGACCGATGTTTCGATCAAGGAAGAGGACCGGGAAGTTGATCCGGAGTCCTATTCCGCCGAAGCCTCTGTGCAGCCCAAAGAGGATGCTTTAGGCTATGATGACGATGAGGCATTGCCTTTTGATGTAGATAAGGTATACGGGGAAGATTAGCAGCCTGTTGTACTTGTGGATTTTTTGCATCGGGCCTGCGGTCCGCTTTATACAAAAAATCCCGATTGTCGGGGCTGCCGGGAGACGGCGAGACTTTGATATATTTTCATTATAAGGAGTTTGATTAGATGGCGGTAAGTGCGGCGGATGTTAAAATGCTGAGGGAAAGAACCGGAGCCGGCCCTATGGAATGTAAAAAGGCTCTGGAAGAAACAAGCGGGGATTTTGCCCAGGCGGAAAAGCTGCTCAAAGAGAAGGGGCTTGCGGCCGTGGAAAAACGCGCGGACAGGGCCACAAACGAAGGCAAAATTTTTATTAAAATTAAAGATAACGTTGCGGTTCTGGTAGAATTGGCAAGCGAAACCGATTTTGTTGCGCGGAATCCTGAATTTATTGCCTTGGGTGGAACCATTGCGGACTTGGCTCTGGCTAAGGGTTATGCCGAGCCTAATGAGGAACTGTCCAACATGGTTACGGACCTTGCCACGAAGATACGGGAAAACATGGGCCTCAAACGAATCAAGATGGTCAAAGCCGGCGCCGGTGAGTACCTTACCCAGTATATTCATGGGGACGGCGCTATAGGGGTTGTGGTAAAAATGGGAAGCGGCAAACCGGAGGTATTTGAAAAGGACGAGGCAAAAGAATTTGCCTTTACCCTGGCCCTCCACGTTGCGGCATTCAATCCCCTGGCCCTTGACAAATCCCAGGTTAGCCAGGCCGTACTCGCGGAACAGGAAGAGATCTTCCGTAAACAGATGGAAAGCGATGAAAAATTTGCCGGAAAACCGGCCAATGTTATCGACAATATCCTTAAAGGAAAGATGGCCAAGTATCTGTCGGATATATGCCTTCTGGAACAGGGGTATGTTAAGGATGAAAAGTTTACCGTTTCCCAGGTCGTTGAAAATATGAGCAAACAGCTTGGCGCTTCCCTTAAAATCGTGGATTACGTGTATTTTAAGGTCGGCGAATGAGCCGTTCAAAGGGGTAGATATGCACAGCGCTATTTCTTCAGCGGAAGATCGGATGAAAAAGAGCCTGGAAAACCTAAAGGATGGATTTTCATCCCTCAGAACCGGCAGGGCGTCGGCAAGCCTTTTTGACAAGATACGGGTGGATTATTACGGAAAAAAAAGCCCTTTAACCCAGGTAGCCAAAATTTCTATCCCCGAAGCGCGGCTCATCGTGATCCAGCCCTGGGATAAGGGCCTTATCGGTGAAATTGAAAAGGCTATACGTTCATCCGAGCTTTCCCTTAACCCGGCCAATGACGGCAAGGTGATACGCATCAACATCCCTCCTCTTACCGAACAGCGGCGCAAGGAACTGGCAAAGGTCGCCAGAAACCAGGCCGAACAATCCAGAGTTGCCGTGCGGAATATACGGCGGGACGGCAACGATGAGCTTAAAAAGCTGCTCAAAGACGGAGATCTGACGGAGGACGAAGAGAGCAAGGCTTCCGGTGAATTACAGAAACTTACCGACAGCTATATTGCAAAGATAAATCAGATTCTGGAAGAGAAAGACACAGAAATAATGGAAGAGTAGAGGCCGCGGCGGGAATATTCTGCTCCGTAAGGTTCTTTCAAACTTTAAGTTTGAAAGAACCTTTTATTAAAGGATTCGATGACGGATACCATACCATTAGACAGTTCCAGGCTCCCATCTCATATAGGGATTATTATGGATGGTAACGGCCGCTGGGCCCAGAGCCGTTACCTTATCCGTACTCAGGGACATCTTGAAGGGCTCAAGACCGCCAAACGGATAGTTAAAGCGGCAAGCGGCCTTGGTATCAAGTACCTCAGCCTCTATGTCTTTTCAACCGAAAACTGGAAGCGGACAGTTGACGAAGTGAGCTTTATCATGGGCCTTGTCCGGCAGCATCTCCGGGGAGAACTGGATTTTTACCGGGAAAACGGCATACGGATACGCCATACAGGCGACTCCGCCGGACTTCCACCCGATATTGCCGCCGAATTGTGGAAGGCCGCCGAAGACACCCGATCCTTCGGCGGCCTTCAGGTGGTACTTGCCCTCAATTACGGAGGGCGGGATGAAATAATCCGCGCGGTAAGGAAGCTGCTCGGTGAAAAAACGGGTGATGTGGCAGAAGCTCCGGCGGATAGTCCGGGCGTGGAGTCTTCCGCAAACGCCTGTAAGGGCGGGAACAGCCGGGACATAACCGAGGAACAATTCCGGCTTTTCCTCGATAATCCCGATATTCCCGATCCCGACCTCATAATCCGTACCGCGGGGGAGTTCAGAACCAGTAATTTCCTTCTCTGGGAAGGGGCGTATGCGGAGTACTATATTTCCCCCAAATGGTGGCCCGATTTTACGGAGGAAGATTTTTATCAGGCGGTGAGGACCTTTCAAAACAGAGAACGCAGATTTGGCGGTATAAAGAAATGAAAAAATTCGTAGAACGGCTACTGATTTTCTTTATCGGCCTTCCCTTAACGGTTTTTCTGGTGGTGTTCTTGCCGCAAAAATGCCACTTGGCCGCCAATATAGGCATCGTTGTTTTGAGCGGCCTGGGCGCAGCCGAACTTGCCGGTATGTTTAAAAGAAAAAACATGGGCGTTTATCCTATGGAAGCCTTTATCCTTGGCATTTCAGGCCCGCTTGCCATGACGGCCTCGGTAAGTTTTAATATGGATCAGGAACTTGTTCCCGCCGCCTTCATTATAGGCGCGTCATGGCTTTTGGTTTCCCATATTTTTTCTCCGGCGGACCGTTTTTCAGAATACTTAGGCCGTACCGCGGCGGGCTTTTCCCTCATGATCTATCCGGGGTTTTTTATGATCTGGATAATCAGGATGTTTACCTGGTCCGGGGCGGAAATGACGGTTCTCATCTTCCTCCTTATCGTTATAATGAACGATTCGGCTGCCTGGGCCTTCGGTATGCTTTTCGGCAAAGGCAACAAGGGGGTGGTACCGGCCAGCCCCAACAAGAGTATAGCCGGATTTATCGGGGGCGGCCTTGGATCGGTGCTTGTAGGGATAAGCGCCGTCCTCCTTATTCCGGAGGTTTTCGCTTCACGCTTGGTGCCCGGAATTCCGGCGGGGATCATTCTGGGTTTAAGTACCGGCGGTGCCGCAAGCCTGGGCGACCTTGGCGAATCGGTTATGAAGCGGAGTGCGGAGATCAAGGATTCCGGCGCTATTATTCCGGGGCGCGGCGGCGTTCTTGATACCATCGATTCCATAGCCCTGGGTGCGCCGGTGTTTTTCGCCGTTTACCGGCTTCTTTTTGGATAAGGGAGACGTTAAAAACATCGTTTTTAACGAGCGGTATGAAGAAAAAACTTGCGGTCCTGGGGGCTACCGGGTCTATTGGAAAAAACACGGTGGATATTATCCGGCAAAACCCGGATGATTTTGAACCCGTGCTGTTCACCGGTAATACAGACAGAGAGGCTCTCCTCCGCCTTGGGAGGGAATTCCCCGGTGTGCCGCTTGCGCTGTCCGGCGGTATGGGTAAGGCCGGCGTGGACGGTATCGCTTATTACGGTAAAGCGGGTCTTCTCAGGGCCGTTGCCGAATGCGGCGCCGACATTGCCGTAAACGGCATAGCGGGTTCCGCCGGGCTTGAGCCTTCCCTTGCGGCTATAGAGGCCGGATGCGACGTAGCCTTGGCAAACAAGGAAACCGTAGTTATGGCGGGCCCCCTGGTTTTTGAGCGGGCCGGGGAAAAAAAGGTGAATATACTTCCGGTGGATTCCGAACATTCCGCCATCTTTCACCTTATAAATGCCTATGGCAGAGAAAACGTCGACAGGGTATTCCTCACCGCATCGGGCGGTCCCTTCAGAACCTTGAGCACAGAAGACCTTGCCCTGGTAGGCGTGCGGGATGCCCTTGCCCACCCTACCTGGAAAATGGGGGCCAAGATCAGCCTCGATTCGGCGACCCTGGCAAACAAGGGTCTTGAGGTGATAGAAGCCTGCCGTCTTTTTAACATGGAGCCTGAAGACATTACCGTGCTTATACACCCCCAAAGCATAGTTCATTCTATGATACGGCTCCGCAACAATGCGGTTTATGCCCAGCTTTCGCAGCCCGATATGCGGCTTCCGATACAGGAAGCCCTCTATCGGCCTGAAACACGGCCCTCGCCCTTCGGCGCCCTCGATTTCAGAGGGCTTTCTCTGGAATTTGCGGAGCCTGACGGTGAAAGATTCCCCATGCTGCCCCTCGCGTATGAGGCGGCCAAACGGGGAGGCCTTTATCCGCTGGTCTACAATGCGGCTAACGAGATAGCCGCGGAAACATTTTTTAGGGAAAAGATACATTTCCTTGATATAGCCCGTATTGTTCGGTATGTTATGGAGAAGGATTGGCAAGGTTCCTGTCTTAACCTGGAAACAATCCTGAAAACCGATCGGGAGGCGCGGCGCATTGCGTTTACGTTAATCGGAGACATATAGTTACGAAGCATAAGTTTTAGCCGTCCGCCCCCCGGTGTAGGTTAGAGGGGCCAAAACAAGTACGGAGGAGAAATAAATATGACTATCGTTAAAATACTGCTGGGGCTTGTTGGCCTCGGCGTGGTTGTATTGGTACATGAACTGGGGCATTTTATCTTTGCCCGGCTTATGGGTATTGACGTGCAGGCTTTTTCCATAGGCTGGGGCAAGCCAATTCTACGGAAAAAAATCGGACAGGTTGAATACCGCCTGGGCATGTTCCCCATAGGCGGCTACTGTAAAATGAAAGGCGAGAATGAATTCCAGGAAGCCTACGAGAACCGTGAAAAAGAGATCAAGATGCTTCCGGGCACTTTTTTCGGCGCCAGTCCCTGGAGGCGTATACTGGTATGTCTTGCCGGGCCCCTGTTCAACCTTATCTTTGCCGTTCTGGTACTTTCGGTAATCTGGGGCATAGGGTTTAAGGAGTATTCCCCGGATAACCGTATCGTGCTGGTTTCCGACGTGTATCCCGAGCAGTATTACCCGGCGGACGAGGCGGGGCTCAAGAGCGGGGACCGGATAGTTGCAATTCAGGGGAAAAAGATAGTCAATTTCCGCGATATACAGAAGAATATCAGTATCAGAGCCGAGAAGGTTTTGCCCGTAACGGTTGAACGGGACGGCAATCTTGTCAACGTGAATATACAGCCGGCCCTTGAAAAAAGTACCGGCGCGGGGCAGATCGGCATCTATTCCTGGGTAGAGCCCGTGGTAAGCGCGGTAGCGGAAGGCAGCCCGGCGGCAATAGCCGGAATACAGGCGGGGGATCGCATTGTCGGCGTAAACGGCCAGAGCCTTTCCTATACCGCGGATTTGTCCCGAATACTCAAGGATAAGCCCCCGGTACTTGAAGTTGAATACGAGCGGGATGGAAGCAGGCGGCGGGCAGACCTTGTTGTTTCCGGCGAAGACGCCTTGGATTTTGGTCTGGCGTTTAGAATCAACGAGTACCAGCGCCCTCCCCTCTTTCCCTGGATCGCGCTGGTTAAGGGGGCCGAGGAAACCTGGGAGAACTTTACCGTTTCGCTGGGAAGCCTCCGCCTCCTCTTTCGGGGTATAGACCTTACAAAAGCCGTATCCGGCCCTGTACGCATAACCTATATGGTCGGGGAAGTTGCCGCCGCAGGTTTCGGCGAGAGCATAAGCACGGGCTTAAGTTCTATGGCCAATTTCCTCTCGCTTATTTCTATAGCGCTCTGCGTCATGAATCTTCTCCCCTTGCCGGTGCTTGACGGCGGCATGATTCTTCTTTTTATAATAGAAACAATCAAGCGCCGCCCGCTGCATCCCAGATTTGTCTTTGTTTTTCAGACCATCGGGGTAATGTTGATATTCGGGATCATGATCTTTGCCGTTTTTGGGGATATACTTTACTTAACAGGCCGCTAAAAAAGTTGTATAATTGCACTGGACTTTTGAATCAAGTTCCCCGCCATTCAGGGCGGGGTTTAACCGCGTTGTGAATGAAAGGGCGGAGGTGTTGCCGTTACCCGGCTTGAATAGTTACGGAGTTGTTATGAAACAAAAAATCCCCTGTTTCTGCGACAATGATTTTTTTGTGGAAATCCCTGAGACGATCAATTTGGACGAAGACGCATCCTGTATCGACAGGATTATGGACGGTAGTTTTATGAATTTTACCTGTCCGGGCTGCGGAAAAAGACATAAACCGGAATTTCCGGTAAACGTACTGTGGCCCAGTAAAAAGATGGAACTGGAAGTATTGCCGGAAGTTGAACGGATGGAATTTTACCGGCGGAAAAGGCAGGCAAACAAAAAGAACGACCCCAAAAAGGAAACGGTTATCGGATACCCGGAAATGGCCGAACGCATTGCGGTAATACGGGATGGTCTTGAACCTATTGCGGTTGAAGCTGTCAAGTACTATCTTCAGATAAAGGCTGAAGAAACCTACCCGGACGCGGAAATTCGCATCTGGTATCAAACGTACCGTGCGGAAAGCCTGGAATTTCATATACACGGGATACGCCGGGATGAAATTGCCGTAAGCCGCATTCCTATCACCGTGTACGAAAAGACCAGGGCGGATTTTATCCGCCACCCTAAATCGGAGATATTCCGATCTCTCCGTGTCGGTTCGTATTGTTCCCTATCAAATATGCTGCGTCCGGAGGAACTAAAATGAAGTGCATGAGCATTAATAGAATATTTAAAATATTTTTCCGCATTCTTCTGGTAAAGACCCTCTTCTCTGTCTCTTTTATATCGGCCCAATCATGGAACACGGCCGGCCGGCTTACGGCCGAGCCTTTTACCCCCGGCGGACACCGCGGTATGGTAAAAACCCTGGTCTACGATGGAAGGGATAAGGTACTCAGTGCGGGAGCCGACGGGTTTATCGAGGTATGGGATATCCAAAAATATACCGCGAGCGAACGTTTCCAGATCAGTTCCCTAAGCCTTACTTCTATGGTTATCCGTCCGGGGAAAACGCAGATAGCGGTTGCCGAAAGCGACGGCATCGGCTTCTACCGGATTTCCGTCTGGGATTACCATACGAGGCGGAATCTCTTTACCCTCCAGTTCAGGGATCCCATTTCCTATATAAGCTATTCAGGAGGGGGTAATTTTCTCATCGTAGGCCGTAACGGGAGGACCGGGGTTGTGTTCATAGACCCCGAAACCGGCGCCGTGCTGAGATCGCCGGAAAATCTGACGGGACAGGTTGTCTTTGCGGCTACGAGCCCTTCCGAAAAGACGATGGTAACGTATCTCCTTACCGGAACGCTCTCGTACTGGGAACTGGAATCGGGTAATGAACTGCGCCGTTTGAATGTTCCCGCGGGTATCGGTTCGCCTATACTATTCGGGAACAACCGCTTTCTTGCAGGTTTCTCAGGCGGCCTTGTGATCCTGGACGCGGTAAACGGGAATATCCTTACACGGAATAGAAACATCAGCGGCGGAACCCTGTTGCAGGCTGATCCCGCGGCGGCGGAATTTATATGCCTTTCTTCTTCCGGCCAAACGCCGCTGTTGACTCATTTTGTATTTTCCGGAAACGGCGCCCTTACCGTCAAGAATCAGCGCGCGGTTCCCGCTTCTATTCCGGCCATTACCAGCATCGCCGTTACTTCCGATTCGGCGGTTCTGGGCACGGCGGACGGCAGCGTCTGGAACTTCAACCAGCAAGGTAAGGTTCAGGTCTTTATGGTCAAAAACCAGAAACAGATACTTGAGGGGGCTGCGTCAGGCGGCGTGTTAGGATTTCTGACCATGGATAACCGGCTTGCCTTTATCGCCCTTAATTACCAGGATATAAGCATGGACAGCGTCATTTATCTGGAAAACGGGGATAATTATACCCGTATTTCTTCCGATGCCGGCAAAGAGACGGGGGCGGGCGTCTTTATGCTCTGGCAGACCGCAAATACCCGCCTCTTCCCCCTTATCAGGACCGTTCCTGTGCCCCGGCCCGCGCCTGCCGGAAACGGCGGAACGCCGGACAGTCAAAGCAGGGATGCGGCGGGAAACGGCCTTTCCGAAAAAGCCTCGGATATCGTACTGAACAGGCTCTCGTTGAGGTTTCCTCTGAGGTCCGCGGTAATCAGGGACAACCGCGCGCTCTTCCTCGATTCGGTAGGGAATATAACGGCAATAACTATCGATACGGGCAGGATACAATTTTCCTATAATTCCGTCGGTTCCATGGACGCCGCCTTTATTGACGGGGCGAACATCATCATCGGGCGTAGCGCGGTATCGGGAAACACGCCCTTTCTTATGATCAATATCGGTAACGGCGAAACCGTACCCCTCGCTTACCCTTCCGCAATAGGCGCAAAGGTTCTGCAGGGAAGGGATAACACCGTGTACGGCGCGGTTATCGCTCAGGACAGTGGAATTTCAACCACCACCCTTATCCGTTTAAATACGCTTAACCCTTCTTTTTCTACCCCCCTTGTTGAATACCAGGGAGAGGATACCGTTTTTGCCTTTGCGGAATCAGGCGGCAGCCTGGCCTTTTCACTGGGAGGGGACGGCGCCGCCATTTACAATTCCCGGTCCATCATTCCCTTTGAACGGAGCGACGGGCTTCCCTTTAAACTTATCGATGGAATACATTATTTTATTTCCATAGATGCGGAAGGGAACATCTGCTGGCACAACCCCCTTACCGGCGGACTCGAAGCCTTTCTGCGTTTGTACGATGATGAGTGGATACTGGAAAAATCCGGTTCCCCTCTTATCAGAGGCAGGGTTGAAAGAAGGGATTGACGAGCAGCCTGTTGCGCTTCAGCGCAACAGGCTGCCAGGGGAAGCACATATATGATTTTAAGGCCGGCCCCGCAAACTTAGTCGTGGCTAGGGTTAAGCCGTACCTTTTCAATCGCATTGGCGACCGCCCCTCTTATGCCCTCGGCATAATCCTCTTCGTCCATTATGCGGGCCGCATAGAGACTGCCCAGAAGTGAAAAACGGTAGAGGGGTTTAATGGAGTTGAGGGCTATAGCCGCCATATCCACCACACATTCGTTACAGAGGCAAAGTTTTTCCCCTGAATAATTCTCAAGCTGCCGGTTTAATTCCTTGAGAACCATTACTTCCGCTTCATTCTTGAGCAGTTCAAAATCATAATCATCCAATAAGGCCATTGTTCTCTCCTCACAAAGAGTGTCTATAATATATCACTAAATACTCCGATCAGGCTAAGAGGTTCGCGCGGTAGGCAAAAAAGCTAACCTTCATCCTTTTCATACGATACAAACTTGGTAAAGCGGGAAAAATACAGCAGCTTGATAAGACCGGTCGGCCCGTTCCGCTGTTTGGCAAGTATCAAGTTAATCCTCTTTATGTCCGGGGAAGCCTGCTGTTCCTCGCCCTTCTTTTCCGCTTCCCGGTCCCGATCAAGAAACATGACCACATCCGCATCCTGTTCAATGGCGCCCGACCCCCGGATTACCGCCAGATTCGGCCTTTCCTTTTCCGCTTCCCGCGAGAGTTGGGAAAGGGCCACAATGGGTATCTTGAGTTCCCTGGCAAGGCTCTTTAAAGAACGGGATATCTCGGAAATCTGCTCCCACTGGGGGATGCCGTACTTGTTTTCAAAGGTAATAAGCTGGAGATAATCAATAAAGATGATTGCTACCTTTTCCTGAAGCCTCAGCCGCCGCGCCTGGGCGCGTAGATCGAGCAGTTTCATGTTCGGGGAATCGACAATATAGAGGGGGGCTTCGTAGAGATCCCCGCAGGCTTTATAGAGTTTGGGAAATTCCGAGGAAGAGAAAAACCCGGTTCGTAGGGCATTGGAATCAATCTGGGCTTCGCTTGAGAGCAGCCGCATCATGAGGGACTGGTCGGACATTTCCAGGGTAAAAAAAGCCGTCGGTATCTTCTTTCGTACCGCGATATAAGAGGCCATAGTCAGGGCTATGGCCGTTTTCCCCATAGAAGGCCGGGCGCCTATGATGATAAGCTCCGACGCCTGAAAGCCCGAGGTATACTTCTTGTCCAATTCATCAAAACCGGAGGGGACGCCGGTATACTCCTTCTTGAGGGTATGAATCTCTTCTATATGCTTGAGGGTTTCTTTTACTATATCCTTGGCAACCTTATACGCCCAGGTCTGCCGGTTATCGCTGAGATCAAATATCTTCTGCTGTATATCCTCAAGCAGGCTGTCGGATTCGATGGATTCGTCAAAAACCTTGAAACCCATATCCCCGGCAATTCGGAGCAATGCCCGCCTGATGGAATATTCAAGCACGGTCTGGGCATAGTAGGCAATGTTGGCGCTTGAGGGGACAATATGGGTAAGGGAAGCTATGTAATCTTCCCCGCCCGCTTCGTCCAGCTTACCGCCATGCCGTAATTCGCCGATAACGGTAAGTATGTCCGCCTGCTGCCCCTTGTTGAAAAGATTCAACACCGCCTCATAAACCCTGCCGTTTGCCTTGGTATAAAAATCACCCGGACGCAGGTACTGTATCGCGGTAATTATAGCCTCATTATCCAAAAGCAAAGCCCCAAGTGTTGCCAGCTCCGCTTCGTCATTGTGAGGGGGAACTTTGCCTTTATTATCCTGCATAGGGGAGGCTGTCTATTCCCCGGCTGTGGTTTCAGCCGGCGCGGGCGCCGCGGCTTCCGAAGGACCGGATTCAGGCGCCTGGACATCCGCCCCGCCAGTTGCCGGAGCGGTTGCGGAATGCTCCGCGGCCCGTCTGCGGCGGGCACCCCTTGCGGGGACGGAAGAACGGGTTTCGGTTTTTACGGCCTGACCCTGCACCGTAATGGATATCTCCGCCGAGGTATTTTCATACAGTTTAACCGTAACCTTGTACTTGCCGACGCTTTTAAGACTGTTTCCCTGAATTTCAATACGTTTCCGTTCAAACTGAAAGCCCTGTTTGACCAACTCGTCCGCAATGGTTTGGCTCGTAACCGCTCCATAGAGCTTTCCATTGGCGCCGGCAGGCATAGTGATTACCAGTTCAAGGCTCTCCAGCCTTTCCTGTATCCCCGCGGCATACTTCCGTTTTTCGGCCTTACGCGCCTCAATCTCTTCCCGCCTCGATTCAAAAAGTTTTATATACTTATCGGTATAAGGATGGGCAATTCCCCGCGGAAACAGATAATTCCGTGCATAGCCTTTTGCCACTTCTTTTACATCCCCTTCCTCGCCAAGGGGAGCCAGGTCTTTGTTAAGAATAACCTTCATACAAGCTCCTTTGAGACACGGCCGCCGGACCGGGCCTCCTGAGACATTGTCTTTTAGGACTCTGCCTCTTGAGACTTTGTCCGTTGACTTTTTGTCTCTTAATAAAATTATGAGCGGATAGATAAAAACATACCCTGTTTTTCTTGTTTACATCCCCGGAGTAGAGGATGATCCGCCGGTTTTCGGCGTCCGAAAGGACGCCCAATTTTCAGCAATACCCAAAAGCGCTAAAGCCCCCAGCGATACCGCATTAAGTCCGGGGCTGAGAATCAAAAATATAAATAAAACATGTAAAGCCAGGCGCATAAACGGCGGCAGTCTGCTGCGGGTAACCAAATGCAGCATAATACCCCAGCCCTGCGCCAGATACAGGATAACACAGACGGCAAGGATGTTCCATCCCGCTATCTCCGCTATCGAAATTTTAAAAAAACTTGCAATTACCACGAGGAGCAGAGCGGCCGACAAACCCCAGACAAGGCCGAAGGGTACGTGAAAATCGGCCAAGCCTTTCCCCGGCATCCTGCGGCGGAAGACACGGGTAATGAAGAGACCCAGTTGGCGGCTTACAAAGAAGAACAGAATACAGAAAACGACGGCGCCGCCGCGGAGGAGCATATCCTTCATCATATTAATGATTTTATCCGGTCTGAGATACTCTTCCAGCAAAGATTGCCGTACCACATCGGAACCGGCGGAGGCAATATAGTACGAACTTATCAATTCCGCCTGATTTTTCAGGTATATGGAGAAAGAGGAATCCTCCCTGAGTAAAAAGAACGTACAGAGAAAAAAAATCGATCCCGCAACAGACGCCGTTATAAGCCGTACCGTACCGCCGGGGGCTAAAACGCCGAAAACTTTATACGGCGGCACCAGAATCCATGCAAACAGAACGGTCATCAGGCCGAAAAAGGAAAAATCCCATATAAACGATTCCGCCCCGCCCCCAACCATAAGATTCAAGGCCAAAAATGAAACGCTGTTTCCAAGAATGCCTGCCAGTACCGCGGTCCAGAGCGTCTTGATATTGTAGTTGTACGCAATAAAACTTAAAGGAACCAGAAAAAACACGGCCGCTAAACCGGTCCTGAAAAAAACGGTACAGAGAATACCATTTATCAAACAAGGAAAAAAAACCGTCCTGTTCCTGTCCTGCAAATCCAATTGGGCGTCATCCATGAAAACTAAGGCGGTTCTAATCGGCTACAAAAGGAAGCAATGCAATTATGCGGGCCTGCTTGATGGCTAACGCCAAGGCGCGCTGGTGCTTTGCACAGGTACCGGTAATACGCCGGGGCAGTATCTTCCCGCGTTCGGTGATAAAACGGCGGAGAACGTCGGACTCCTTATAATCAATCTTCAATTTCTGAACGCAGAATTTGCAGACTTTTTTCTTGAAAAAGACCTTGCCCTTGCCGCGCCCGCCGCGATCATCCCCGTCCCTTCCATCCTGCCCGTCCGTACCCCGCTCCTGGCGGGAAGGCCGCTCGTTATCGTTATATTTAGCATCAGACATAAAAACTCCTCATTAAAAAGACTTAAAACATCGAATTTTGCAATAAATTGCAAAAATATACTATAATTTACGCTGAAGTACAACAGGCTGCTCGTTGTACGCGCATTTACACGAGTATTCCCCCGAATACTTCAGCCGCAACCATTCACTTTCTCAAAAACATTAAAACGGAATATCGTTGGCAAAGCCGTCGTTTTCAGGCGCCTCATCCTGCGGGGAAAAACCGTGCTCATCGCCGCCCCTGCCGTTCTGCCCCTGTCCGTAAGACGGGGAAGCGCCTCCGCCGTTACCCGCCGGGGAGCCGCCCAAAAGCTGTAAATTGAATGCAACGATTTCTACCTTGGATCGGTTCTGGCCGTCCTGCACCCAGCGATCCTGACGAAGTTCGCCTTCAATAGCGACCATCTTCCCCTTATTAAGGTACTGATTGAGGGACTCGCCCTGGCGGCCCCAGAGGACAACATCGAAGAAATTGGCTTCGTCTTCCCACTTGTCTTCAGTCCGCTTACGGCGGTTTACCGCAAGAGAAAATTTACAAACCGCCTGTCCATTGGCGGTATACTTGAGTTCCGCATTTCGGGTTAAACGCCCTATAAGGACGACACGGTTTATATCGACCATACAAGCCTCCTCTTATTCAATCTTCTTAAACAGATATTTGAGAAGATTGGCGTTGAGCTTGAATATCCTGTCCAAAGTGCTTACCTTTGCAGGATCAAGTTTGAGTGTAAAAAGAACGTACTTACCCCGCCGTTGTTTTTTTACTTCGTAGGCAAGCTCCCTATCCCCCAGTTCGTCGGTTTTTTCAATTTCCGCTCCATTGGCAGCCAGATCGGCGAGAATCTGTTCCCTGCCTGATCGGTGCAGGTCTTCTTCCAGGGGGAAGATAACCATCAATTCATAAAGACGCATGAGTCCTCCTTACGGACAGCAAATTTTTCCACCGCGCGGGCGGATAAGCTCTGGCCCGCTTGAAAACGGGCAAAGAGGCGTAACTTACGGAACCTGTTGTTCCATATTATTTATAATACCTAACATGGATGTTTTGGTCAATATATCAATATTTATTCCGATATTATGAAAGAGCAGGCTATGAATAAACGTATAAATTTTGAAAATAATATTTTTATCCTCAATGAAAGAATACGGCTTCTGAGAGATATACTCAGTCTTGAAACGGATCCGGAAATTTTTCTTGAAAAAACCGTAGATGATATATATTTTATAAGTAGAACTTTGGATATTTTGCTTAATATATTGAACAAAAATAAGCATCTTATCGAAAGAGACACCCAATTTGATAATTTGTCGGAATTGGAATGGCAATTCTGTCAGGTTTTGAGCGGGTTTTTAAGTGGAACCGGAATTATAGCGGGTTCTATTTCCGATCAGTACCGTGATACCATTGTACAGGTACGCGGCCAGAGCCAAAAACGGCAGGAAATAATCGGCGATTCGATAGGAAAAGGGAGTATGATGAGCGGGGAACCGCTTGTCAGTTACGACGAATTGAGCGAATTGCTGAAGGATTTTTAATGAATAGCCCCGCGGTGCATGTTTTCCGTTTAAACCGGTCCCCGGGCGGCAAGCCGACGGGACGTGATACTAAATGAGAATAACGGGAGGCAGCCTGTGCGGAAGGCAGATTGAGGTTCCGGAAGGCCGTATCCGTCCTGCTATGGACAGGATGCGGGAATCGGTTTTTGCGGTTCTGGGCGATTTAAGCGGGAAGTCTTTTCTGGACCTCTTTAGCGGTTCAGGTATCATTGCCCTTGAAGCGGTATCGCGGGGGGCGGATCCGGTGGAAGCGGTGGAAATGGATAGTCTCAAGAGAAAGGTCTTACTAAAGAATGTTTCCATTTCGCCCGTGTTTATCCGCTGCCGTTTTATGGCGGTTGAACTGTATGTAAAACGGGCCAAGTCGGGTTTCGACCTTATCTTTTGCGACCCTCCCTTTCCCTACCGGTATAAACGGGAGCTTCTGGGGGAAATAGCCGCTTCGCCCCTGGTTAAAGATACGTCCCTTGTGATCTTGCACCGGCCCCGTGAGGATGAGTACCGGGAGGCAATACCCTTTCTGGTATACAGGGAATCCAGGGAATACGGCCGTTCGGTTGTTGATTTTTTTATAGGGAGTAAGAGTTAAAAAGACAATAAAATGATCATTGTCTTTTTAATAATTATTAATAATAGGAATACTATGAAATATCAAAATTTATTCGACAAATTTGACGGACAAAACAAGTTTATCAAAACCGTTGAAAAACCTGAAATCGACGGGTCTCAGAAAGCTGCGTTGAACAGAAAAGGGAACATCCTGTTCAACACAGGCGATATTGAAGGGGCAAAGAGAATTTTTTTAACGACCGGTTATTCAGACGGATTATCCAGGATCGGCGATTATTATAAATCCGAGAGGAAGTATTTAGATGCGCTGCGTATGTATTGGATTGCTCCTGATCGTACTAAAGCGGAACCGATCATTATGCAACTTTCAGAGTTGTTGAAAAGTTTAATTCATGAGGAAGGGGATCCCAATGAGTGATGTCATAAAGCGGATCGTAGACGATTCTTTTCAGACGGAAGAGATGCCGCCGGAAAAAATTCCGGTAGATAGCGAGAACGCTTCTGCAGGAGTACCGGAAGGGCTTGACATATCTGAACTTTCAAAGAAAGGTTATCAGTATCTCAAGGAAAATAAGATAAATGATGCGGTAGAATGTTTCACCAGTATCCTTGCGGTAGATGAAAATAATAATTACGCCCTTGTCGGAATGGGGGATGCTACCCGTAAACGGGGGTCTTTTCGGGATGCGGTAAATTATTATCAGCGCTGTCTGGTACATCATCCCGGAAATAATTATGCCTTGTTCGGTTTGGCCGATTGTTACAAAGCCCTGAATCAGTACCATAAGGCTATTGAAATTTGGGAGCAGTACCTGGTGCATGACGATAAGAATATAACCGTTCTTACCCGTGTTGCCGACGCCTACCGGAAGGTGCGCGATTTTAAACATTCCAAAGTTGTCTACCAGCGGGTGCTTGACATGGAGGAGCAGAATCCCTATGCCATTATCGGGCTTGGCCATCTTCACTACGACTTTAAGGAATACCGTGAAGCCCTGTTCTATTGGGGCAAGATGCTTGAAGCTAACAAGGAGAATGTTGACATCAGGGTGCTTACCTCAATAGGGAACTGCCATCGTAAATTAAAGACCTTTGAAGAGGGAATCGTATACTTTGACAAAGCCCTGAACCGCGATCCTTACAATTTTTATGCCCTTTTCGGCCTTGCCGATTGTTACCGCGGTTTGAATCAACAGAACCGTTCCCTTGAATACTGGAACCGGATACTGGATCAGGACCCCCGGAATAAGGTTATTCTGACCCGCGCCGGAGACGCCTACCGTAATCTGAACAACTACGAGAAGGCTGTCGAGTATTACCAGCGCGCCCTCAACATAGAATTTGACACCTACGCAGTTCTGGGCCTTGCGGTTGTCGCCAAGTCTCAGGGAAAATACGAGGAAGCAATAGAATCGCTGGGGCGTTTAATTCAGCAGGATACCAGAAACTACCGGCTCTACCTTGAGCTTGCGGATTGCAGGGTTAAGAAGGGAGAAAAACAGAAGGCCATAGAGGTACTTGAGGAATTCCAGAGGTTAGGGATACGGAATGTCAATGTCCAGGAGACGCTTGAAAAGCTGCGCGCCTGACCGCACGCTTCAGGCGGAATATACGGGCGGGCGTTTGTGGGGCTCTGCCCGTACATGAATATGCAGGAATCCGCCCGTGTTCAGGAATCCGTTCTGGGGCTTTCCCCCGATGTGTTGAGCGGAATCCTCGCGCCGCTTCCCCCTTTCCGTTCCCGTCAAATCTGGGAATGGATAGCCAAAGGGGCGCGATCCTTTTACGAGATGGGCAATCTGCCTTTAGCCCTGCGGGAAGAGCTTGAAGCGCGTTTTACCGTTTATTCCGGCGGTATTACACGGAAACTTTCCGGTAGCGGCGCTACGGTAAAACTCCAGATAACGCTTGCCGACGGCGCTCAGATTGAAGCCGTATTGCTTTCCGACGGCGGAGGGCGCAGAACCGCCTGTCTTTCCACCCAGGCGGGATGCGCCGCATCCTGTGTTTTCTGTAGAACCGGGGCGCTGGGTTTTAGGCGCAACCTCAAGGCCGGTGAAATCGTAGAACAACTGCTCCTCCTTGCCTTGACGGAAAAGGAGGATTCCGAAAAAGACGGCCCCCAAAAGGGTATATTAGAAAAAAATATTTCCAACATCGTCGTTATGGGCATGGGCGAACCCCTGCTTAACCTTGAAGAACTCCGCACGGCTCTTTCCCTTATCACTTCGCGCGGCGCCCTCGGCTATTCAAAAAGGCGGATCACGGTCTCTACCTGCGGTATCGCGGACGGAATACGGGACCTTGCCGATCACGGCCCCGACATCAGGCTTGCGCTTTCCCTTACCACAGCCAGGGCGAAGCTGCGGGAAGAACTTATGCCTATAACAAAGTCCAATCCCCTGCCCCTCCTCAAGGAAAGCCTCCGGTACTACCAGGAGAAGGGCGGAGGCCGCATTACCCTGGAAGCGGTTCTCTTTGCGGGGCTCAATACCGGTACGGAGGATGCGGCGGAAATGGCCGCCTTTGCGCAGGGCCTGCACACGGTGGTAAACCTTATTCCCTGGAACCCTGTCGAGGGCATAGACACGGGGGCCAGGCCGCTTAAAAGCCCCGATCCCCGGGAAGTGCGGCGCTTTGCCCTGCAACTGGAAAAACGGGGACTCAAGGTAACACGGCGGCTTGAAAAAGGCAGGGATATATCGGGCGCCTGCGGCCAGCTTGGAGGGTGCGGGGATCCCCATGCTAACAAGTGCGGGAATGTTCAGAATATTAATAATGGCAAATAAAATAATAGATCCTATAATGTTTATCAAAACATGGGAAAATATTGGAGGAGAACATGAATGATACGGTATTAATGAAAACCGGGATGCAAGTATTAATTGAAAGACTGGGAAATATAAACGCTGAAAAAATTATTTCATTAACCTGAATCCGTATAAAAATGGCTCGATATTTATGGAATTCTGGCGGGTGTTTATAATTTAGTGTTAATTCACTGATACAAACCTTGAATAGTATTGTTGACACACGGATTTCTTTCTTATCACAGATGTTTTTACCGTAATACCGGCTTTATTCTGAGTGCTTAAAGGCACCTGTCCCCTGGAACACTACAATCTGTTTCGTTTTTACTGTTTTACCTTTACTATAGCGCCTGAAACGCGTTATGCAGTTTCCGGAATACAGCCAGCCATTCGTTCCCTTCGTATATCTTGAACACCAGCTTCCCCGAATGCCTAACCAGCTTTCCCGCCATCCGGATTATATACCGTATCACCTGGGCCAGACGCTTCCTCACCGTCCCTTCCCGTTGCTTTACCGGCAGCAGGTCCGCCTCTTGCAATAGCCCCTGCCTATATACATCAACGCACTGTACGCTCACATCCCTACAAACAGTATGATTTGATTGACCCCGTATCCCCAGAGGGAAACTTCTGGATGGGGAACGATCCCACGGGGAGTTCCCCCAGTACCATGTCCAGAGCGCGAAGAGCCTCTTCGGCTTCCAGTGTATCCCCGCGTGAGAGCCAACTATTTTTCGAGACCACAGATCCATCAGCAGACTGAGATACAGAAAGCCTTCATCGGTGCGGATATAGGTAATGTCCCCCGCCCATGCCTGGTGAGGAGCAGTCAACTCCAGGTCTTTGACCAGATTATGAAACACCGGCAGGCTATGCCGGGAGTTCGTGGTGTGCGGCACACCGGCCTTCTCCAGTTCCGGCCCCGAATATGGTACAGTTTCCTGCCTCCCAGCCGCGGCTGTACCGCCCGCTCCGCTCGAACCAACTGCTCTATCAGCCCGTTGTCTCCTTCGCGCCGCTGCCGATTCTGGCGCACTTTGTAATAGTTCTGTCGGCTCATGCCCAGTTTCCGGCACACCTATCCCACTGTAAAGGGTGTTTTCATACCATCCCCTTGTCTTTCGCCGCTCGGCAAGCGTTATAACGTTCTTTTTTTTAACTCCTCCGTGCTCATCCCCAGTCGCTTGCACGCGATGTCCAAAAACACGCTCTCAAGACAATAATCCATGTGCGCGTCGGCCAGGGCCGCTTCCAGTTCCCGTATCCTTTTCCGCGCCGCCTTCAGTTCGTCTATCTCGTTCATCGTTTCCACCTTTACCCTTTTGGGCGGTATATCCTCCCGCCCATAGTGCTTGAGCCACTTGCTCAGAGTCGCGGCTCCCCGGATCCCGTTCCCGCGCCTGGCCTCTTCAATACTCGCGTATTTCCCGGCAGCTACGTCCTCCACAAGCCGAAGCTTAAACGCTTCGCTGTATCGTACCACTTCGCTCATCTTTTGACCTCCAT
>JAISNI010000217.1 GCA_031276295.1 Treponema sp.
CCCTTTGTTGTTCCCGGGGGTTTGGCGGGTGCGGGGCGGGCTTCCAAAAAAATCAATATTTGGGAAGCCCGCCCCTCTCCCCGGTTTACTTCATCTTTAATACCGATTTATCATAATCCGCGGGGGGGATATACCCCAAAAGCTCCATACAGGTTGCGGCTATGGAACTGATCCCCAGCCCTTCATTCAGGGCGCCTTCTCCCGCCGCGTGTTCGTATTCCCCCTTACAGGCCGGATCGTAGATGATGCAGGGCACGGGGTTGAGGCTGTGGCTGGTCTTGGCCTTGGGGCTGCCGTCCGCTTTGCGCTCCACCGCGCCGGTTTTCTTGTTGTGTTCGTACATATCGTCGGAATTGCCATGATCCGCGGTGATGACCATAAGGCCGCCCGCCTCGTCCACCGCCTTCCTGATGCGGCCTATCTGCAAGTCCATGCTTTCCATAGAGCAGACGACGGCCTGGTAAATACCGGTATGGCCAACCATGTCCCCGTTGGGAAAGTTAAGCCGGATAAAGTCGTATTTGCCGGAGCCCGCGGCCTCCATCACATAGTCGGCTATTTCCGCGCATTTCATCCAGGGCCGTTCCTCAAAGGGCAGAATATCGCTTGTTATCTCCACGTAATTTTCGAGCTTTTCATCGAATTTGCCGGTACGGTTGCCGTTGAAGAAGTAGGTAACGTGGCCGTACTTCTGGGTTTCGGAGATGGCAAGGGTACGCACGCCCGTTGCCGCCAGGTATTCCCCCATAGTCCGGTCTATGGAAGGGGGGCTTACCAGGTAGCGCTTGGGTACATGCGTATCCCCGTCGTATTCCATCATACCGGCATAGCAGACCTGGGGCCTTCTCACACGGTCAAAATGCGTAAAGGCGTCTTCTTCAAAGGCGGCGGTAATCTCAAGGGAGCGGTCTCCGCGGAAATTAAAGTAAATGACCGAGTCCCCGTCTTCAATGGTACCCACGGGTTTGCCGTTTTCCGCAATGACAAATTCCTTGAGGTCCTGGTCTATAATCCCGGGTATCTCGGCGCGGTAGGTTTCCACCGCTTCGCGGGCGCTCGTGAACTGGCGGCCCTGCCCAAGGACATGCACCTTCCAGCCGCGTTCCACCTGCGGCCAGTTTGCTCCGTAGCGATCCATCGTGATCCACATACGGCCTCCCCCCGAGGCAATACGCGCGTCAAAATCCGGGCCGCTCTCCTCTTTCAGGAAAGCCTCAAAGGGGTCCAGGTACTCAAGGGCGCTCGTTTCCCCTACGTCCCGGCCGTCCAGCAGCGTATGTACCCGCACGCGCCCTATGCCTTCCTTTTTGGCCTGCCGTATCATTGCCTTGAGGTGGTCAAGGTGGCTGTGTACGTTGCCGTCGGAGAAAAGCCCGATAAAGTGCAGGGCGCCGCCCTTTGCCCCGGCTATAATCTCCTTCCAGGCCTGCCCCCGGAACAGAGCCCCGGACGCTATCGACGCGGACACCAGCGAAGCCCCCTGGTTAAAAACACGTCCGCAGCCCATAGCGTTATGGCCTACCTCGCTGTTCCCCATATCCTCGTCCGAGGGGAGCCCGACCGCCTTGCCGTGCGCCTTGAGCCTGGTATGGGGGCTGAGGGCCTTAATGGCATCAAGATTATACATTTTCGAGTCGGCCACTGCGTCCCCTTCTTTATATTTTCCGTACCCTACCCCGTCCATGATAAGCAATACCACCGGCCCCTTCCGGCCCTTCCATGCGGGATTCTTTTTAAGCGCTTCTACCATCATTCACTCCTTCACTATAATTATAATATACCGGAAAAACGGCTTTGTATAAACCCGGATAAAAGGCCGGCCTAATCTTCATACTCAATAGGGAACACCATACGGTCGCGGGAAAGAACCGTACCGGGAAAAACCGCCTGCGCTTCCTTTAAAAGCTCCTTCAGATTGCTTTCGTTATAACGGGGGCTGTAATGGATAAGGCCGAGCCGCTTTACCCCCGCGTCCCGTGCAAGACGGGCGGCCTCTACCGCAGTCATGTGCTTTTTCTCATGGGCGTTTTCTTCCAGCGCCTTTTCAAACATCCCCTCGCAGATAAAAAGATCGGAACCGGCGGCTTCTCCCGCGATGCCGGGGAAGGCCAGAGTGTCGGTAACAAAGGTGAACTTGCGCCCCGAGCGCGGCGGACCCAGAACCTGGGCGCTTTGTACGGGGGAGCCGTCCGCGGCTTTCACCGTTTCGCCCGCCTGAAGCCTGGACCACAGCGGGCCGCGGGGCACCTTCAGGGCTTCGGCTTTTTCAGGGTAGAACTCCCCGGGACGGGTATCTTCCTCAAAGGCGTACCCGAAACAGGGCTTGGTATGCCGCAGGGCAAAGCAGCGGACATGAAAGCCGTCCCCCCGGTACACAATGCCGGGTTCGCTTACCTCTTTAACCACAATCTCGTAGTTGATATACATGTCCAGCACACGGCGGCTTGTTTCGATATATTCGGCAATACGCGGGGGCCCTATTATGTACAGGGGATCATCACGGTCAACCTGAGACGAGAGCATAAGGAGGCCCGGAATGCCGGTAACATGATCCGCGTGGGTATGGCTTACAAAGATGACCGATATTTTTTTCCAGCGCAGGTTAAGCCGCCGCAGGGACACCTGGGTCCCCTCCCCCCCGTCAAACAGGAAAAGCTCCCCTTCGCGCCGTAAAAGCACCGATGTCAGATGCCGGTTGGGCAGCGGCATCATACCGCCGCTGCCAAGAATAAAGGCTTCCAAATTCATCCGGCAAAAACTCTCTCTCGGCCCGCGTTCCGCGTTCTTCCGCTTATTTTGTTCACTATAGTTCCCCTTGCATCTTCGTCACGTAAAGCCCGCTCCCCCGCCGTCCGGGACCTTCATTGCCCCGCGTTTTCCCGGCGTTTGCGCGCTCTTTTCAAGTTCCGCAGCTTCTTCCGCAGCAGTTCGGCCTTATTGAATATCCCCGCCCGCAGGGGCCGGTACACATAGTCCCAGCTTCCCGGCCGGTGTATTATCCTGCCGCCGAAACCGGTCTTAAAAAGGTAAAGCCCTGCCATAGGGTGGGAGGGATCGGGGTTGGGCGGAATGCCGAACAGATCGTATTCCAGGCAGCCAAAAGCCTTGGCGTCGGTCATGGCCCTCCATTGCAGGGCATAGGGGGCCATCAGGTTGCGCTTGATATCCGAGGATGCGCCGTAAAGGTACACCGCGGCCCGCCCGCGGAAAAGCACCACCGCCGCCGCAATAACGCCGCCCTCGTGATACGCGGTATACAGGGCTATCTGCTGTTCCTGCCCGGGGTATTCACGGCAATGGGAAAAGAGCGTACGGTAATACTCTATCCCGTGTATGGCAATGCCGTCCCGTTTCGCCGTCTCTTTAAGCAAACGGTAGAAATCGTCAACGCCTTCTTCGCCACCGCGCTTTATGACAACGCCCTTCTTGCCGGCCAGACGGACGTTGTAGCGCCACTTGGGCTTCATGGCGCCCAGTATATGTTCCTCCGGCGGGCTGAGATCGACCAGTACCGTATCCGGCGGCTGCACGTCGACGCCGGCGCGGGTAAAAGGAGCCTTCACGGGGGGGGCGGCTTTGTTCACCCCGTCGATATACCAGGGCGGATCGAAACGGATAAAGGCCGTATCATGGGGAATAAGGGGCCGCAGGCTTTCGGCCAGTTCCTTCATGGCCGCCGTCCGCTCCTCCGCGCCCTGGGGGAAATCATCTGGCAGTTCCGGCCCCCAGGGGACATAGGCAAAGGAAATTCCCGGCCCCAGCCTGCGGCGTATCACGAGCAGGGACCGCCGCCCCCACCCGCCCCAATCGGCAAGGAAGGAACGGGCGTTCCAGCCGAACCGCGCCTTGAAGCTACCCCAGAAACCCGATTGCAAAAAGGACGCGGCCTTATTGCAGAGGGCCAAATCCGCCGGATTCACTTCCTTAAGGTACACGTTAATGCACTTCGCCCCGGTCGACAATCCTGGTACGGACAGGTTTCCCATCCAGGATCAGGGCCTTGCCGTCCGCCCTGACCGTATAATCCGCCACTTCCAGCGGCACCGAGAAGAACGTATCTATGTCTATCTGTGCGGGGGGAGCAAGCTCCCCGCCGCCTTCAAGTTCCACCCTTGTACCGGCAGGCGCGTCCCCCGCATCCAGCACTTCCACCGTCTCTCTGCCTTCTTCATCTTTTTTTGAAGCCGCAAGAAGCATCCCCCGGCTTTCAACGCCGCGGAGCTTTGCCGGCTTGAGGTTATACGCGATGATGATATTCTTGCCCAGCAGTTCTTCTTCTTTATAGAACGGAACAAGCCCGGAAACGATAACCCGCTCTTCCGGGGGTCCGTCTCCGCCGTCTATCTCCAGCGTTTCTATATAGAGTTTATCCGCCTTGGGGTGCCTTTCAATTTTCGTTATCCGGGCCGCCCGCAGGTCCATAACCTGCTCAAAACGCGCCTTCGCGCTTTCGGAAGATACCGGCGCTTGTTCACTCTTTTCCGGCTCCTCTTTCCGCCGCGCCTGAGAACCGGAATACCTCTCCTTCAATTCGTCTATCAGTTCATCTTCAAGTTTGGTAAAGAGCACTTCACTGTAAAGCACCCGGTCAATGCCCTCGTCTTTCCCTATGCTCTCCCAGGAAAGGCTTCCCGCGTCCTTTCCTTTAAAGCTCAGGCCGAAAAAGGACGCTATCTTCTCCGCGGCGGCAGGCATATAAGGCTCGATCATCACGGCTATGTCCCGCACCAGGAAGGCGAGATCGCGGATAAGGGATTCGGCCCGGGGGGGATCCTCCTGCCGCGTGCGCCAGGGTTCGCCGTCCTGGAAACGTTTGTTGGCAAGGGAACAAAGGCTGAAAATAGCCCTGAAGGCATCCCGCAGATCCGCGCGTTCAAGAAATGCCGTAATTTCGGCCTCGTATCTCCGCACCTCTTCCCAAAAATCCGCGCTCCCGCCGCGCGCCGCCGGTATTTTGCCGTCATAGAAGCGGGCGATAAAGGAAAGGGTACGGTTCACCAGGTTGCCCAGATTACCGATAAGCTCTCCGTTTACCCGCTCCTGAAAATCCTTCCATGCAAAGAGGGTGTCCGCCTTTTCGGGCCGGTTATAGAAGATATAGAAGCGCCATATATCCGCGCCTATGCCGGTTTCCATTACATCGGTCCCGAAAACGCCAATCTTACCGGATTTGGAGAATTTGCCGCCCTCGTAGTTGAGGTATTCCGTGCTCGACATGTGGTGCAGCATGGTCCACCCGGCCTCCGCGGGGTCTGAGGAACCAAGCTGGCTTGAGGGGAAGATAACCGTATGAAAGGGGATATTGTCCTTTCCGATAAACTGAAAAAGTTCCACTTCGTCGGGATTCCTCCACCAGCTATCGACAAAGGCGCGCCAGTCAAGGCCCCTCTCGACCCCCAGATTCCCGGTCAGGGAAATATAACCTATGGGCGCGTCAAACCAGACGTAGAAAACTTTGTTTTCGTAGCCTGCTTTGGGTACCGGTATACCCCATTTAAGATCGCGGGTGATAGCCCGTTCCCGCAGGCCGTCCCGTATCCATGCCTGGGTCATCCGTACCGCATTGTGCGCCCAGAAACCCTTGACCGACGCCTCCTTAATCCAGCTTTCAAGCGAATCCTTTATCTTGGGAAGATCGATATACAGGTGATTGGTAGACTGCACGCGCGGAACGGAACCGCAGCTTGAACACCGGGGGTCTTTCAAATCGGTCGGATCCAGGACTTTACCGCAGGATTCGCACTGATCCCCCCGTGCATTGGTATAGCCGCAGTGCGGACAGACGCCAAGCACATAACGGTCGGCAAGAAACCGCCCGCAGGCATCGCAGTAAAGCTGATCGATGGTCTTCTCGATGATATAACCGTGCCGGTCAAGTTTGACGAATATATCCTGGGTAATTTCAGTGTGTATGGGCGTCGAAGTCCGCCCGAATATGTCAAAGGCAATATTGAACCATTCGTAAATAACCTTGTGCATGGCATAATACCGGCTGCAAAGCTCGCGGGGGCTTATACCCTCCTCGGCGGCGCGGGTTTCGGTTGCGGTTCCGTATTCGTCCGTCCCGCAAACGTAGAGGGTCTCGTAACCGCGCAGGCGGCAGAAGCGGGCAAAGGCATCCGCGGAAAGAACCTGTATACAGTTGCCCAGATGCGGCACATTGTTTACATAGGGCAGTGCTGAAGTGATTAATCGGCGTTTCATGGTTTTTACTATATGAAGGCGTTCCCTTCATGTCAAGATACGGGAAGCAGCCGGCAGGGCAACAGCAGCTACTTTCCAACATCGGGAAATCACCAAGAAATTCAAGAACTTTACCACGAACCACATGAAAAACACGAACTTTTGAGGTAAAATCCATTGTTTGTTCGTGGGGTTTGTGGTTCGTGGTTAAATTTCTTCAATCGGGGAGCCCGTACATACCATGAGTTAATTAAGTAAACGCACATGGGCAGAGGTCCGGCCTCTGCCTGCCCGTCCTTGAAGGCTGAAACGTACACTTCGTCGGGGATCCGGTATTCAAGCGGCGCATGATACCGCCCCCCGCTGTAAAATGCAAAATACCTCTTCAACCCCGCCTTCACTTCCTCCATACTCCGGCAATCCTTCAAATATAGGTCTTCATATTTCAGACTTCTCCCCAAGCGTTCCACCACGATGTTGTTGCGCCTTGCTTTTGTTTTTTCATGTTCGTTTTTTTCTTCATTCCTCAACCGGTAATATTTTCACGCTTTTTATATTTTTCAAGCCCATGCCCTTTGAAATCAACATTGTATTCCACGGTGCGGACGCAGTAAATGCTTTCGTCAATTGTGGCATATATATTGACCGCCAGCATAAAATAAATCGACCATTCGGGAATTGTGCGTAAAAGCGCCCAGAAGAATATACCTACATAGCAACTGGCGGCAAACAACTTTTGAAAATATGTATGAACCATGTTGCCCTTACCGTGATAAATCTGCGCAAGTATAAACACAAGAACCTTGTTGAAGACGGTTACGGCCATCATTCCGACATAAAGCCAGAATTGCCAGGCTTCAAGATTGTCGCCGACAAATCGGACAAAGCAAAGTGTTGCTCCCATAACAAGCACCAGAACGTCTCCGACGGAATCAAGGGCAGCCCCCAGGCCGGTTTCGGCTTTGAGCTTGCGTGCCAGCGTCCCATCGAGCTTGTCGGTGCCAAGCAAGATTAAATAGACAATAATCCAGACAATAGGCACATTAGAAAAAGTTTTCCCAATAAACGGCAGGGGAAAATTTATCTCCCAGCTTTTCCACGTTAAAAAAGGTAATGCGAATGCCCCGATAATGCGAATACAAGATATAAGGTTTGGCACGTGCTTTTTTAATCCTGATGCTCTTAATTCTTCCATAAGATAAAATTCCTTGATTATTCAGTTTGGGAACTATTCGGGAAAAATGAGTTTATAGCAGTTTGTTGCGCTTCAGCGCAAAATCGTATAAAAATTCACAAGTGCAACAGGCTGCTAGAAACTCTCCTATTGTTTTTACACCATTTTTACAATTATGTCTGCGTATCATTTCGGCGTACTTCCTCGTCATGAACAGAAATCCAAATTCATGGCGGATTATACCGGAGAGGGGATAAATCCAGTATGACCGTAAAGGTTGTGCCTTCCCCGGCTCTGCTCGTAACACTTATCTGTGCACCGGTAATGTCGATCATCTTTTTCACCAAGGCAACCCCAAGCCATTGTCTTCCTGGGAATGGAAAGCGTCCCCCTGATAAAACTTGTCGAATATACGTTTTTGTGTTTCCTCGTCCATGCCGTACCCGGAATCTGTTACTTGTACCACCTACGACCTTGTGTGAGCCTATCCTGACGGAACGTTGTAACATGGTACACGGCAGCGATTGTTCCATCGTGATTAAAACCGCCTACCGGGAAATAGACATACTCTCTTCAGAGGAAACTTTGAGAGAGGCGGTCTCGCTTCCGACAGAGGAAGCTGAACCTTCTGCCTATGGAAGATAGTACCCGCTTTGATCTGGTACAGGAACGGGGCGGCTCCCGAAAATAATGATACCTCTACGCAGAACAGCGAGGTATCTTCGTTCGATGAGAAAAAAGTCCTAACACCCTGTTGTACTTGTGGATTTTTTTTGCAGATTCATGCAAATTTAATTTTCTATAAAATTTTTCCATTTTTATACTTCAACCCCTTTTCAAAATAAGCCGTCTAAGCTTAAAAAATATCTTAATAAATTGAGTATATCCCCTGCCTTGCAAAAAATCAAGATATTCTCTATAAAATAAAATCCAATCTAATCAAGAAAAAATCATAATCATGCTTGCGGGGTAAGGTCTCCTTTACAGCCCCCCACCAACTCAATACCGGGCTTCCACTTGGCGGGACAAACCTGGTCCCTATGTTCGGCCACAAACCGGGATGCCTGTACGCGGCGGAGCAGTTCTTCCGCGTTACGCCCTACGTTGTCGGCTATGACTTCGTAGGCTACGATTTTACCATCGGGGTTTACAATGAAATCGCCGCGTTCGGCTATACCCTC
>JAISNI010000057.1 GCA_031276295.1 Treponema sp.
CAGGGCAAAGGCCCTCACCTTAAACCCTTCGCCTGAATACACCACGCCGGGGGAGGTAATTTCCTTTACCACGATCTCATAGTTGATGTACATATCCAGAACCCGGCGGCTGGTTTCGATGTATTCGGCTATCCGGGGGGGCCCGAAGATATAGAGAGGATCGTCCCTGTCCACCTGGGAAGAAAGCATGAGGAGGCCGGGAATGCCGGTAACGTGATCCGCGTGGGTGTGGCTTACAAAGATGGCGGAAATCTTCTTCCACCGGAGGTTCAGCCTCCTCAAAGAAACCTGGGTTCCCTCCCCTCCGTCAAACAGAAAGAGGTCCCCTTCCCGGCGCAGGAGCACGGATGTAAGAAAACGATTCGGCAGGGGCATCATGCCTCCACAGCCGAGGATAAACGCTTCGAGAGTCATCTGATAAGTAACCTTAGTGGATACTACCCGGAGCGGCCGGTAGTGTCAACCGCTTTGAAGTTGTAGAGCGGCTTTAGACGATGCTCGACCTCGACCGTATCCCCGATATAAGCAAGTACGTCCCTGGCTTTTTTGTAAGCCATGGGGCTTTCCTCAAGGGTGTCCTTGCAGATGACGCTGGACCATATTCCGCGCATCTCCTTGCGGTATTCGTCGAGAGATAGGCTTTTGGCGTCGGTGCGGGCTTTCTTCCTCCCCGCGCCATGGGGAGCGGAGCAATTCCAGTCCCCGTTACCTTTGCCCCGGCCAAGTACCGCGCCCTCTGCCATCGAAAACGGAATTACCACAGGTTCATCCTTTTGGGCCGAAATTGCGCCCTTCCGCACTATTTTCGCGTCAACGTCAACGTAGTTATGGACGCAATCCCGGTATTCGGCTTCCCGAATGTCAACTTTGAAAAACCCCTTTGCGATTGTGTGGGCCATAAGGGAGCGGTTCACCCGGGCGTAGTGTTGGACGATACGAAGGTCGGAAAGATATTCGCCGGCAAAAGCGCCCGACAGGTACTTGATAGGGCTTTCGGCTTCGGTCTCCCGCAGGGCAAGGATCTCGTGGTACTCGGCGGTATGGGCCCCCAGAATCCGCGAACCCGAATGTATAAGAAGCCAGCGGTTGTGGTTCTCGTCAACGTCAACCTCGATAAAATGATTGCCGCCTCCGAGAGTTCCCAGGGAAGCAAATATCCGCTCGGGATTTTTTCCTTGTTTCTCGCAGAGTGTACGGATCTGGTTTTTGAAGCGCCCGGCATCCTGTAATTCGGCCACGCCGTTACTGCCGGAGACAAAAAGATTCATTTCATCCAGGGACTCGTGGAGGGATGAACGTACCGATTGGCCGGAGGGAATGTTTTTGCGGATAAAAGCGTCGAGCTTGTCGAAGCGGAGTTTCCCCCTGCCGAGATTACAGGCGCAGATGCCGCAGCCAATATCAAGGCCGATGACGGAAGGTATCAGCAGATCCGTGTAGGTCGCCGTCCAGCCTATGACCGTGGTTTTCCCCAGATGAACGTCAGGCATAACGCGGACAACCGTATCCGCGAAGGCCGGATGATTGAGGTAGTGCAATATTTTGTTCTCGCAGGTCGTTTCCAGGGCCTTCGCGTAGACCAGGGCCTCGTTGTTTTTGCCTTTTACCCTTATCGGCTTCAGTGATGATTCAGCCATGCCGTGCCTCCTCCTTCGCGTTTGCATAATCCACAATCAGTTCTAAACTCTCCCCATCGTACACGCGGATGGGATTGCCCCGCTCAAGTTTCCAATGGCTATGGCGCAGGCGTGATTTTGACTGTTTCTCGTTGTCCGCCTGCTCCCGGGAAAAAAGCGACGCAAGCCGCGCGAGTGCGAGCTTCTTGTTCATGCGCTGGGAACGCTCCTCGCGGGCCGTTGCGCTTTTGCCGGTCGGGATGTGAACGGCGCGGACGGCGCTTTCCGTTTTATTGACGTACTGGCCGCCGGGGCCTCCGGCGCGGGCCGTTTCAAACCGTACATCGGCAAGGGAGAAAACCGCGCCTTGTTCGGGTTCAACAAAGGGCCTCACCGAGACGAACCAGTTTTTTCGTTTGTGATGGGGCCGGTACGGGCTGCGCCAAATCCACTGGACAACGCCCGTCCATGAGCGGGCAAACTGCCGCACATCTTCGCCTTCAAGCGCGGCCAGGGCGGAACGGATGTTTCCTTTTTCGCGGGATGGTTCCGCGTCGACAATCCGGCATTGTATGCCCCCCTGTCCGGCAATCTCCTTTTGAAGAACTTGCAGGGTCAGAGCGGCGGCGTGGGCACATTCCTCGGGGCCTGTCCCCGCGGATATGCTTAACCAAATAGTATCCAACATAAACTCCTGATATGGCGGTATACCCTTTGGGCATAACCCGCCTGTTACAACCGTTTTTTAAGTCAAAAAACAGTTAATGGGTTTTGTCCTAAAATTCATATTTTAGAACAAAATTTGTGAGAATAGAGCCTCGTTGGATGGAAAGATTGTGTGGATTTACCAGACTGCGGAGGCTCCCTGTTTTTGAGCGGTATTGATGATTGTCTGCTTTTTCATAATTGCCTCCTGTTGATATAAGATACTACAAGTTATCACAACCGCCAGAAAATGTCAAGAGGCTTTCAGAAGGCCGCGGAATTCCGAATTTAACCACAGACCCTCACGGACCGAACCGATATGAGAGTATGCAAGAAGATACAAAGGGAGAAAAACTACGGTATGAAAACGAAAGCGTTCGTATCCGGTTATTCGT
Organism: Treponema sp.; assembly: GCA_031276295.1. Taxonomy (GTDB): domain Bacteria; phylum Spirochaetota; class Spirochaetia; order Treponematales; family Breznakiellaceae; genus JAISNI01. The sequence continues at coordinate 2,717 of JAISNI010000057.1, forward strand.
TAATTCATCCGTGTCTGTCTGTGTCCGTCCGTGGTTATTTTGAAATCGGAATTGCCGGTCTGTTTCGCTATACGCTTCACAACGGGAACCAAAAAGGGTACACTCTCCCTATGACCCGGGGAATTTTAATCGCAGGAAACGAATCGTCCCTTTTTTGGGCCCTTTCCGCCGAGGCCGCACGGCGAGTTGAATCCTTCGCGGCCGCCGCCATTCCCACTCGCTTCTCTCTGCCGGCGGGCAAAGGCGCCGCGGCATCCGCAGTCGTTCCCGATGGGAGTACGCCCCTGCAATGGAACCCCGCCAGTCCCATCTCGGCCCGCACCCTGGTCCTGGCCGCAGAAAACCGCCTCGGCCGCATCGACGATGCCCTCCTCGTCTGCTCGCCTCCGGCGGTGTACCGCAGCGCCGAAACCCTGCTTCCTGCCGAAGTCGAGATCCTGGTAAACGACCATATCAAGGGCTGGTTTTTCCTGGTCCGGGAACTGGCCCTGGTTTTTCGCAGCCGCCAGCGGGGAACCCTGGCCATGGTGGTTCCTGACATCAGCGGCGGCGGGAGGGACCCGTCGGCGGATCTCCTGGGCCTTCCGGCGGCGGCTTCGTTCCGGGCCTTTGCCCAGGGCCTGCTTGCTTCTTCGGTAGGCGAACCCTTTCAGATTCTGGGATTCTCTTCCTCCGAGGCCGGCCGCGAAGCCGCTTTTGCCGACTGGCTTTTCAAGATCATCGATGAGGCCGGCAAAAAGAACTCAGGCAAATGGTATAAATATACCCGGTTTTCTCTGTTTTGAATTTGAAGCGTTGTTAGCCACGAAGAATACGAACGGACACGAAGAGAGTACGACATAAACCATTATTCCGTATTTGGAATACTGGACGCCTCGTTTATAAAAATAAGCGGCGGGTATATATTTTATGGCAAAGAATTTTACGGCTCCGGTTACAGCAGCGAAACAGGCGCCGGTTTTTTTGTCAAAGCGGAATTGCTATACAGGTTTTAACGGATAGAATAATGTATGCTGCGTGTAATACCGGAGGAAAATATGCGGGATAAAGAACAGAACAATTTAAATAATTCACGTTTTACCTATCTTGACAATTTACGTTCTTTTATAATTTTTCTCGTTGTTATCCATCATGCGGTTGTAGTAAATAGCGGTTTAGTGCCTTGGTCATATAATGAGCGATCCCCCGATT
>JAISNI010000122.1 GCA_031276295.1 Treponema sp.
AACTTTATTGAGGAGAATAAAAATGAAGAAAGCGGTAAAATTTCTTTCGGTACTGTTGGCATTGATGGTGTCAATGGCGTTTATGGTCGGATGCCCCAACGGGACTACGGATGAGGAGGAAGAGAAGGAAAAAGAGGGGGATAAGTTTGTTAAGGGGGTATTGACGGATTGGCATATCAGTCCTGGATATGAAAATACAGTCGATCCAAGTAGCTTGATTATTGAAGGCGCTACGGAAACATCAAATGGCGTTATGAAGGTAACTTGGTCATCGAGCACGGACTTCCGTTCTTGTGAGCTTTATGCCTTATTACCAAATAATCCGGTTTACGATTATGGACAGTATGACGGTATTACTTTTAAGGTGAAATTGCCAAAAAGTAGTAATTTTCTTCTACTGCTTAGAAATCCTGATGGAGGTACGACAGTGAAAATATCTGAAAGCTACACATATAAAGGCAGAGACGATGCTGAATTGATATGGGTAACGGTGAGAAAACCTTTTGCGGATGCGGAGGATTCAGGATGGGGTCCGCCTCTCACAGGTACTTTAAAAGAGTGGCTGACGGCTGATAAAGCAATCCAGAAACAAATTAATCTGAATCCCATACTCAATGTCGAGGGTAATGGTGAAGGCGGCGTCAATACAAATATAGTCACTTTTTTTGATGATATTGGGTTCTATAAAGGTGCTGATCCTGAGAGTCCGACATCTGAAGATTTTATTTGGACATTCGATATAGAATGATTGCTTAACAAAACACGCCGGGGTAGAAATATCCCGGTGTGTTCCAGAAGGGGGAATTATGAAAAAATTAGGGATTATTATTTTTTTGTTTTTGATTCCGGTTTTCCTGTTTGCCATTGACATATCCGCCGGTGACAGTGCCAGGCTGGATATAGTTTCCAGGACATCTTTCGGGGTGGATTTGGACAATACGTACCGTTTTGGGTTGAGCAACGAACTCACTCAGGTTGATCTGGTATTTGGCCTTGCGCCGTATCAGAAAGTCTCCAACAGAATCAATTCCTCCGAAGCGGTGGGTTTTATCGACATAACCTTGTTTAATCTGGATTTGATAAGGGCAAATAAAAGCATAGGCTATAACGCCCCGGCCGGGATAGAGACCAACCGCTATCAAACCGGCGAATTCCTTGCGGGCATCACCAAAGGGAACTGGCTCTTTCAGCTTAACGCAATGGGAAACGAACCTTTTACCTCGCCGTGGAACAAGGGGCTTCAATTTGTAAACGACGGTTTCAAACTGTCCTGGGCTTACCTGGATTCGATGGTAGACATACGCCGTATCAACGCCATCAGCGGGGTTCCGGTAATTACCAGGCGGGGAGAAGAAAACATGGCCGGCGACGGGCAGACCCAGGAACACGCCACCATGAAACAGTTCGGGTTCGACAGCCTGGGAAATATCGCCGACAGGTTTGGACAGAATATCGGTGGTCAGATGATAGCCGGCATGTATACCAACGATAATTTTGGAGTAAATGTTAAACTGGGAACGGAATATTCATTTGAATCCGCCAACATAACCACGGACAACATGAACGGTATCGCCGCAGGTGTAGATTCGGTATTTACTCCCGTCCTGGTCCCCGGATTAAAGGTCTTTATGTCCCTCATGGGAACCGTTAATTACAGTTTTGATGATACGCCGGACCCCATTTACGGCGGTACCCGTATAGGATATACGATTCCGCTGAACGATGATATTTCTGTCGAGCCCTTCACCGGCTTTGATATGGGTACCAGGATAAAAGAGGAAGGCGAGGCGGAAAAGCCTGGTTACGAAATTTCAGGAGGTGTAACCATTCGTTGGCCCGGTCAAGGCGGCTGGCTAAAGGATTATATTCTCAATTCGGACGGGCGGGTGTTCCCCGGTATGTCTTTGGGATATAAGATATACGATGAACTTGAAAATGATACAGGGCTGGAACATTCCATAAAATTTACCCTCTTTGAGCCCAGGGGAGACGAAGGGCTTTTCTATGGTTTTGGTTCCGAAATCATCCTGGACTTTGTGGATTTGACCGGCGTTACCGCGGAAGCCGCCGCTACCCCTAACGATCCCCCCGGCGGATTCCGTACACTTGTTACCGCTTACTTTGATTATACTTTTTCCGGCTTCCTTGGACTCCCCGGCGCGTTTGTTCCCTGGACCATCTTCTATTACGATAATCTTCCTGATACCTCAGGTTCAGGAAGGCTCAACGATATAAAGATAGATCTGGGGATAAACCTGGAGAATGCGATTTCCAATACTACCTTCGGCATAGTCTGGAATACCGGCAGTCTGATACAACAGACCCAGTACCATTGGGGTTATGTCCGCCTTATCGCGGAAATACGGCTGTAAGAAGCAATCCGGCCGGTTTTTTGGGGGCAGGATATTAGATTACGAGAGGAGAGAATTATGAAAAGATTTATTTTGTTAAGTTTAGTTTTTGTATTCGGAACCGTTTTTGTCTTTGCCGGCGGCGGCAGTGACAAGAAAGGCGCGGAATCGGGGAAGGCCGTAGTTAAGCTTGGGAATTGGCCTGCGGATACCCTGCCCGGCGATATTGCCATGCACCAGGAATGGGTCAAGCAGTTCAATCAAAAATACCCTGACGTGATTATACAGCCTGCGTATTATTTTTACGCGGTGGATACCTTTGTCCCCATGGCGGAAGCGGGACAGACCCCGACTATTTTTGAGCCGTGGTTTACCGAACCGCCCAAACTCATCTCCGGCGGTTTTGTAAAAGATGTTACCGCGGAAGTCAAAGCCCTGGGATGGGACACCAAAATGAACGACTCGGTAAAAAGTATCCTTAGCCGGGACGGAAAACTGTACGGCGTTCCCCGGGACGCTTATGCCCTGGGGCTTATGCTCAATGTGGAACTTTTCCGCCAGGCCGGATTGGTGGACAATAACGGGCTTCCCAAATACCCCAAAACCTGGGATGAGCTTGCTGTGACAGCCCGGATCATCAAGGAGAAAACCGGAAGCGCGGGTCTCTGTCTTCTGGCAAAGGACAACGCGGGGGGCTGGCACTTTACCAACATCGCCTGGGGTTTTGGCGCTCAGTTTGAAGTGCAGCGGAACGGTAAATGGATAGCCCGGATCAATACCCCGGAAGTGGCGGCCGCCATGAACTATGTCAAAGACCTCAAGTGGAAGTACGATGTATTGACCGCGGATCCCACCAACGAAGACTGGGGAACCGGGTTCCAGCAGCTTGGTACCGGCAACGCCGCCATGTATATTGGCGCCCAGGACGCGGTGAACCAGCCTACCCAGGTAAACGGCCTTCCTGTAGGGGATTTCTCGCTTGTTCCCGTCCCTGCAGGCCCTAAAGGGCAGTACTCTCTTATGGGTGGTACTATTTATATGTTTGGCGCAAATGCCACTCCCGCGGAAGTAACAGGGGCCCTCCGCTATCTTGAAATCATGGGCAAGGGGCCTATCGTTAATCCCGATACCATAGCGGGTCTCAGGGCGGACGCCGCCAACCGGAAGAACAACGGAATTCCCGTGCTGCCGACTTTTCCTGTGTGGACCGATCCCGCCCTCCTTAAAGCCCAGCAGGACGCTATCAATGAGTACCTGAATGTAGACATGCGTCTTTACAGCGATTACTACAATACGGTAGCCAGGCAGGGAAATCTCCGTGTCGAGGAGCCCCAGGCGGCGCAGGATCTCTACGCCGAACTGACCAAGGTACTTCAGGCGGTTATCACGGACCGGAACGCAAACGTACAGGCCCTGCTTGACACCGCCCAGGCTAACTTCCAAAAGATTCTTGATACTACCGTTAATCAATGAGCGGTTTGTTTAGTTGGCAGAAACGAGGCTGACAGTTTCGGTTTCTGTCTTAATTTTTAACAAGTGAGGCGATCCTGAAATTTCAGGATCGCCTCGCCTACTAAAAGGATTTCCCATGTCCGGCGGCAAACCCAAGCGCGGTTTTAAAATTTTTCTTGCCAGGAATCTTTCCGGGTGGTTCATCATGCTGCCCAGCCTTATTTTGTTTATCTTTTTTATGTGGGAACCTTTAATAGAGAGCATACGGCTTTCTCTTTATCAGGCTCAGGGAATGAGGCTGGTAAAATTTATCGGCTTAAAAAATTATACGGATGTTTTTCAGCATCCCGATTTTATGCCGGCACTGAAGAATACCTTCTTGTATACTCTCTGGTCTTTGGTTATCGGTTTTGTGGTGCCCATAGTACTGGCAATTTTTATAAACGAAGTACGCAGGGGTAAATCTTTTTTGAAATTAAGCATTTATATACCGAATATTATTCCAGGCCTGGCCATGGTTTTGATGTGGCGGTTCATCTTCCGTCCGGGCGAAACCGGGGTTTTAAATATACTGCTCAGTAAAATAGGCGTGTCTCCTCAGTCATGGCTTACAAATCCCGGCTGGACCATCCCCCTCATTGTCATGACCCTTACATGGAAGGGGGCCGGGGCGACAACATTGCTGTATATAGCCGGTCTTCAGGGCATTGATCCTGAGTTTTACGAAGCGGCCATTATTGACGGCGCGGGACTCTGGCAGCGCGTGCGGTATATTACCCTTCCAAATATTTACAATTTAGCCCGTACTTTGTTAATCCTTCAAATACTGGCGGTGTTTCAGATCCTCTATGAACCGCTGGTAATGACCAACGGCGGACCAAACAACGCTTCTATCTCTATTATGCAGTTGGTTTTCAAGTTCGCTTTCGAGCGTTTTGACTATCCCAAGGCAGCATCGGTATCTGTCATTATTTCTTTCATCCTTATGATCTTGACGGTTCTGTATTTCAGGATTAACAAACCAAAGGATTATCACTAAATAGACAGGAGTGGTTTATGAAACATGTGAAATCTGCCGCAAATAATGGCATCATTAGAGATTTTGATCTTAAACAAGGCTATGTCCGTGTTGTTTATGCTCTGATCTTGCTTCTGGGGATAATTGTTGCCTTTATAGGTATCGCTCCACTTGTGTGGGTTATTCTTGCCGGATTTAAGGGCATACGGGAATTTGTCAGGTCAACAGCCATATTGCCTGAAAAGTTCGATCCTAATATTTATCTGGTTACCTGGCGGCAGCTTCATTTTGTTGCCTATTACCGCAACTCTCTTATTACCGTAGCGGGCAGTGTTGTTTGCGCAATATTTTTCAACGGTCTTTTGGGCTATGCTCTTTCCAAGATAAAACCTGCGGGGAGTAAAATTGTTTATATGCTGGTTATGTGGGGCCTGCTGATTCCCGCTACTACCAGTGTGGTCCCCCTGTTTATCAATATTTCCAAACTGAAACTTACCGGTAATTTTCTTCCCCTTTGGCTCTCTATAGGCGCCAATGCTTTTTATGTGGTACTCTTTAAAAACTTTTTTGACGATCTTCCCAGTTCTTTTATCGAAGCCGCCAAGATCGACGGAGGGACGGATTTTCTGATCTTCAGGAAGATCGCTTTGCCCTTAAGTCAGGCTATCATAATAGTAGTTATAATATACGCCGTTAATGCCGCCTGGTCAGATTTCCTCTTGCCGTATCTGGTATTGAACGGCAGTTCTCTGGAGACGGTAATGGTACGGCTTTTCCAGTTTAAGAACGGAAAAACAAACGATGCGGATATACTCAGGGCTATTGTTTTCGCCGTGATGCCGCCCATCATACTTTTTTTTATTTTCCAAAAACGGATTACCCAGGTAACATTACAGTCCGGAATAAAAGGGTAAAAACAGGGATATATCATGGGCAAATATGCTGACACTTATTTTTTATGCGATCCATGGAACATCATCGAAGAGGGCTGGCATCCTGAACGGAATCTGGTCTCGGAATCCGTTTTTTCTTTGGGAAATGAGTATATGGGAGTCCGCGGATATGCGGATGAAGGAGGCGGAGCAGAATCTCTTAGGGGTAGTTATCTTAACGGGATATACGAAGAGGTTCAGCTTGAAAACAGCGCCTATAAAGGTATTGTAAATAAAACTCACTTTATGGTAAACGCCGTTGACTGGCTTTATACTGAAATTCGCGCTGATGGGGAACTCCTTGATATGGCGTCCTCCGCAGTTTCCAATTTTAGGCGGGTCCTGGATATGAAGAAGGGATGTTTACTGCGTATGTTTGACTGGCATACCAGGGCCGGGGCGATTATTCATATACGGTTTACCCGTTTCCTGAACATGGAACAGGCGGAAGAAGGATACCAGGCTATTGAGTTTTCTGTTTCATGTAAGTCTGTGGAAATAAAAACGGTACTCGCAAACAGCTTTAATACTCTTCATGGCGGTGATAAGAAGAATTATTGGCGTCTTGAAAAAAGGGAATGGTTCCCCCGGGGGGCGGCGGTGCAGGCATCCACCCTCAAGACAGGACAGCAGGTTTTTTCCGGGTTCACTGTGGAAACCGGCGGTAATGAACGGCTGCGCAGGGTTGAGGCGGAAAAGTCCGCCGGGCTTGAGATTGCCTTTGTCCTGGAACCGGCAGATAACGGCGGACAGGGAAAAACGGAACGGATCATAAAACGGGTGATAAATCTGGCGGAAAAGAAGCGGAACGCCCCCGTCGATCCGGTATGGGAGAAGGGCCTTGACCGCATGGTTTCCCTTTATAGCCGTACTTATGAAGAAATCGCATCAAGGCAGCAGGAATACTGGAGAGAAGTTTGGGAAGACGCTGATATTCTGATCGACGGGGATGAAAAAAACCAACAGGGCATACGGTTTTGTATTTTTCAGATGTACCAAACCTATCACGGGTATGATCCTTCCAATAACATAGGCGCCAAGGGCCTGACCGGGGAATCCTATAACGGCCACACCTTTTGGGATACCGAAACCTATTGCCTTCCCTTTTATTTGTTTTTAAATATAAAAGCGGCGAGGAATCTTCTCGATTACCGCTACGCGACTCTGGACGCCGCAAAAGAAAGGGCCCGACAGCTTGACTGCCGGGGAAGCTGTTATCCTGTGGCAACATTAAACGGGGAAGAGGCTTGCAGCCTTTGGCAGCACGCAAGCCTCCAGTTTCAGGCCAGTACCGCTGTGGCCTACGGTATACGCCACTATGCCGGCATAAGCGGGGACAGGGAATTCCTCCTGGGTAACGGAGCAGAAATGCTGGTGGAGATAAGCCGGTTCCTTGAGTCTCGGGGCGCCTGGAACAACGAAGGTACAGGTTTCGGTTTCTATGCGGTTATGGGGCCCGATGAATTCCACATGATGGTCAATCATAATTGTTACACCAATTTCCTTGCAAAGAAGACTTTTGAATATACCGAAAAAATCCTTGCCGAACTGGAGGCCCAATCTCCTGAAACTTACGCTGCCCTATGCCGGAAGACAGGGCTTGACGCGGAAGAGCGGAAACGCTTTGCCTTGTGCGCCGAAAAAATGATCATTCTTTACGATGAAAAGACCAAGTTGTTCGAACAACATGAAGGGTATTTCAATCTTCCCCATATTGAAATCTCAAAAATTCCAGTGACCGATTTCCCCCTTTATCATCATTGGTCCTATGACCGCATTTACCGTACCGATATGATTAAACAGCCCGATGTGCTGATGTTTCTTTTTCTGTTCAGAGGGGAATTTTCCGGGGACGTGATTAAAAGCAACTATGAATTTTATGAGCCCCGTACCATCCATGAATCCAGCCTGTCGCCTTCGATTCATTCGATTTTTGCGGTGGAACAGGGAAAATACGAGGAAGCCTTCCGGTTTTTCGGTTTTGCGACCCGGATGGATTTGGATAACTACAACCGCAATACTTCGGAGGGGCTTCATACCACCAGCATAGCCGCCGCCTGGATGAACATTGTGTACGGTTTCGGCGGGCTCCGCAGTGACGGTGCTGTACTGGTCTTCAATCCCATGCTTCCTGAACAGTGGAAAGCTTACGAATTCAGATTGTGTTACCGGGGTGTCCGTATCCGTGTACAGGTAACTGCGGAGAGAGTTAGTTTTTCTACCGGAGACCGGGTAACGGAACCTTTTCCCCTGATGATTTACGGAAAGCCTTACCGTTTTGACGGGACAGGACTAACACTTCCCCTGCTCCGGACCATGAGCGAAGAATGGACGAGTAAAACCTGATGTACCATTTGAGTGATTGGGAAATTACCGATGACGGCAGAACGCCGGAAGATATGCTGAGGAACGGAAACCGGCTCCTGACGGGGAATGGCTATTTGGGACGCCGGGGTGTGAGCGATGACGCGGACCTCTCCGATATGCCCGCGACCGTCCTGAGCGGCCTTTACGACAGGCACGACGATCTCTGGCGTGAGCCGGTAAACGCCCCCGACCCTCTCTTTGTCTCCTTTGCCCTGGAAAACGGTAATGATTTAAAAATCAGCGATGGTGATTGTGTTTTTCATGAACAGGCGCTTAACTTCCGGTACGGTATCTATTCCCGCCATACGGTCTGGCGGACCAGCAAGGGCGCCGTTGAGATATGCGAGGAACGCTACGCCCATAGTACCGATGTACACTGCCTCTGCGCCAGGTACCGCATTTCCGCCACTAAACCGATACGCCTTAAAATCATCCGGGGGATACGGGGCGCGGTTCGGGATCTTAACGGTCCCCACCTGGGGAACTTTCGCTTTTCCCGGCCGGCGGCGAAAAGCGGGCAGGATCTTATTACAGGGAGCTGTGAAACTCTGGAACGGGGAATCCCCCTGGCGGCGGCTTCGGGATTGGATGGACTTGGGGATTTTTGCTTCAAAAATTTTCCCGCAGATACTTCAGAATGCATGAATAAGGACTGTTACGAAGGCGGTAATTATACCGGTAATAACAGTTTTGATGTTTATTGTATTGACGGGGAAAGGCTGTGTGAAAAAACCGGGATAGAATTTTTTGTCTTTGGGGTCCTTTACACCGGTCTGGATCTTCCCGCTTCCGATGTCTTACCCGCCGCGGAAGCGGATCTGCGCCGTGCGCTGGATTCGGGCTGGGAACTCTTTCTGGCCCGGCATCGGGAAAAGTGGGATGAAATATGGCGGACAGGGGATGTGGTGATTCAGGGAGACGATTATGCCCAGCAGTGCCTGCGGTACAGCCTATACCATTTGCATATCATTATGCCAAGGCACAGGCTGCCGGACAGAAACACGAATGCCGGTCCCCGCCTTCCGGCACTTTCCGTATCTGCCAGGGGCCTTTCGGGACAGACCTATAAGGGGGCGGTCTTTTGGGATACGGAGATGTTTATTTCCCCTTATTTTCTTGCCGTCGAGCCGGATCTGGCCGCGCAGTTTATCCGTTACCGGATCGAGACTCTGCCGGGTGCCAGGCGGAAGGCTGCGGAATACGGATACCGGGGAGCTTTCTATGCCTGGGAGAGTCAGGAAACCGGGGATGACGCCTGTTCGGATTTTAATGTCACCGATGTATTTACCGGAAGGCCGGTACGGACATATTTTAGGGACAAGCAGATTCATATTAGCGCAGACATTGTGTACGCCGTTAAAAAATATGTTGATTGTACCGGTGATTTTAATATCCTCAAAGAGGGCGCCATGGAAGTAATTTTGGAAGCCGCCCGTTTTTTTATCTCCTGGCTTTACTATTCGCCGGATCGAAAACGTTACGAAATTCTGGATGTCATAGGTCCCGACGAATACCACGAGCGGGTACACAATAACGCGTTTACCAATCGTATGGTTCTTACGGTTTTTGAAACAGCTCAAGAGTATATTGAGTATTTTCGCGGTACTGATCCCGGTTTTATTGAAAAACTGTTGAATAGTCTGGCGTTTTCTGAAGACGTGGCGTTTATGAAAACTCTGATTCCCAATTTATATGTACCTTGTCCCGGCGGAGACGGCGTCATCGAGCAGTTTGACGGCTATTTCAAACTGGAAGATTGTGCTATCGAAACGGTACGTTCCCGGCTTAAAGATCCGCGGGAATATTGGGGCGGTGGGAACGGGGTTGCCGCTCCCACCCGTATCATTAAACAGGCGGACGTGGTTACTATGCTGTGCCTGTTCAAAGGTGATTATCCAATGCCGGTAAAGAAAGCAAATCTGGAATTCTACGAAAGCCGTACAGAACACGGATCCAGTCTTTCCGCCTGTATGTACGCGCTGCTTGCCTGTGAAACTGGAGACAGTAACCGTGCTTATCCCTATTTCATCAAATCCGCGGAAATCGATATTATCGGTCAAGGCAAACATTTCGCCGGTCTGGTCTACATAGGGGGTACTCATCCCGCGGCAAGCGGCGGCGCCTGGATGACGGTCGTACGGGGATTTTGCGGATTATCTGTTGAGTCCGGAGAGATTCGAGTGATTCCCCGGCTGCCCGAAAAATGGGAAAAAGTTATCTTTCAGGTTATGTACAAAGGGATACGCCGGGAGGTAACGGTAACCCAAAAGGGGTATTCCATTTCGTGAAAAGGGATATTTACGTAATGGAATACCTCTACCTGCTGGAAAAATGATTCCTGTCGACAAGTAGAGATTGTGTTACCGCGCACATCCGGCGCTTTTTAAAAACGCAGGCGCAGGGTGTTGCGTCGCCAGGCCCAGGGTGTTGCGTCGCCAGGCGCAGGGTGTTGCGTCGCCAGGCCCAGGGGCGTTGCGGGGGCGGAAAGCAGGCGAATGTTAGCCCCCGCAGAGGGGGTAGGCCGGGACCTTGGCCCGGCCGGGGGGGAGGCTTCCCCCCGCTAGAACTTCGTCGAACT
>JAISNI010000199.1 GCA_031276295.1 Treponema sp.
TTCCCGCGCCCGCTGTAACGCGCCCAGTTCCTTCGCTTTTTCTCTCCAGAGTTCCGGCATTATCGCCGCCAGATCTTCAAATGTATAGTTTTCCTCTCCCATGTTTCCAGTGTATCCGATCAGATCTGTTTTGCCTACTGGTTAAGTAAACGCATATGGACTATAAGTCCGCTGTACCCTTGGGGAAGGTAGATCTCACGGAGATCCTGTGTTTTGAATATGAGCGGACAGTGACCAATGATTACGTAGTCCGGTTTGAATGCCGATTGTTTCAGATTCTCAAGAGCAACAAGGACCTTCCCCGGCCCGGGGGCAAGGTTATCGTGCGGCTCAGGCTGGATAGTAGCCTGAGTATTCTGTGGAAAGGAAAATGCCTCTTCGTTGAGGAGTTACCACTACCGAAAAAAGGCCAATCAGACCCTCATGCCGCCTAAGCGGGAGGAGGACATTTCTATTGTGGCTTGACACCGGCTTGGACGAGCAAACCATCCGAAGGCTGTAAGGGGGAGTTGTCCCGTAACCCCTTCCCCGTTATACTAAGCTATGTCTTCCGTCCGCCCGTTCCGCTTTGCGGCGCTTCTTTTTCTTGTTTCGACGTTCCCGTTATATGCGCAGATATACAAGCCGTTTACCGCCCTTTTTGTGATCGAAACCGAGCACTTTGAGATTATCTACCCCAAAGAATCCGAAGCCACGGCTCAAAGTCTGGCGCTTTTCGCGGACCGGGCCTATGAAGAGGTTTCCTCGCTTTTGGGTATCAGCCTGAAGCGGAAGACGCCGGTCTGCATCACCCCGCATACGGACCAGTTTAATGGCTATATGAACCCCCTCCCCTACCCGCACATCGTCCTCCACGACACGCCGATAAATATCGAAGACTTCGGCCTTAGAAATCCCCTGGAAGGTATCTTTATCCACGAGATGACCCATGCGGTGTCGCTTTCATCGCGGGGGCCTTTTTTCAGCGGCCTCCACCGTATCTTTGGCGGCTGGGCCTCCCCTACCGGCTTGACAGCCCCGCTGTTCATGGTTGAAGGGGTTACGGTCAGCTTTGAAAGCCTGAACGGGGCGGGCAGGGCTCACGATCCCCTGATTACAAGCCGTTTACGGCAGGCGTTGCTTGACGGCAAATTTTTAAGCCCCTTTCAGGCCGCGGGGGTCTACGATCTTCCCCCATCGGGGAAGGCGTACTATGAATACGGCGGCCTTTTCAACACCTATCTTATACGGCGCTACGGCATGGAAAAGTACGCGCGGCTCTGGCAGGATATGGGGCGGCGCATTCACTTCTCCATCTTTTTCTATAACCACGGCTTCTTTAACAGTTTCAAAAGGGTCTACGGCTTTCAATTCATGGATGCCTGGGAAGATTTTAAGGAATCGCTGCGCATCCATGGTGTAGCCGATAACGAAAGCGGAACTATCGTGGGGGGGAAGACCCTTATCGGCGCGCTTGGGGCCGGGAACGGCAAGGTCTATTTTCTGGACACGCTCAGTCACAAGCTCAAGAGCTACAATCCGGCGGACGGAAAGATGCGGAATGTCCTTTCCGCCGGCGCTTCCGCCTACGACTTTGATATGGGCGCGGACGACAGGATCCTGCTCTCCTCATACCGGAGTATAGCAAAGCTGGCTACGGCGGTGGTTACCGAATACCGCGGGGGGTTTAAAACCGGACGCGTCTGGAAGGGCCTGTACCGGGGGCATTATTTCAGGGATGGCGTTACGGGCTTGAGCTCCGTCGGGCATTTTAACAATCTGGTTTTCCGAAGCGGCGCGGAGCCCCGGCGCGAAGAGGTGCTGCTCAGGGGAAACGCGGAGCTTATCTACGGGAGCCTCCAGGCACTTGACGACAGCAGGATACTCTTTACCCTGATGAGAGAGGGGGTACGGAAGCTCTGTCTTTACAATTACGATACCGGCGCCGTTTACACCCTGGTTTCTGATTTGGAAGATGACCGGGAACGCTGGGCCTATATCCGTTCCCTACAGCTCAGCGGGAATAAGGTTTTCTTCTCCTATAACCACAACGACCGGCTCTATAAACCTGCCTTTATCGATCTTGCGGGTATCGCGGAGGCTGAAAAAGGGATTGAAGGCGCCGGTCTGGAAGCGGTCTTTTCGGAAAAAGATTTTTCAGGCGGCGTCTTTTCACCGGTTACGGTAGACGGCGGTACGGACATTTACTACCAGGGAGCCTTTTCTACCTGGGACAAACTCATGCGCTACCCCGAAACCCTGGGGGAATTTTCCGGCCTCCGCGTAAAAATACGCCTTGAACCCTGGAACGAAAGCCTGCTTGCCGCAGCCGCGCCGGACAGGGCCGTTCCCGCCGGGGGCGGCGCGGCGGCGGAACCTTCGCTTCCGGTATTTGCGGGAAGGCGGCCTGCGCTTCCCGGCGATCCTCCCGACGGAGGCATTCCGGCAAAAAAATACTTCCCCCTCAAATACTTTAATCCGTTCCAACTGTGGATACCCTTCCCCATGATCGGTACCCAGGGAAACGACATAAGCCTGAACGGGGGCGGCATTTTCTCTTTTCTTACGGATCCCGCGGATAGCAACCTTATCTTTGTAACGGCCGGCATGGATAAGGCCCTTTTCGCCGCAGTTTCGGTTGACTGGACCAACTATAGCCTTATCTTTCCAATCAATTTCACTTTTTCCGATCAGATTGACCGATCCCAGAGCTTCATGTACCGCAGAACCCAGGCGGGGCTCTCGGCAACCTTTGAGTTTCCCCTGGGCGGCGAACGGAGCAAACTCAGTCTTATGGGAGGATTCGGGGTAGCGCTGTTTGCGGTGGATCCCGACGGGGAGGGCGGCGCCTATACCTGGCCCTTTAAAGATGAACCCTCTTACAGCGTCAGCGCGGGCCTTGGCTTTTCCACGCTGAGGCATTATACTTGGGAACTGTACGGCCGGGGCCTGCTTATAAAACTGAGGCTCCGACATCTTCTGAATCGTGAAAGCCCGCGTCTGGACGGGATAATCCAGGCCGCGTTTGACCCGTATTTTCCCTTCCGCCTGAGTCTTTATGCCGCGTGGGATAACTACTACATGGACCTGCACGGAAATTCCTACCAACTGCCTCAAGTCCTTTTCAATGAAACCACCTCGGTAGAATATTCCACCGAAAAGATAACCAGACTCTCCTGGATTGCCGGGGGCCAAGCCGAACTCAAGCTCTTTTCGTTTGAAATACAGAACAATGTATCCCACCTCTACTTTAACCGCCTCTTTGCCGGCATAGCCTACCGCTCGGTGCTTTACGACCGCAGCAACCTGCCGTATGCCGAGGGAAGCCCCCTTAACGACCGGCTCACGCTTGCCCAATCCGCGGTGCTCCGCCTGGGTTCCTCCGTTTCCACGGCGGCCCTCACCGCCCTGCCCCTCACGGTTACGCCTACCGTCTGGGGCGCGTGGAAATTCTCAAACTATAATGACGAAAACGACCGCAACGATTTTGCGATAGGCATGTATCTTTCGGTACGGTACTAACGGCCGGAAGTCTGTTTCAAACACTTGACGGCAGGGCTTGAATAGGTTATATAAAAAGAAAGGGGAATAGTATGGCACTGCCTGAAAAAATTAACACGGCGAATCAGGGCCTGGTCGAACCCCGGTTTGAACGCATCAGAGGCGCCGAGTACGCGATGGGTTCGCCCAGTTATATCCACCAGGCGATCATTCTTGAAATAGGCGCTCAGTTAAAAAAGCAGTTGGCATCCCACGGTTGCGCGGTGATCACGGCCCCCTTTGATGTTTACCCCCTCTACGACCAGGGCGATGAAGAAACCTTTGTCCAGCCCGATATCTTTACGGCCTGCGAACAGCCGCTGCTTGAGGAAAACAGGTATCTGGGCGCGCCGCGTTTTATCGTCGAGGTCCTTTCCCCAACAAACAGATCCTACGACATGATGACAAAGTACACCCTCTATATGGCTGCGGGGGTTAAGGAATACTGGATCATAGACCCTTCGGACAGGCTCCTCTATAAATCAGTCCTGAACAGCCGTAACGTGTATGTTCCTGCCGAAATCGAAGCGAAAGACGCCGTGGCCATCGACATTTTCCCCGGAGTTGAGGTCGATTTTACCGGTATTTTCGATCTCCCCCGCCTTGGGGGACTCTGAAATGCTTGTTGCGGAAAGAATAGACAATGAAAGCTACCGGGGGCTGGTCGAACCCCGGTTTGAACGCATCAGAGGCGCCGAGTACGCGATGAGTTCGCCCGGTTATATCCACCAGAGGGTGGTAGGCGTTCTGTATACTCAGCTTTATTCCCGGTTGGCATCCCACGGTTGCGCGGTTATCATGGCCCCCTTTGATGTCTACCCCCTCTACGACCAGGGCGATGAAGAAACCTTTGTCCAGCCCGATATCTTTACGGCCTGCGAACAGCCGCGGCTTGAGGAAAACAGGTATCTGGGCGCGCCGCGTTTTATCGTCGAGGTCCTTTCCCCAACAAACAGATCCCACGACATGATGACAAAGTACACCCTCTATATGGCTGCGGGGGTTAAGGAATACTGGATCATAGACCCTTCGGACAGGCTCCTCTATAAATCAGTCCTGAACAACCGTAACGTGTATGTTCCTGCCGAAATCGAAGCGAAAGACGCCGTGGCCATCGACATTTTCCCCGGAGTTGAGGTCGATTTTACTGGTATTTTCGATCTCCCCCGCCTTGGGCTGTAAGAACTCCCCGTATCTTCCTGTTTTTACCCCCTTCCTTCCCCGCCTTCTTTTTTATGAAAATATTTTTCTTTCAAATACGCCTGAAAGAATTTGGTTTTTACCGTGAATTGTGATATGATTGATAGTAGTTAAAGATCATTCAAAATTATCTTATGAATCTAAAAATGATTAAAAAATAGGTGTTGCCCAATAGTCCTAAATCCTGCCGGGTTTAGGGCTATTCTTTTTTTGTATAATGGTATAAAATTCTCTATAATTTTATGGAGGAGAATGCATGAAAAATGTTCTTGTCGTGGATGATTCCCGTATCATGCGGAATATCGTAAAGAATACGTTTAGCCAACTCAAGATACCCTGTCAATTTATGGAAGCGTCAAATGGCAAGGAGGCTTTACAGATAATTTCCTCGCAGAAGATTGATCTGGTACTTTTGGACTGGAATATGCCCGAGCTTTCAGGCATAGAGTTTCTCAAGATGGTACGGGCAAAAGATGAGTATAAAGATATCCCTATCTTTATGGTTACCAGTGAGGCTGCCAAGTACAATGTCATAGAGGCCCTCAAAAACGGCGCAACCGATTACATTATCAAGCCTATCAATGAAAAAATCTTTCAGGAAAAGCTCTCTAAAATCACTATATAAATGTTAAGGATACAGTCATGGAAAAGTATATTCAGCCGTTTATCGATGTCTGTGTAAATGTTTTTAAGGAATTTCTGCATCTTGATGTTAAAACCGGAAGGCCCTATTTCTCTGTTAAAGAAGCTATTACCGAGTGGGACATTTCCGCGGTGATAGGTTTAACGGGGGAAGCCCGCGGCGCGGTGGTTATTTCTTTGAAAAAGGAACATGCAATCAAGCTGACGGATATTCTTACGGGTACCATTCATGCCGATTTTGACGGTGAGGTAGTGGACGCAATCGGGGAAATAATCAATATTATCGCCGGAAATGCCAAGCGCGGATTGGAAGATGCTTTTAAATTGAATATCTCCCTTCCGACCATAGTAAAGGGGGTAGAACATTCCGTCATCTGGTCGGATGGAAAAACAAGGGTAATTTGCATCCCCTTTCAATTTTTGGATAATGAAAGTTTCTGTCTGTCTGTGGCAATAGAAGCGGTTGGAGGCGCATAAGATGGCTGAGGAGAGTTTTTATACTATTTTTATACTATATTTTTCAATGGAAAATGTAGTATAAAAAGATAGGGAATACGTGTATAATTAAGGTAGATGAAAATTGAACTATTTACCTTCTGCGATTTTGCCCAGGAGAACAGCGGTAAACTTACGGTAGTCGGCACCTTCGATACCATTATTGCAAGGAATTTCCCCTGCCAGCATCCGCAGCTTTCGGTCGTTATACGAATACGTTTTGATCTTTGGGAATTTGCCAACCACCGTTTCCGTATTGAAACGCGGGATCTGGACGGCGAAATAAATATCAGCCCTATTACCGGAAATATTGAGGTAAGGGGCGTAGGGAACGCTACCGCGGTATCGCATCTGGTATTTACCATATCGAATCTCCGTTTCAAGAACAGCGGTGTTGTCAATTTTGTCTTATACATTGATGATAAAGAACTCAGTTCCATACCTCTTTACGTCAGAAAAGGCTGACAAGCCCCTTCCCCCGGAAGTCTTTTTGTACTACACTAAGGGCATGAAAGCATTAGTTATGAAAAATCCCGGCGAAATGGCCATAGAAGAAAGGGAAAAACCAATCCCCAAAAATGATGAAGTGCTGCTCAAGGTCCTGCGGGTAGGGGTCTGCGGGACGGACCTCCACGCATTCGAGGGAACACAGCCCTATTTTACCTATCCCCGTATTGTCGGGCATGAACTTGCGGTTCAGGTGGCCGAAATTCCAGTTTCCGCAAAGGCGGCGGTTTCCGGCTTTAAGGAAGGGGATGTGGTTTCGGTTCTGCCCTATCTGCGTTGCGGAACATGCGCCGCCTGCCGGAACGGCAAACCTAACTGCTGTACCGGCCTGCAATGCCTGGGTGTTCATATCGACGGCGGTATGCAGGAGTATATCAGCCTTCCCGCGTTCTATATCGTGCCCGGCGGAAAGGTTGCGCCGGAAGACCTTTCCCTGGTGGAATGTTTTTCTATAGGCTTCCACGGTGTACGGAGGGCCGATCCCCGTGCAGGGGAAGCGGCCCTGGTAGTCGGCGCGGGGCCTATAGGCATAGGCGTCATTCACGCCCTCAAGGAACGGGGACTCAAGGTACTCGTCCTCGATATTAACGACAGAAGGCTTGCCTATGCGAAGGATATTGCCGGGGCGGATCATATCATCAATGGGAATAAAACCGATCCGGTTAAGGCCGCGGCGGATATAACCGGCGGCGAGTACCCGCTCTATGTCTTTGACGCTACGGGAAACGCGGCCCAGATGATGAAGACTTTTGATTTTGTGTCCAACGGCGGGACCATCGTCTTTGTCGGCCTGGTCCGCGCGGATATCAGCTTTGCCGATCCCCTTTTCCACCAAAAGGAAGTTACCCTTATGGCAAGCAGGAACGCCACCAAAGAAGATTTTTCCAACGTCATTGCCGGTATAGCCGGCGGGCGTGTGAATACCGGGGGCTTTGTTACCCATACGGCGGACATGGAGGAAGCGGTTCATCAGTTTGCCTCCTGGATTAAGAGCGAAACCGGCTGTATAAAGGCCGTAGTCAAAATAGCGTAAGTAAGGGAGGCTATTCTATATGAAAGCGGCAATTATTGGTTTAGGTGATATTTCGGCGGTGCATTTGGCGGCAATTGCCGCCATTCCCGGCGCCGTTCTTGCGGCGGGCTGTGATACGGACGAGCGCCGGCGGGAGGTTCTGCCCGAGGGCACGCCCTTCTTTATAGATTACCACGAAATGCTCTCTGCCGTAAAGCCGGACGTGGTGCATATCTGCCTTCCTCATTACCTGCACTATCCGGTTGCCAGGGATACGGCGAAGGCGGGCTGTAATATCTTTGCGGAAAAGCCCCTGGCCATGAATTACGCGGAGGGCCTTGAATATGCGGCGTTGGAAAAGACCGCGGGTATTAAGATTTGCATCTGTCTGCAAAACCGGAGGAACCCGAGCAGCGAAAAACTTATGGAGATACTTGAAAGCGGCGAATCCGGCGCCGTTACCGGCGTACGGGGGCTTGTAGCCTGGAAGCGCGGCAAAGCCTATTACGATGCAAAACCCTGGCGGGGCATTATGGCCCAGGCCGGCGGCGGCAATATGATAAACCAAGCCCTTCATACCCTGGACCTGATCCAGTACTTTGCCCGCAGCCCTATAAAAGATGTCAGGGGTTCAATCTCCCAGCTTTTGGATTACGGCATTGAAGTTGAGGATACGGCTTGCGCAAGCATCCGATTTGAAAGCGGCATAAGCGGTCTCTTTAACGGCAGCAACGCCAATAGCCGTGACGTACCCGCGGAAATCGAGGTAAGCTGCGAAAAGGCTGTTTTCATCATACGCTACCAAACGCTGTACCGATATGTTGAAGGTGAAGAAAGCATCCTGGCCCGGGACCGGCCCCCGTCGACAGGCAAAAACGTTTACGGTGATAGCCACCAAAAACTTATCGCCCAGTTCTACCGCGCCGTAGAAACCGGCCGGGGTGAGTACATACACCCGGAGGATGCCCTGCCCGTAACATGGCTTATCGATGCGATCAGGCGGAGTAGCGAGAGCGGTACAACGATTGCGTTTGAAAACCGATAGCGGGTAGGTTCCGGCATCTGGTTTTGCCGGATCATTCCGCGTTCGGGGCAATGCCGAGGCACGCGGCTACCGCCCGTTCCCAGCCGGGAATACCTTGGTGGATGGGGGTATTAACAACCCGTACCTTACCATCGGGGTACTTCAGAGCCAGTGCGGTGGAGCCGCCCCCGTCAAGGTTAAGGCCGTCGTCGGCACCTAATTTTTGTAAGATAATGCCGATCTCAGCTTCCACGGCTCCCCTGCTGCCAAGTCGCCGTCCGTCAATAGCCAGAAGATAGAGGATCTGTCCGTCTGAGGATAAGCCCGCGGCGCTCCGGGGATGCCGTGCGTTTCCCCGCGCATATACCGCTTCCGAAACCGCGCCGTCCTGTAATACCCGGTGGAATCCGCCTACGGCGTTTCTGATGTTTCCGGCGGAATTTTCCATGTCCGGCAATTCGGCCTGGCTTACTATGGCAGCTTTGCCGTCGGTATAAAAAACAAGGCCGTCATACCGGGGGACCGGAAGCGCCGTAACTTTTCCCTCTGAAACGTTTATCCCTATAACGGTACGAGCCTCCCCTTCCTTCCCCGATACGGGGTCAAAAGGATTCGTGTTTATCCCGGCAAGACAATCGTAACGCCGGACAAAACTGCTAACCTTTGTACTGGGAATGATGCCGTCGGCATTCCCGGCAGATTCTTTTCCGTTAACCACAATCCGTAAAGCCGGTTCCGTCAAATCCACCCGCAAGGCCCAAAACCGCAGCCTCGGCTTGCGGATGCTCCCCTCAAAATAATCTATCCCCGGAGAGATATTTTCCGCAAAAGGCTGCCACCGGGGAAGTATCTCTTCAAGGCTTCCAAACTTCTGTGGGGATGTCTCTGGGGCTACGGTAAGGGGAGAAAGGGTTCTGCAGGAAACAGAGAGCAGGACAATGACCAGATAAACCGCTAACCGCACTTTTTTCCGATGAGGATTTTCCATTTTCATCACTCCTATGAGTCTATTGCACTTTCGTGAATTTTTATACGATTTTGTGTTGAAGCGCAACAAACTGCTGGTATTTTTATACCATCAGTTTTTAGGGGATGTCTACACCTATAAGATATGTCAAAATGACACAATAAAATTTGCAAAATGATCGGTATGTGTCAAATTTGCCAATATAAACGGTGTTTCGATTGAAAGTGTTCCCTCATAACACGCAATACGGCATTAAAACACTCCATTTTTTCTATAATCTGCAATAATCTTCAATACCTACGGAAAACTCAGAAGCGTATTTTCTGCAATTCCTTATATTATAAAGAAATACCAAACAGAAAAAAAAGATAGGATTTTTCTGCTTTTTAAATCATTATTGGCACGGAATTTGCTATATAATAGATGTTGATGAGGAAAGTCGGCACCTGGAAGCCTGTCAGGACCAGGGCCTGAAAATCTTCCCATCGAACAAATCTGATTTTTAGGAGATATGAAATGAAAGGTGTAACCTTGTATCGTCCCAACACAATCGAAAATGCCCTGAATGACTTTGACCGCTATTTTGAGTCCTTTTTTGGGGAATCGCCTCTGAGCGGAACCGGACGTTTCCTGAATAGGCTGCCTTCCGTTGACGTTCGGGAAACTGAAAAAGCATACGTGCTGGAAATGGATCTTCCCGGCTACAACGAAAAGGACATTGAGGTCCATCTGGACGGCAGCAGTTTGACCATCGAATCGCGGCAAGAGAAAACTACCGAAGAAGGCAAAAAAGAAGGTGCCTATATTCTGAGGGAGCGCCGCATCAATTCCTTCAGCCGTTCCTTTAAGCTGCCTCAGAATGCCGATCCTGAGGCTGTTTCAGCCGGTTTCAGTAACGGCGTCCTCTGTCTGGAAATTAATAAACGGGCTGAGGCCCAGAAAAAAGTTATCCAGATAAACAAAAACTAAACCGTTACGAGGAGCCTCTAAAAACCTACAAGGTTTTTAGAGGCTCGCTTTTTTACCCGCATTTCCCTTGTCTGAAAGTCTGGTTTAATATTTAATACCCCGCGTTCCAACGAGCTTCTCCGGAATATCTTTAATGAAACCGGGACAAAATATCGTACACTTCCTGGGGACTTGCAGCCTTCCACGGAGAGGTAAGCAATCCGGAGCTAACCAAAGTTAAAATCCGCTTTAAAACGAGCAGATGTTCTTCAGCGGAAGATTTACCCATCAATATCAAGAAAACGAGATGTACCGGCTTATGATCGGGGGCATCGTAATCGATGCCGGCTTGGGAAACACCGATAGCGCCGATAATATCCCTTATTTTCGAATAATAACCGTGAGGCACTGCGACGCTGCTACAAGCCATAGCGGTATTCATTTTGTCCTCCCTCTTCTGTATTGCCTCAAGCATTTCCTTCCGGTCCAATTTAGGGTAAACAGCCTTTATTGTTTTGATAAGCTCCAGAAAGGCTTCTTTCTTGGTTCTGCTTTCAAGATCTATTTTTATCAATTTTTTATCGAAAACCTCATTTAACAACATGTTCCTTGCTCCTCAATACCAGGCTACAGGCAGCGGAATCGCCGCCCGCGGCAAATCGAACATTAACTCGAAGTGTTAACGCGCGCCTCTTTGTTTTCTATCCTCAATATACATTTCTATGGGTACGACCACAAAACCTATAAAGCCGCATAACCCGAGTGCAACGGCAATCGTTTGTTGCACGAATGTATACGCTGTCTCGGCAGAACGGTTAATTATTCCCAAAATACCACCTGCGACAAACATTATGAGCAGTGCGGCGCCGAAGAGTTTCCAAAAAAAATTCCAGAATTGTTCCATAATTACACTCCTGTTCTTAGCACAGATTTTTCCTTGTGCGATTTGAGATGAGAAAAATTCGTGTCATCTATAAAGCCGTCTGCTTTGTAGACACAAATTTGAATTAAGAGATAACCAAGGAAAAAAACCGCTCTCAGATTCGGAGTTTTAAGAGGATGTTATTTTTTATATTGCTATAATCTATGTTTATGATTGTCTTAAAGGCGGAATGAAAAAAAGTGATTCCGGCATGATACATTCCCGACAGCGCCGTGATACGTTGCGAGCCGTTACCCAGGGGAGAAGATGAATACCCTCCGGCCTTGCTGATTACCCTTGAATCTTCAGCCTGACAGTCGATAGTATAGTCCCTGATGGTGAAGAAATTGTCCAGGCCATTTTCCGTAAAATCATCGAAATAATGAGCCTGCACCTCCAGCAAGGTGTACATACCCACGATAACAAGGGCAAGATAAGCCGCCAGAATGAGACAAGGCCATTTTTTTTCCGGCAATAATATCATAGGTTTATTATACTACAGGCAAAGAGTTTATACAATAGATAAACTGGCTTCAACGGTAATTTAATGAAAAAATATGCAAAATTCGCCTGTGTTTTTGTATAAATATACTAAATCGGGCCGGGTAGAAGAGGCTGTAAAAGAAGTACAATAATAGCTGGTTTTGAGGTATCGACAGGGCGGTTTTGGGGTCTTGTAACAGGGCGGCACATGGAAATTGGGTGTGTTTCCCAAATGCACTGAATGCCCGGTTGTTTTTCCCCCTTCTTGCGAATTCTGCGGGCAAAGCTATCCCTTAAAACGAACCGGAAAGCATCAACCGGCTTGTGTTACGCGACTTTCTCTTTTAACGGATGCAGCGGTCTGCCACACCGGCCCTGTTGTATCTTGTGATGCAGTTTATTCACATTATACCCAAAGCATAACAAAAACAGTGCACGGATTACCCCGGCCTTCCATCGGGTGAAAAACCGCCTGAAATGGCGGTCCTCTTTGGTAACGCCGAACGCCCCCTCAACCTGTATCGAACGGTTGACCCGCAACAGAATCCCTTCGTCACTTTTGATGTTCGCTTCCGCTTCACCGCGGAGCGCTAACAGGTTCCTGGAAACTTCCAGCCGCCGGTTCTTGAGTGATGTGGTACACCGTTCCCGTAACGGGCAGCCTTCATTTTCATATACCGTTACTTCGCTCTCATAGCCGCTCTTGCTCACCCGCGTTTCCCTTCCTATCACCCGCAGTTTCTTGTTGTTCGCGCAGGTGTATTCGTCCCACATGGCGTCATACGCCATGTTTTCCCGTTTGCTTATGTCCTCCCTGAACTTCTTTGTCTTCCGCCGTTCGTAATTCACCGGTTTGATATACTCCCGCTTTTTGTTCTCCGCAAGGTACCCGTAATTCAATTCGGAATATGAAAATCCCCTCAACTGATTCGCCTAAAAGATGAAAGGTGGTATACTCTGAGCAGTCCTTGGGAGGGGACTTGCTATGCTCAGGATAAACAAAGCCGATCAGGAAGCAATCAGGGAAAAGATTCGGGAAGGGCGGATCGAGGGGGCGGCGCTCGGCAGGGAGAACTTCGTTGACATCATCATGAAGAAGATGAAAGCGCTGGGGGTTATCGAGGATCTGAAGCAGGTGGTTGCGGACAAACGGGCGGACAATGCCCATATTCCTCTGGAATTGATATGGGCGCTGGGCATCGACGCGAAGATGAAAGTGAAGACGAGCGTGACCGATATTCCCTACGCGATAGAAGACGTGCGGTTGCCGGCGGATTTCGGCTATAATCTCAGCGACCAGGAACGGGGGCTGGGGAAAGGGCTGATGGACGAGGGGGAATTACGGCATCTGTTTGGCAGATATAGCAAGGAGGAATTGATACAGGGGTATAACGGTTGTGTGCGGGGCCATATCTTGCCGTGGATGGAGGTGGCGCCGGCTATTCACCCGCTGGATTGTACGAAGGTGGAGGTAAATCCGAAGAACGACCGGAATGAGGGGGCCGGGGTGGTCATAGAGGAAGACGGGTATCGGCGGGGCTACAAACTGGCGATGTTGCGGGGCGTGGCGGGGGACGGGGGAGTTATCGAGGAGATCCGGCTGGGAAGCATCAACGAGCATGGCTTGGAGTTAAGCCGGGAGATAGTGCTGGGAAGCGGGATGCTGAAAGCGGGGGACATACTGATCAATGACCGGGGTTTTTTTCCCGGGATCTGGTGAACCGGATGAAACGGGAGCGGGGTGTGGACAGTTACGTGCCGCTTAAAAAGAACATGGTGGCCTATGATGAGGCGGTGAGGCTGGCGCGGATGGAGGATACGGTATGGTATAAGCATCCGAACAAGAAACGGAAGAA
>JAISNI010000208.1 GCA_031276295.1 Treponema sp.
ATAGAGGACCTAAATACCCTGGATTATAACCACTGGTTCTCACTGCGGGAACCCCGCCTTAAAGAACTGGCGCTCATTTCACATTCAATAAAGTTAATGCTGAATAGAATAAATTTGGCGGTACGAATGGAACAAGAGGCCAATGAAAAACTTTTTGCCACCGTAACGGCCCAAGCCCAGGCGGAATTTATGAGTTATCGGACACAGATCAGCCCCCATTTCCTTTTTAATACCCTGGAGTGTATGCGGGCAATGGCCCGTTCCAGCAAGAATAATCAACTGGAAACCATGATCTCCTCCATGTCATGGATGTTTCGTTATTCTATCCACGCGAAACCCATGGTAAGCCTTTCCATGGAAATCGAACATTTGTCAAACTATATGAAGGTAATGAATATCAGAAGTGGCGGAATATACACATTAAAAACAAAAATAGACTCCGCCGCGGCCCAACGGTCCGTCCCCTCAATGATCCTCCAGCCGCTGGCGGAGAATTCCATCACCCACGGATTTGCCGGGCCGGACCGCCATAATTGTGTAATGCTCATTGAGGCTTCCTGCGACAAGGAAGACAGAGAACCCATGCGGCTGCGATTCGTTGATAACGGACTCGGCATTCGAGAAGAAGGGGTGGAAGAAATCTTACAAGGGCTTGATAATGACGGAGGAATAACCCACGCCCTGCAAAATATTCACCGGAGAATGAAGCTTTGTTTTGGAGATTCTTTTGATTTTACCGTAAGGTCGAAGTTTGGATACTATACGATTATCGAGATGCTTATACCTGCGGAAATAGAACTGGCTATTCCTGATCTCAAGTAGGGGGTATATATATATAATGTATAAATTGATTCTAGTGGATGATGAACCATGGGCCCTCAAAGGTCTTTCAGAAATAATTCCCTGGAATGAGTACGGTTTTGAGATATGCGGGTATTGCGGAAACGCCGCTGAAGCGCTTGCGGCATTCAGAGAGAATAACGCTGACGCGGTATTTACCGACATCAGGATGCCGGGCACAAGCGGAGTTGAGCTTATCGCTGAAATTAAAAAAATAAAGCCCGAAGTTGAATGCGTTATCATCAGCGCCTACAGCGATTTTGAAGCCGCCCGTAAGGCTCTGGAATATCAGGCTTCTGCCTATATCCTAAAACCATTGGAGGAAAATGAGGTTAGAAAAACCGCGGCCAGGGCAAGGGCCAGCCTTGACAACCGGACAGCAAATACACATTCTCTTTTGATTACCGGCGCGGAATCTTTGATGTGTCTCCTGCCAAAAATTGAGCAGGCGATAACGCCCGGCTGGTGTTATGCCGTTCTTTATTCGGGGGAAATTCCCTATATTACGGCAAATCAGGTCGAAATAATCCTGGGTGGCGCCTCGGTAAAGGCGGCGTTTTTTTCTGTCTCCGCAAAAGCGGATTCCCCCGGCGGCCATGGGCAGGACAATCTTGCTTTCAGCCGCCGGCATGAAGGCTGCGGTAATGCGTTGGAAATGCTGCGGGAGGCCTCCGTGTCAGGGTGCGGGGGATTTGCCTGGGCGAATCATTTTACAATTTCTGAGATACAGTACTATGTTGCCCGGCACTACAGGAATAGCTTTTCCCTTGACGATTTGGCCGCACGTTTTTACATTTCCGAAAATTATTTAGGCGAATTGTTCAAAAAACACACCGGAGACACAATAGTAAATTTTATCCGATCGGTACGAATGGAAAACGCCGGAAGGTTTCTGAAATACACCGATACTCCATTAAAGGAAGTGGCCTGGGAATGCGGGTTCCCCGACATAAGCTACTTTGGCCGAAATTTCAAAAATTATTTTGGCGTTACCCCCGCGCGGTTCCGGAATATTGCCGATGTCAAATACCGGCGTCCCGATTTTTTTATTCCCTGGCTCCAGTAGCATTATTTCTATTTGCTAGCAGCCTGTCGCGCTTCAGCGCAAAATCTCATAAATATTCACGAATGTGAATATTTATACCATATAAACTGTCAAAGCAGCCCCGATAATCGGGATTTTTTGCATCGGACCTTTGGTCCGCTTTATGCAAAAAATCCACAAGCGCAACAGGCTGCCAGGTGTTCTTTTATTCGCCGTACCGCTTCTTCTGATAGTTTCATGTTTTCCTCCCTCATGGGTTCTTTGGCCTTTATTCTATCACGAAAAAGTAAGTGCTGTTGCCCGACCCCTTTTCCAAAAGTTCCTTTCATGCTATATTTGTATCATGCGTATAGCCATTGCCCAGATCAATTCAACCATCGGTGATTTTAACGGAAATAAAGAAAAGATACTTGCCTTTGCAAAACGGGCCGGGGAAGAACAAGGCGCGGAGCTTGTACTCTTTCCCGAACTGGCGGTTTGCGGCTACCCCCCTATGGATCTTCTTGACCAGGACCGCTTTGTCGAATTGAACATCAGGACGGTACACCTGCTCCAGCGCGAGCTCCCCGGGGATATTGCCGTCGGCATAGGCTTTGTAAACCGCAACCCCTACGGCCGCGGCAAGAACCTGGTTAATGTCTACGGGATAATTTTAGACGGGAAGCTGGCCTACGAACAGGTCAAAACCCTGCTCCCCACCTACGACGTATTTGATGAGGCGCGGAACTTTGAATCCGCGCAAAAGTGGTGGCTCTTTGAGTGGAAGGGCGAGCGTATAGGCGCGGCCATCTGCGAGGATGTATGGCGCGAGACCGATACGCCCGGTACGGCCTACATGAAAGACCCGGTACGCGAACTTCTCGACCAGGGCTGTACCCTGCTGTGCGTACCGTCCGCATCGCCCTATGTGGCGGGCAAGCTCAAGGTGCGCCTCCGCCTTGCGGAACGCATCGCCATACGGGGGAATATTCCCCTTATCTACATAAACGCGGTGGGCGCCAACGATTCCATCATATTCGATGGCCGCTCCTTCATTGTCGCCCCTACCCCCGGCGCGGAAAAGTCCGCCGCCGTACAGGACTATCCCGTGCGCCTCTCCGCCAAAGCCTTTGAGGAAGACCTGGTCTCCTGGGATAGTTCGCCGCCGCCTGCCGCGGAGGCGGAAATACCCCGGCCCGCGGCGCCCGGCTTCAGGCCCGCGCCCGATGATCCCTTTAAGGCGGGGCTTACCCGGCATGAACTCGACATCCTGGAACAGGCCCTGGTCATGGGTACGCGCGAATATATGCGGAAGTGCGGATTTAAGCGGGCGCACCTGGGGCTTTCAGGCGGGATAGATTCGGCCCTGGTTGCCTACCTGGGGGTAAAAGCCGCCGGCAGAGAAAATATCGTCTGTTTCAGTATGCCGTCCCGATTCTCTTCCCAGGGTTCCCGGGACGACGCGGCGGAACTGGCAGCCAATCTCGGCTGCCGCTATGAAGTTCTTGCCATAGAACAGGTCTATACCGCGTTCCTCTCTACCCTGGAAGGGGTGTTTGAAGGACGCCCCTTCGATATTGCCGAAGAGAACCTCCAGGCCCGCATACGGGGAACCCTGCTCATGGCCTTTTCCAACAAGTTCGATTCTATGCTCCTTACTACCGGCAATAAAAGCGAACTTGCTATGGGCTACTGTACGCTTTACGGCGATATGGACGGCGCGCTGGGGCCTATAGGCGATCTCTTCAAAACCGAAGTTTTTGCCCTCTGCCGACGCATCAACGAAAGGTCCCTCTCTGAAACAGGGCGCATTATCATTCCCCCGGCCATACTGGAAAAACCGCCTTCGGCGGAACTGCGGCCTAACCAGAAGGACGAGGACAGCCTCCCCCCTTACGAAATTCTGGATGAGATACTGAAACTTTACCTTTTCAACAATATGTCCAAAGATGAAATAGCCGCCCAAGGCTGGGACGGGGATCTGGCCGCCCGTATCATCAGAACCGCCGCCCGCGCCGAGTTCAAGCGGCGTCAGGCCCCGCCAGTACTTAAGGTTTCCCCGCGGGCCTTTGGTATGGGCCGGCGTATGCCTATTGCCAGGGCCGTGTACGAAATCTAACGGAAGCCCACGTAGAGCGGGAACAGCACGTTTTGCAGAACGCCGTACCTCCACCGCCGGAGACGCCGCCCCTTCAGGAAACGCCGCCGCCTGAGCCTCTCGGACCTTCCGAAAATGAAGCCTATCTTAGCCGGCAGCTTATCACCTATATAGGCAACAAGCGGGCCCTGCTGGATTTTATAGGCGGCGGGATCAAAAAGATACGAAACAGGCTCAATAAAAGAAGGTTCTCCATGTTTGACGTATTCAGCGGTTCGGGTATTGTCGCGCGGTACTTCAAACAATTTGCCGATCTTCTTATCGTCAACGATCTGGAAAAATATTCCGCCGTCATAAACCGGTGCTACCTGTCAAACGAAAACGAACTGAATATCCGGGAATTGCAGGATTATTATACGGAAATCACCGGCGCTTTAGAGGGTGGTTCCCTTAAACGGGGAATCATATCGGATCTTTACGCCCCTCTTGACGACAGTAATATAAAACAAAATGAACGGGTTTTTTATACGGCAAGAAACGCAATGTATATAGACACGGCACGGCAGCTTATCGGCAATATGCCGGAACCCGTCCGGATTTTTTTTCTTGCCCCCCTGCTGTCGGAGGCGTCGATACACGCAAATACATCGGGAATATTCAAAGGCTTTCATAAAAACAGGGAAAAGGGAACGGGCCAGTTCGGCGGCAAGAATCGGGACGCCTTACTGAGAATAACCGGCAACATTCACCTGCCCTTTCCTGTTTTCAGCAATTTTAATTCCGATGTAATCGTTTACAGGGGAGACGCGAATACGGTTATTCATAATGTCCCGGAAGTAGACATTGCCTACCTGGACCCGCCCTACAATCAGCATCCCTACGGTTCAAATTATTTCATGCTCAATTTAATAGTAGACTACGAAGCTCCCCTCAAAACAAGCAGAATATCGGGAATACCGGAGAACTGGAACCGTTCGGCTTATAATCGAGGAAAATACACGTATGCGGCATTAACGGAATTGGTAACAAATATACATGCAAAGTACGTCCTGCTTTCATTTAATTCGGAAGGCTTTATCAGCCCCGGCGACATGCAGGAGATGCTTAACCGCGTTGGAAAAGTCGAAGTGCTGGAAACAGACTACCATGCCTTCAAGGGCGGCAGGAATTTGAATAACCGGAATATTCATGTAAAAGAATATCTGTATATCCTTGAGAAGTAGAACCGGTATACTACACAATTATTGATATTTTTATTGACAGCGATCGAGAGGCATGTTAAATTGTTTTGGAGGTTTCTATGAATACAGACAGGGTCTTGCCGTACAATAAAAGGTCTAAAAGAAACAATTACTTTCAGCGCACTTGGATGCTGTACCTCATGCTTGTGCTGCCGATGGCATTTTTCCTCATCTTCCGCTATATACCCATGACCAATATTGCTATTGCCTTTAAGGATTACAATATGTTCCGGGGAGTATGGGATTCCCCGTGGGTAGGATGGAAGTGGTTTACGCAGGCTTTCCATTCCCGTGATTTCTATAACGCCCTGCGAAACACCCTTTGGCTGAATGTTCTGGACTTGATTATGGGTTTCCCCGCCCCGATTATCCTTGCCGTCCTTCTCAACGAACTTTCTTCCCCGTTATATAAGCGTTTTACCCAGACCATCGTCTACCTTCCCCACTTCCTTTCATGGATCATTATCAGCGGTATTGCCGCCCAACTTCTGGCGCCCGGCGGCGGAGTGGTGAACATCATGCTTGGTAGAATCGGGATAGGGCCCATAGACTTTCTGATGAATAACCATCTGTGGGTGGGTACCTATGTAAGTCTGGGGATATGGCGGGAAGCCGGCTGGGGGACCATCATCTATCTGGCGGCCATTACGGGGATCAACCCCGAGATATACGAAGCTGCCGAAGTGGACGGAGCGGGCCGTTTGGGGAAAATCTGGCATGTTACCCTGCCGGGCCTCCGTCCTACCATCGTGGTACTCCTCATTATGAACTTGGGGCGTATATTGGGGAGCGAATTTGACCGCCCCTATACCATCGGAAATCCCCGTGTTATGCAGGTGGCGGACGTGATCAGCACTATGGTATACCGAGTAGGCATCAGGTCTTTCCAATTCTCCTACACCGCAGCCATAGGTCTTTTCCAGTCGGTTATCTGCGTTCTTTTCCTCATTTCCGCTAACGCGCTGGCGAAAAGAATCGGCGAACGCGGTATCTGGTAAGGAGTATGAAATGATTAAATCAAAAAGCGCCAAAGTAGTCGATTTTGTAATCGGCCTGATATGTCTGGGGGTTATTCTTATCTGCCTTCTACCCATGATGAATATCTTTGCCCGGTCTTTAAGTTCCCCCTTGGCGATTGTCAACCGTAAGGTGTCCTTCTGGCCGGTAGATTCTACCCTGGAATCCTACCAGTATGTGTTTAAGGATCCTTCTTTTTCCCGATCCATGGTGTGGACGGCTATTCTGACCGTTATTTGTACCTTGGTTTCTCTCACCATAACCACTCTCTGCGCTTTTCCGCTGACTTATACGTCCCTCAAAGGGAAGGGAATCATCAATACTATCATTATTTTTACCATGTATTTCAGCGCGGGGACCATCCCTAACTATATCCTGATGAAGGATATTAATCTCCTGAACAATCCCTTGGTACTGATTCTCCCCAACTGTCTTTCGGTGTTCAATATGATCATCCTCCGCAGTTTCTTTTACGGTGTTCCTGAAAGCCTTCGGGAATCGGCGGAAATAGACGGGGCAAATCCCTTTACGGTTCTGGTACGGATCTACCTTCCCCTGTCGGCGCCGGTGATGGCCACCTTGGCGCTCTTCTACGCCGTGGGCCGGTGGAACGGATTTTCCGATGCCCTCCTGTACCTTACCCGGCCTGAATTTCATCCGATTCAACTGAAGCTCTACAACATTATCAACAACCTCTCTTCTATCGAAATTGCGACGCAAGAAGGGATAGCCGGCGGCGCTCCCCAGGTAAGCGACGGCATGAAAGCAGCTTCGGTGATGTTTGCAACTCTGCCTATACTTCTGGTCTATCCCTGGCTCCAGCGTTATTTCATCAAGGGTGTTACCATCGGGGCGGTAAAAGGTTAAGTCTGTCTGTATAATATCTCCGATGAACGGAGTTTTATTATAGTAGGAGGTTTTATGATTACGAAAAGGGAAAAAATTGTTTTTCTCATGTGTGCGGTTCTGGCGGTCTCTGTTTTGACGGCTGCCTGTAAAAAAGAAACGCCGGTTGTTCAACCGGAAGGAGGAGGAGCGGTTGCGCAGCAGCCCTTGGCCGAGGTCAATGTCGAGGTCTTCAACAGGGGTACAGACGGAGGCCGGTCGGATCCTACCAAGAATAACTACACCGATTGGATTCAGGAAAAGATACTCAAAGAGGAAAATATCAAGGTAAACTTTATCTCCATTCCCCGGTCAGACGAGGTTCCCGCCCTCAACAATATGATGGCTGCCGGCAATCCGCCGGACATCTGCCTTACCTACGATCTGGGGCTCATCGCCAATTACCGGGATTTGGGCGGCCTCTACGACATGGCCCCCAATATCGACCGTCTTATGCCGGATCTTGACAAGTTCCTGGGAGAAGATCCCATGCTGCCGGGCCGGCGTTTTATCCTGAGATCCCGGGATGCCGCTACCGGGGCGGTTTACTCCATTCCCGCCCGGCGCATGAATACGGCGCGGATCAATACCTTTATCCGTAAGGACTGGCTGGACAAGCTGGGTCTTGGGCTGCCCCAGACCACCCAGGAATTCTACGAGGCCATGGTTGCCTTTAAGGAAAAAGATCCCGGCGGAATAGGCAAGGATCGGGTAATTCCTATGACCTCTTCTACCGGCTCCCGGTGGAATTTCGGGAATTTGCTGGAATCCTTTATCGATCCCAATCTTAGTATAAAGGACCAGTGGGTGAATACGGTGGTTGACCGTTCCTATCTGCTCCCCGGCTACAAAGACGGCGTCCGGCTCCTCAACAAGATGTACAACGAGGGCCTGATTGACAAAGATTTCCCCCTCCAGCGCTCGGATGACGAGCCTTTTGCCCGCCTCAAAAGCGGTGTCGTAGGATCTTATCAGCATAACTACGATCAGCTTTACCGCGACAGCCCCGGGGTTCAGCGGGATCTGGAACAGAACGTACCCGGCGGTCTCTTTGTGGTTATCGATCCCTTCCACCATCCTTCGGGCAAAACCGTCAAGTACGCCTATGACGCGGCCGGCGTTTACTTCTTCATTCCCAAGACCGCCAAGCACCCCGATGCTGCCATGCGCTATGTCAACTGGCTTTCCCGGTTTGAAAATACCAACTTCCTCCAGCTTGGACCCGAGGGGATAGGCTGGGACATGGTGGACGGGGTTCCCAAGGTAAAACCCGCGCCGGGCCTCTGGATACAGAACAGCCCCCAGAATATCGACTACACTATCCCTATCAACGGGCTTGAACTGGGTGATCCTGCGAAAAATATGCAGGCCCTGGCTAATTCGTATAATGTGGATCCCCAGCTTATTTACGATGCCTACGAATTGTCCCTCAAGAACGCCCGGCCCCTGCCGGTTATTCCGGTGGTCCTTTCCGAAGCAGGTAAAGTACAACAAACCCTGCTGGACGCGGGAGATGTTCTTATGATTGAATCAATCACCTGCCCTCCTGCTCAGTTTGACCGGGTGTGGGACACGGGTATCCAAAACTGGCTTGCCGCGGGCGCCGAAATAGTTAGGAAGGAACGGGAGGAGAAATTCATCGAGCCCTAGCCCCCCTATTGATAAAAATTAGGTATCAAAAAGGTATCTCCGGCCGCCTGCAATTCTCTCAAGCAGGCGGTCGGTTTTAATATTTAAGGAGAAATAGTATGAGAAGAGAAAACACAGCAGTTGTTTTTCTTGCCGGAATTGTACTTCTGACTGCACTGGCCGGGTGTAACAAGGGGGCCAGTGTATCTTCGTCTTCAAGCAGCGATTCCGGGGCCGGTGAAAAAGCCTACGCGGAAATCAGTGTCGAGGTCTTTGACCGAGGAACCGGGGTAGACGCGACACAGAACAACTGGACGGACTGGATTCAGAAAAACCTGCTGGAAGATGAAAATATAAAAATTACCTTTGTCTCCGTACCCCGCAACGATGAGATTCCCGCGTTGAATAACCTTATGGCGGCGGGGAATGCGCCGGATATTTGCTTTACCTACAACACGGAACTAATCAACAACTTTCGGGACCTCGGGGGTCTTTACGATATGGCGCCCCGGGTGGAAGCCCTTATGCCCGATCTCAAGGCTTTCCTGGGTCCTGATCCCATGCTGGAAGGACAGAGCCTTATCTACCGGAACCAGGACAAGACCACCAAGAAGATGTATTACTTCCCCGCCCGGCGTATTTTCCAGGGCCGCTACGGTACTTTTATCCGCAAGGATTGGCTGGACAAACTGGGGCTGCCTCTCCCTTCGACCATGCAGGAATTCTACGATGCTTTGACGGCCTTTAAGAATCAAGACCCCGGCGGAGTTGGGAAGGAGAAGGTTATTCCCTATGTTTCCTCCAAAAATATTGTGATCCGGGCGGCGAATCTGGTGGAATCTTTTATTGACCGGGATCTGAGCGACAAGGATCGCTGGATCAACACCGTGGCAGATCGTTCTTTCCTGCTTCCGGGTTACAAAGAAGGGGTAAGGATGTTGAACAAGATGTACAACGAGGGGCTTCTCTTCCGGGATTTTCCACTCCATGCCACAGATACCATTATTGACGACTTGGCAAGAAGCGGAGTGGTGGGGGCATGGTCGGGGAATTATGACGCTCCCTATCGGGGTAATCCCAGCATACTTCAGGACTGTCAGACCAACATGCCCGGCGCGGAAATTGTACCGGTTGATCCCTTTACCGATTCATCGGGGAAGGTAACCAAGTACTCTTACGATGCGGCAGGCATGTATATCTTCATCCCTGCCGCCTCCAAGTATCCCGAGGCAGCTATGCGTTACCTCAACTGGATGGCAAAATACGATAACCGCATATTCCTCCAGATTGGGCCCGAAGGTGTTACCCATGAACTGGTGAATGGAATTCCCAAGGCTATAGCGGTTCCAACCGGCAGTCTCTGGACCCAGTTCGGTCCGCAGAATATCGACTACGTTATCATCAGCAACGGTCTTGAGTTAGATACGCCGGAAAAAACGGTTTTGGGTCTTGCCAACTCTTACACGGTAGATCCCCAGCTTATCATCCTGGCGGATCAAGTGGCCATGAAGAATGCTCGCCCCATGCCTGTTATTCCGGTAACCCTTACCGCCGCGGGTCCCTACGTCAAAACCCTTCAGGACAAGGGTGATGTCCTTATGGCCGAAGCGATAACCTGCCCGCCCCAACAGTTTGACCGGGTGTGGGACGCGGGAATGGCGGATTGGCTGGCATCGGGCGGACAGGCGATCCTTGATGAGCGGAAAGCCAAGTACATCGAATAAACCTTAGCGGAGCACATTTCCGCGGTATCTTTAGCGTTGCATTAATTAGAACGGCGGCTCGTTCGATAGGAAATTGCGGACCAAAGGTCCGATAACACCGTCCGGTTGAATATCCCGGCAAAATTCAGGGATATTCAACCGGACTTTCGAACGAGAGGAACACGGCTC
>JAISNI010000087.1 GCA_031276295.1 Treponema sp.
GGACTTTTGGAGACCATACAGGGGAAGTTCCTCGTGAGTTCTTTCCGCAATACCGGTCTGAGGGAAATGACCCGAAAGCAGGGCTGGAATACCGTGGAAGTTCGGCGCTCCTCTTCCATAACGCATGGGAACGGTAAGGTAGTCCGGGATAAGATCGAAGTTTTGACGGCCAATTATCCTATCAAAAACCCGGAAAGAGGCTGCGAGGAATGAAAACGGCCCGGAAATACGAAAACATTGATGTATTTCCGGGCTTTTTTACGCTGTCAAATGTAAGGCCGTTTTACTATGTGTAATTTCTGGACGGGCTGTATTCTCCGGCGTTTTCGATTCTGTTCGCTGGCGCGTTCGCCTTACGGGGGTTTTCAAGACGCTGGTATGATTGATAGCAGTTTGTTGCGCTTCAGCGCAAAATCGTATAAAAATTCACGAAAGTGAATTTTTATACCTTGCAAACTGCCAAATCAGCCCCGATAATCGAGATTTTTTGCATCAGACCTGTGGTCCGATGCAAAAAATCCACAAGTGCAATGGCTGATAGGAAAGCCCCAGCCTCCGGGCTATGTCGGTCTGGCTCTGCTCCCCCCTGAGTTCCTGGAGCCGGAGGGAAAGGGCAATATGAGGCGCAACCGTTACCGGATAGCCGTCCCTACAGACAGAAGGCGGGAGCGTTACCTTGGGCACTATCGGCTTCCAGACAGCCCGTCAAGGGCTTCCTTTGCCATTGCGAGGGCCTCATCAGGGGAAAACCCGCAGGTAACGATATTGGTCATATCGGGGAATTGGGCTATATACTCGTTCCCTTCTTTTTCGATGGTACAGTAGTAAGTTATATACCCCCCCTAATTCGATGTACAGCACATATATTGTATTGTCAAGGGGGAAGGCGGCGTAACCCTACACGCCGGCGGCGCCCCGTCCCTTTTTTCTCAATAAGCTGGATACCGAATACAGAATAAGCGCCAGAGCCGAAGGCAGCCCCAGCAGTACCGTCGTCTGTACGGTATGCAGGGCCTGTACGCTTAAACCTATGCGTTCAACCAGGCTAAAGACGACGGCCGCAAACACGGTTCCCCAGACCCTGCGGAAACCGAGGTAGACGGCGGCCAGGGCTATCCAGCCGCGGCCGGCGATGCCGCCGGGGGTATAGGCCCCTACCCTGAAACTCAGGGCGGCGCCGCCGAGACCGGCCAGTAAAGCGGCGGCGGCCCAGGCCCATTCACGGTAAGACTCCGGGTTAAGCCCCCGTTCACGGGCAGCCTCGGCATTCAGGCCGGACGCTTTAAGCCGCAGCCCGAAACTCGTCCTACCCATAACCACGCTTACAAGAACGGCTGGCGCCCAGGCAAGATAGGCAAAGGGGAGTTCCCCGGAGAGCAGTCCGCCGATAACGGGAATACCGGCAACAAGGGGGATATTGACGGGGGCTGCCGCCAAATCAGGATTCCGTAATACCCCTTTAACGCCGAACCAAACAACGGAAAGAGAATCGGCCAGGCTGCCGGCCGCGACATTGAGGGCCAGGCTTGCTATAAAGGGATTTGCCCCGCTTACACGGACAAAACGGGCAAGTCCCCAGCCGGCCGGCGCAAGAACCAACGCGCTTACAAGCGTTCCCCAAAAAATCGAATGGGTCCAGCCCGCAATTACCCAGCTAAAAAAGGAACCGAGCACCATAAAGCCCTCGATAAAAACCCCCAGTGTTCCTGAAAATTCCGTCAGCAGCGCACCCAGGCTTGCAAGGATAAGCGGCGCGGCCGCGGTAAGAAGGCCGTCTATCATAGCCCGTCCCCGCGAGCCTTTTCCGCCAGGCCCTGTCCCGTACGGGGGCGAATGCCGGGCAAACGCGCGGGGAGCCAAAGCCGCCTCATGCGGACCGTAGCCAGCAACAGCACTACCGCCTGGATAAATCCCGAAGTTTCAAGGCTCATACCGGCGGCAAGGAGGCTGGAATCCGCGCCGGCTTTAAGCCAGCCGTAGACCAGGACCGCGGGGAACAGGGCAAGGGGCCGGTTTCCGGCAATAAGGGCTGCCGCGATAGCACTCCAGCCCAACCCGCCGGGGAAGCCCGTATGACAGCGGCCGTAGGTTCCGGCAACCGCGAAAAAACCGGCCAGGCCGCTCAGCGCGCCGGAGCAGGCCAGCACCGGTATCCAGGAACCTTCACTGTTTATCCCGCCGTAACGGGCAAAATCGGGAGCGGCGCCGCTGATCCGGTAGCGGTAGCCCGGCGCCGTCTTATTGATAAAGATATGGCCAAGCAGAACCAAGGCAACGGCCCCGATAAAAGAAACCGAAAGGCTTGAAGGGGGCAGCAGAAACAGGAGCAGTCTGTCGGAGGGGATTTTGGGCATGGCAAGCAGATTCCCCGAAGTATCCCGCAGGGGGCCCGATATAAGGTAATCGGCTATCGGGGTAAGGGCCGCGGAAACAAGGAAAGAAGTGATAAGCTCGTTGGCGCCGGTTAGTTTTTTCAGTAAGCCCGATAGAAAGCCCATACCCCCGCCTGCGGCCAGAGCCGCCAGGGCCGCCATGCAGAGGATGAGCGCCCCGCCGGGGGCCGCCGCGTTTCCTCCGGGCGCGCCCCAGAGCAGCGTGAGGGCCGCGGCGAGCCCGCCCAGGTATATCTGCCCCTCCCCGCCCAGGTTGAACACGCCGCCGCGTATGGCTAAGGCCGCGGACAGGGATGCGGTTAAAAGCAGGGCTATATAATCCAGGGTATTACCAAAAAACCAGGTCGAAGACCAAGGCCCCCCCAAAAAAGCGCGGAGGGCCGCGACCGGATCGTCGGCGTTCACCCCGATAAGGATTATCGTTACAACGAGAGCCGCGCCCACACTGACAAGGGCGCTGGTAAAATGACCGGTAATATGCCTCGTTATCTTCATAATGAACCTATACCATAGCCCCGGCGATTGCCCTTCGCGCCTCGTTTATATCCGGGTATTGCCGGGGGAAAACCCGCGCGGTTATTTCCCCGTTATACAGAACAAGAATCTCATCCGCAAGCGAGAGGAGTTCATCCACATCGGTAGAAAAGAGCAGGATCGAATTCCCCCGGCGGATATGGGCACGGAGGTGTTCCGCAAACCGTTCGTGGCTCAAGCTGTCCAGGCCCCAGCCCGGTTCGCCCAGGATCAAAAGCGGCACGTGTTCGGCAAATTCCCGTGCAAGGAGGAGGCGCTGCTGCATACCGCCGGAAAAAGAATCGGCGTTTGAATCGGCGGTTTGGGCGGGGTTTAAGGCAATTCCCGCGCTCTTGATGACCCTTGCCGTCCAGGTAGTAAGGAAGGTCCGGTCCATAAAGCCCAGCCTGCCCCAAAAGCCCCGCAACGCCCGGCGGTGCGCATGAATGACCGTGTTGTCCCGCACGGAAAGACCGGCGGCCAGTACCACCCGGCGGTTTGCGCCCAGATAGGCCCCGCCCGCTTCCCGAAACGCACGGACGCCTTTTCCAGCTATGGCTGCCCCGTTCAGCACAACCTGTCCCCGCCGGGGTTTGAGAAAACCGCTTAGGGTTAGTTCCAGGGTTTCAAGGCCGCTATCCCTCACGCCGGCGGCCCCAAGTATCCGCCCCGGATACAGGCTGAAGGATATATTCCTTAGAAAAGGCCGCCCTGCCTCCTCCACCCAAAGATCGGATACGGTAAAAAGAGGCGTATCCGATTCCCGCTCCGCGCTTCCGGCGGAATGCTGCGGGTGCTCGGCCAAC
Organism: Treponema sp.; assembly: GCA_031276295.1. Taxonomy (GTDB): domain Bacteria; phylum Spirochaetota; class Spirochaetia; order Treponematales; family Breznakiellaceae; genus JAISNI01. The sequence goes on from JAISNI010000087.1 coordinate 3,713, forward strand.
CTGTCCCGCCCTGCCGGATGCGGCGCTTCCCGTATAGGTTCAGGAGATCCGCTTTTCTGCGGCCCATCGTCCCGAAAACCGAACATCAGCGCGCCCAATTCCCCGCCGGACAGGGATGCGGCCTGCCGTGCCGGTAAGGTTCTGCCCTTCACTATAACCGTTACCCGGTCGGCAAGGCTAAGCGTTTCCTCAAGTTTATGGGAGATAAGCGCTATACCCCGCCCCTCGGATCTGAGGAGCCTGAAAAGGGCGAAAAGACCTTCTGTTTCGTCGGGGCTGAGAGCCGCGGTAGGCTCGTCGAAGATAAGGTAACGGACATCACGGAGCAGCAGTGCAAGAATGGCGGCCTTCTGACGCCGGCTGACGGTTAAGGTTTCCGTTGCCGCGTCCAGATCCAGATCGAAGCCCCATGTACGGGAAATTCCCTCTATCAGCTTACGCGCGGCGCGGCGGCGTATAAAGGGCCCGGCAAGGAGTTCGCTGCCCAGAATGCAGTCCTCCCATACCTTAAAACCGGGGACAAGTTGGGGGTACTGGCGCACCATGCCTATTCCGACCGCAAGGGCGTCGGAGGGCAGCTTGAAGCTGCATTCCCGCCCGTCGACAAGGATAGACCCCGAACTGGGGGCCTGACAGCCGGCCATGATGTGCATCAGGGTGGACTTCCCCGCCCCGTTTTCACCAAGCAGCGCGTGAATCTCCCCGCCCTTGAGCGTAAAATCGGCCCCTTCCAGGGCATGTACCCCATTACCCGGAAAATATTTCCGAATGTTCCTCAGTCCTACCATTAAATATCCATGAAAAAACCGGGTGCAACAGGCTCCTAGTCCTCCAGCTTCAGTTCCCCGGAACGGAGGCGGGTAAGCAGAGCGGACTGCTTTGCTCTGGCCGCTTCGCCAACCGCCGCCAGGTACAGGGGATCATCCTCGACAAATTCCACATAACCTTGGGCAATGCCTACAACTTCCGCTTTGCCGAAGGGCAGGGCGCCTTTAAGGTAGAGCATGGTTTTCTCGTAGGCTGCCTTTTCCTGGTACAACACGGCACTACCGACCACCGTGCCCGGCATGATCCCGTAGCCGTTAATATCGAACCAAACCGCCTTTTTGCCGGTTTCCGACGCCGCCTTGACAACACCCTCGTTAGCCCCGCCCGCAATGCAGAGGATCACCTGGACGCCGCCCCGTATCATGTCGAGGGCAAGTTCGGCGCCTTTGCCGGCATCGAACCAGTTCCCCACCACCCGGAAATCCACGGTAAAGTCCTGGTCAACCGCCTTTGCGCCCTCCTCGTAGGCAGGGCGTATGGTCTTATCCATAACCGGGTACTCCTGGCCCGCCACAAGACCAATACGCTTAGGCCCCCCGGCGGTCAAATCGAGGCTGACGAGGGCCGCGATATGGCCCGCAATGTAGGCCTGTTCCCTCTGGTTATAGCGCATCGTGTAGATTGACGGACGGCCTTCAATTTCCCCGTCAAGGAGGAGGAACTTCTGCCGGGGGAATTTGGCCGAAACCGATTCGGCAATAACCGGCAGCGAGGGATTGGACGAGACAATCAGGCCGTATGATCCCGACGCGGCCAGGGCGGTAAGTTTTGCTTCCCATTCGGCCTGATTATAGCCTGCTTCAATGACATTTACCTTTATCTCACGCCCCTCCGCCGAGGAAAAATCCGCGGCGGCCTTCCGCACCCCGTTCGCCAGCATCTCGTAGATAGGGCTGCCCGACATAAGGCCGGGGATAAACACCGCAATGGAAGCGTCCTGCGGCTTAGATGTACCGGCGGCTCCCCCGCGCGCTTCGCCGCCCCCGCCCGCAAAAACACTTCCGCACACGACAAAAACCACCGCGGCAAGCAAGAATCTTCCCGCGGCACAGATGACGCCCTTGTAACGCTGTTCACTTTTCATAGACCCTCCATGATTCAGGGCAAAAAAAAGCCCCGGACTTAACCAGGGCTTCGTGTTCATTGAAAATGCGCTTTGGGTTGGCCGCCATTCAGGATACATCCTGCTTTAAACGGGCGCTATTTTCTTTCATCCGGACTCTACCGTCGGCACCGGAATTCCACCGGTTCAGTTTGCGCGGCTATAAATCGTTTGCCGGGGAGTCTGTGAACCCCTCGTCCGCCTCATACGGACCTGCTGTCCGGTACAAACGATTATTCTTACAACGCAAAGTCGCGGGCTATACCGCCGGTTGGGAATTATGAAAGAAGCGTTAAACAGCCTTCTTTCACGCACCCGACCCTGAAAATCTTATACCGAATATACTATATTCATGCAGGAACGTCAAGAGGCCGCATTGCCTCATCAGCAATTTTACATTTAACGCTCTATATAAATTTTTGGGGCACATTTGAAGCCCTTTCCCCACATTTAGTGTTCCTTGCGCTCCCGCAAGACCGTGCCTGGCATCTTTATCCGCCTACCACTGCCGGGGTGTAAAGCCGGCGGGCGGCGGGATAAGATGCACGGCCTCTCCCGTTAATTCAAGCACGTAAAATCCCGCCTCGTATGCGTAGCCCATAATCTCCGGGTTCACAACTCCGCCCGCCATCGCTCCCAATAATTGTTTGTTTACCGTTTCCAACGGCGGATATTTTCGGATAAGTTCCATGCGCTTCAGATGGTCGTCTACATCCCTTTTATCGTCAAGTTCACGCTTGACCTCAACCGCCATCACTTTATCGGTATTGGAGAGCAGAATGTCGATGTCGGTTCTGACGCGGTTCGTTTCGTCGTGGATAGGCACACGCTGGAACGCGCGCACCAGGCCGTATTCGGGAAACTTTTCCCACAACCGCGCTGCGATGAGGGTCTCGATGAGTTCGCCCAGGGAACGGTTAAGCCCACCGACATTGGCAGTGACGCGCTCGATTCTCTTGTCCAATTCGGCGGACCTTTCCGCCTGCCGTAAGGCGTTTTCCTTTATGATACGGTCGGTTTCCTTTATAATGCGGTCAGTTTCCTTCTGGCTTTCCCTGAGTTCGGCAAACCCTCTCGCGTTCTCCTTCACGATAAGGTCGGTTTCTTTCAATAAAGCCCAAATCTCATCCGCGGTGGCTCTCCAGTCCGGTATCGTTTGCATTGTCTCCATGTTTAACCCTCGTTGCCATTATACCATATTTCCGGCCTCATGAACAGTGATCGCCCTTTTTGAAGGGAATTTTGGCGTACAAAAAGTAAGTGCTGTTGCCCTGGGAGCCTATATGGGGTGCATAGCGCCTCCGTCTTGTTTGCGATAAAATGAAATATAGTGTCTATCGCTCGAGTATGCGGCTTCCGCTTTACTGGATAAATTTTTACCGAATGGCGCAGGCCGCCGTTTCGGTGGGTAAGCCCCGGGGGTCAACGGCCTGGGTTATAGCTATTCCAATATCCGATAAAATACCTTTTTGAAACCGTTTAACGGCTTCATTGGTGAAAGAATCCATTAAAAAGAGTTGGGGACTGTCGATTTCCAGGGCGGCCACTTGACATTTTTTTCCATTCAGGATATACCATATATTATCAACATTGGGGGCGTAGTGAAGCTGGTTTATCACGCTGGCCTGTCAAGCCGGAGATCGCGGGTTCAAGCCCCGTCGCTCCCGTCGTAAAAAACCGCTTGTCGGCGGTTTTTTACATATAGCAGTTGTCGGAGGGGGCTTGAAGCCCTTTTGCGGCCCTGTTAAGGCAAGCAGGTGCGCCGCCTTAACGGGTAAACCGCCAGGGATGGCGGTTTAGCAAAAGGGCCGGCCTGGAGTGAGCAAACAGGACGTTTGCGAGCGGAAGGCAAGCCCCGTCGCTCCCGTCGTAAAAAACCGCTTGTCGGCGGTTTTTTACATTCAGCAGTTTGTCGGAGGGGGCTTGAAGCAAGCCCCTATTTTTTTCGGGCAATAGCGCAGCTGGTAGCGCGCTTGGTTCGGGACCAAGAGGTCGGCGGTTCAAATCCGCCTTGCCCGATCTGAGGCGGATTTGAAGGGTTTAACCCGCCGACCAGGGGGGAGGAAAAGGCGGCAGGGATGCCGCCGTCAGGGTTAAACCCCGGCCTGGAAGGCAGATCCCCGCCTTGCCCGGTATAAGCCATCAATCATGAACCGTATCAACAAAATCCGTGACCAGATAGAACTCGCCATTGAAATTACCCGCGACAGCGGCGTCCCCATACTGCTTATCGCCAATCCGGGACTGGCCAAGTC
>JAISNI010000094.1 GCA_031276295.1 Treponema sp.
GATCTGCACCATCAGCATAGGGGAGAAAGTTTAAAGCGGGTATTTGAGAAGAGCCTTGGATACAAGGGAGAAGAGAGCGTTAAGGTATATGTGGATATACTGGCGCGAGCGAACATAGAAGGGATGAAGGAGATAACGGAGATGGCACGAGAAACGTTGGAAGAGGTATTGACGGCAGCCGGACTGACGGCGATATGGGAAGCGCGGGGAAGATCAGAGGGAGAAGCGCGAGGAAGAATGGAGGGAAGAGTAGAGGGGGAAGCGCGGGGGGAAGCGAAAGGCATGAAAGAAGCGCTGGAAATGCTGAGGAGCGGGAGATCGCTGGAGGAGCTTGAGAGGATATACCAAGAAAGGGAGCGGCGGTTGACAAAAACAAGGAACGGTTAGCAGTTTGTTGGCTTCAGCGCAAAATCGTATAAAAATTCACAAATGTGAATTTTTATACCTTGCAAACTGACATGGGACTTAAAGTCCGCGCAGCCCCGATAATCGGGATTTTTTGCATAAAGCGGACCAAAGGTCCGATGCAAAAAATCTACAAGTGCAACAGGCCGCTAAATTTTGTTCCTGGGCAGCCGCCCCTTTTCGGTTAGAAAAATTGTTAGGCAATGCGCGGTATTGACAAAGAATTACAGGAATTGCAGGATTTCATCGAGCAGTTGATAGGTGAAAGGGAAAACGTGCTTCGGCAAGAGATGAATAGCGCCGTCGAAGAAGAGAGGCGGCGGCAGCAACAGCAGAATATAAGCGAAAGCGCCATTGCAGAGCGTATGCAGATATTCTATCAGGAGCAGATAGCGGCCCTCAATGCGGAACTTGTGGAATACCGGAAACAGATTGAAGCTGAAAGATACTCAATCCGCGCAAGGCTGCAAACCCTTCAGGAAGAGTACCGGAAGAATTTTGCCGAGCTTCAGGCGGAACGCGCCCGCATTCTGGAAGCATCCCGTATCCGGGAGGCCGACATCTACGCAGAGGCTGCGGCCCGGTTGGGCGCGCTTGAAAGCCGGTACAATACAAGCCGGCAAAGCCTTACCGAAGTCCAGGAGGAACTGCGCCGTCTTGCCGAGGACAGGGAAAAGGCCGAACTTGCGGAGAATCAGATTGCCGGCTTTTTCGGTCTGGTGAACAAGCAGATTAAGGAAAGGCAGTTTGCCAATGCCTCCAAAAGCCTCGATTCCCTTAAGCAGTTCCTAGAAACCCCCTCGCTCCAGCATATCCGGTCTTTCCTGCACAGAAAGGAGATCAACCGTGCCGCGGTGAATGCCCTGCGGCAGGCTTATCGTCGAGGCGTAGGGCAAAGCGGAAGAAGCCGGTTTTGAGGCGGGCCGGGCCGATGCCGCTCTCACCGAACTTTCCGAAAAACTTACCGCGGCGGAAGCAGCTTCCCGGAATCAGCAGGCGGCCCAGGAAGCCGCGTTCCGGCAGGCGAAAACCGACACGCGGAATACCATTGCCGAGCTCCGGGCACAGAACGCCGCTTTGGAACAGGCTTTAGCCGAGCGGAACAGGGCTCTTGAAACCCTTACCGGTGAGGGAACGGTCCAGGGACAGCGTATTGCCGGGTATGAAAGCAACCTTACGGAGATGCGGACCAGAAACACCGCTTTGGAACAGACCCTTGCGGACCGAGATGCGTCAATAGGCGGGCTTAAAACGCAGAATACGGAATTGCAGGGACAGATTACCAAAATGCAAACCCAGAACAGTGAATTTCAGAGGATACTGACCGGGCGGGAAACATTCATACAGAATCTCCAGAGTCAAAACAGCGACTTGCAGGCCAATATGAACAGATTGCGGGATAACATCAATTCCCTGTTGAATCAGTAAAATATACGGCCTTGTCCGGGGCAGGACATTTTAACCGGGTATGTCTCTTTCATACCGCGCCATGTTGATCGGCGTTTCAAACACATCGACCGCCCAAAGCAGGGCCGCGTCCAGACCTGCTTTGGGAAACAGTTCCTCCAACCCTTCAAATATAGAGCGGGCTATCCGTTCCGCACTCGGATTGTTCTGAAAGGCTGCGGTATCGTTAAGGTTGCTGTGATCCAGGGGGGCAAGGATGTCGCGGAGGCATCTTTTCAACATGGCAAAATCGGCGAGCATACCGCCCGTATCAAGACTTTCCCCCTTTACCCAGAGCCTGACCCTATAGTTATGACCGTGCAGGTTTTCGCATTTGCCGTGATAACGGCTTAAAAAATGAGCGGCGGAAAATTCCGCCTCTACTCTGGCTTTATACATGCAGAGAGCTTAAAAAATTTAACGCTATAGGTCAAGATATGCTTCAACTACTTTACCGTTAAGCCGATCCTATATAATATAGAAGTATGGAACGCCGTTTATCCCAATTTTTTACCGATAAAATTGCTCAAAAGGTTCAACTGACACAGAAAATTTTTGAGGGCAAAGACCAAGAAAAAAACCTTAGAGAACGACCTCCTGGGGCGGGCGATATATCACTATTGGAAAGACTAGACGACCCAGTGGTTACCGGTCTTGAATACGATTCACGGCAGGTAAGGCAGGGAAATATATTCTTCGCCCTGCCCGGTCTTCATACGGACGGTCATAGCTATATACCTGATGCGATTCTAAACGGCGCGGTGGCGATCGTTTACCAGGATGAATTGACTTCCTTTGAAAAAGGAATCTGCTATCTGCGGGTACAGGATTCCCGCGTTGCTATGTCCGCAATAGCCGATGCTTTCTATGAGTACCCTTCACAGCATTTGGCAATTATCGGTGTTACGGGAACCGAAGGAAAAAGCACAACCGTATACCTTATATACCAACTTCTGGTGCTGCTGGGGAAAAAGGCGGGGTTTATCTCAACCGTTCAGCACGGCGACGGTGAAGCCGTGTATTTGAATACCCAGCACGAAACCACACCGGAGTCCGTTACCATCCACAGGCTTCTTGCCGATATGCGGCTTCACGGCGCCGAATACGCGGTGATTGAGGCCAGCTCGCACGGCCTTTCCCGCCGTACAAACCGGCTGGGGGACGTGGCCTTTGATGTCGGGGTGATGACAAATGTAAACCACGAACATCTTGAATTCCACGGCAGTTGGGAGCAGTACCGGAACGACAAGGCCAATCTTTTCCGCAGCCTGGACGATAATCTTTCAGGCCACGTCAAACTCTCACCTTCCGTAACCGTCGGCAAAGCGTATGATCCGCAGCCGCTCCCCTGTTTCGGTGTGGTGAACGGGGATGATCCCAGTGCGGTATATTTTGCCCAGGCTACCAAGCATAAAACCTATACCTTCAGTACCCGCGGCGGCAATGCGGATATTTCGTTGAGAAGCATGTACAGCCATGCAGCCGGTAACTGGTACGAAGTCTTTATCCGTGAATCCGGCTTGGTCATGGATATACGGGATAAACTGCCGGGGATGTTCAACGCAGGAAACGTTCTTGCCAGCCTGCTCACGGTCTCTCAGTTTCTCTCCATCCCGCTGGAAAAAATCTTTCCCCTGACGCCGTACCTTAAACCGGTCAAGGGCCGCATGACGCCGATAAAAAAGGGCCAGCCCTTTGAGATAATTGTGGATTACGCCCATACCCCCCATTCATTTGAAGTGCTCTTTCCGGTCTTACGGGAGCGTATTGATAAACACGGGGGCCGTATTATAGCCCTTTTTGGTTCCGCAGGGGAACGTGATGTCCAGAAGCGGAAGGAACAGGGGAAGATTGCCTCCCAATGGTCGGACATTATCATCCTTACCGATGAGGATCCCCGCGGGGAAGTTCCCCTTACTATCTTAAAGGACATCGCTTCCGGTGTGGAGAATCATCAGGAAGGCGGGAATATTTTCCTGGTTCCGGACAGGCCGGCGGCAATACGGGTAGCTTTTTCCCATGCGCAACGGGGAGACCTTGTCCTGCTTCTGGGTAAAGGTCATGAAAATTCGATTATCTATGCGGACAGGGTCATGCCTTACGATGAGATAGGCGAAGCGGAAAAAGCCCTTGCGGAACTGGGCTACAGGTAGAAAAACGTCTCGTTTCGGAAAATATGCGGGGGTGATAATTTGGAGGCGCAGCCGCGCGCTCCGGCGGTACTCCAAAAAAATAAATAATTGAAGGGATAGAATCTTCAATTCGGAATATGAAAATCTCCTAAAGTGATTTGCCTAAAAGATGAAAGGTGGTATACTCATGAACAGTCCTTGGGAGGAGACGTACTATGCTCAGGATACACAAAGCCGATCAG
>JAISNI010000124.1 GCA_031276295.1 Treponema sp.
TTTGCTTCCCGATAACGGGAACGGTAACCGGTAATAACCTTGTGTTTTTCTTTCATGAATAACCCCATTTTGACCTCCGGGAACTATGAGTTCCGGATAGTCTACTTTGATTTGGGTTACTTTTTCAAAATGAGGCATAGGGTCTTTTGGGTTACTTTTTCAATGAGGCAACGCGGGGGCTTGCAATCTTTATTTAGACAGTTGTATTATACATAGGTAAAATTCAAATTTTAATGGAGGCGCTCTATGCAGGAAGTGTATGATTTTCTTAAAAAGGCCAATACCTATTATTTGGCTACCGTTGAAGGCGATCAGCCGCGGGTACGGCCTTTTGGTACGGTCGATATATTCGACGGGAAACTGTATATTCAGACGGGAAAAGTCAAGGATGTTTCAAAACAGATAAAGGCTAATCCCAAAATAGAAATATGCGCCTTTGACGAGGGTAAGTGGATTCGCGTGCAGGCCGTCGCGGTCGAGGATGACAGACGCGAGGCGAGACAGCACATGCTGGATGCCTATCCCCAGTTGAAGGACAGGTATTCGGTAGATGATGGTAACACGCAGGTACTGTACCTCAAGGACGTTACCGCGGTAATTTCAGGATTCGCGTCCGAACAAAAAACAATCAAATTTTAAAGGTCCGGTTTGGGGCAAGGCCATTTCTCTATACCTCGAACACGAACCGCACTATCGGTATCTTGCAGGGTTCCCTGCGCTACAATTTCGCCGCCCTTTTCACCGGCTCCGGAGCCTAAACGAAGAACCCAGGATCAAGCTCCGGGGTTCTTCGTTGGATAGGAAATTTATTATACCGGCCGGGTACATACCCCGATCCGAAAATCGGTTACAACATTTTCTGTGGTGGTAAATTTTCCGAGCAAGCTCCGGGGTATGTACCCGGCCTTCCAATCAACGATATAATCTGCTTGTGCAATCATATCAATATTGTGTTCAACTATTTAGACTTTTTAACCCCATAAAGCAGGGCTGCTTTTAAGTCGGTACTGAATTCCCCAATAGGTGATGGATGTCCGCGTTGAATTGGGCTAGCAGTTTGTCGCGCTTCAGCGCAAAATCGTATAAAAAATTCACGAAAGTGAATTTTTTATACCTTGCAAACTGCCAAAGCAGCCCCGATAATCAGGATTTTTTTGCATCCAACATGAATTTCAACGGCCGTATCTTTCATAATTCGACTTGTTTTGAAAGATACGCTTTATATACAGCTTGCTATGGCCCCTTCCAGGGAATCGAGTTGAGATTCAATGACGGCCAGCGGATCGGTTTCTTTGTGGAATATGTTTAACCTTCCAGGAATTTCTACCCTCCGGCCTATGGCGTTGAAAATAGTGTCCGCCGACTTTGCCGGGTGGCCCGTACACAGTACAACTATATGAACATGACCGGAAAAATCGCGGGATGCGCTCAACTGTTCCGCGGCGGCAAAGGCTACGGCGCTATGCGGATCGATGATGATGCCGTATTTTTTCCAGACCTTTTCCATGGCAAGCTGGGTACTCCTCTCATCTATTGAGGTTGGAAATATCATATTCCGCATAACCGCCGGGGCTTCCTCATAGAACGACAAGAGGCGTTCAGAATTGCTGGGTATACTTATATCCAGGGCAGGAGAAATCGTGGATTGCAGGGAATGCGGCGTGAATTTTCCCCCCTGAATAAAACCGTCAAAGGCGCTATTCCTATTCATGGCCGCGATAAACCCGTTTACCGGCATACCGAATTTCCATGCGTACAGACCGGCGATAAGGTTGCCGAAATTCCCGCAGGGAACACTGAACATCATTTCCCCTTGCAGGCTCTGCTTTATTTTGATAAAGGCATACAGGTAGTACAGAACCTGCGCTAAAAGCCGTCCGGGATTAATGGTATTGGCGCTTGTGATATTGTACCGTTCCGAAAAAGGGCGGTCCTGTATCGTTTCCATAACAAGCCGCTGGCAGTCGTCAAAGGTTCCCCGTATCTGGATAGGAATGATATCCCCTCCCCGTGGAACAAACGTCGAAGGGTTAAGGCCGAAGATGGGGCCCGACGGATAGAGCATTACCGATGTTAGTTTTTTCCGCTTGTTAAAGGCGTGGGCTAGACTGACCCCGGTTTCCCCCCTGACCGCCGAAATAACCATTGCAGGGCCGTTGTTTTTCAGCAGTTCTTCCATCACTGCGGCAAGAAAGGCAATGCCGAAATCCTTGAAAACTCCGGTGGGCCCATTGCAGAGGTTAAGCAGGGAAAAGTTTTCATCCAGTTGTATCAGTTCGGGCTCAAAGGCAAAGGCGCTTTCGGCAACCCGCGATGCGGAAAAAGGGTTTAATTCCCCCTGGAGCAGGGCGGGCGCAACAGTAGCCACCAATTCAGGGTAAGTGGTACTGCTATTCATATACAGAAAGAATTGGCGTAAATCCATTACCTCTGCCGGAACGTATAGTCCCCCGTTCTGGGGCAGACAGCGCAATACCGCATCCTTAAACGATGCCAACGGCTCATGCGCTTTGGTCGAGCGAAATTGCATAATTATCCTTTGAAGATAGTTAAGTATACTTAAAATACCATTTGAATGATAAAACAGCAAGCTTTTTCTTCCAAACGTTGAATTATCACAACCGGTGTGCCGGTCATGCTTATGAGGGCCGTCAGGGGCCTTCCATAAATGTACGAATATCCTCTTCAAATATACTAATATCCTCTTCATATTCCGAGCCTTCTGTCAAACAATAAGGAATTTTCTCATCTTTAATATTGGAACGCGGGGTATAATACCCTCCGCGCGCTATCTTGCGGGCGAGGTTTTTCATTTCTTTGGCCCGGTTCCCAGCTTTTCAATTAAGTCCTCCCTGCCTATGCTCCGCAGCCCTTCGTTGACTAGGGCCTGCCCTCCCTTCCGGTTGAACTGGAGGAGGGCCCGCTGGACGCTTTTTTCCCGTCCCGCCCGGCAGACGGGGATGCTCTCCATGCTGCGCGGGTCCAGTCCCGTGCGGTACATTACCGTGGAAAGGCTGCCGGGTGTCGGGTAAAAATCCTGTACCTGGTCGGGGATAAAACGGCTTTCCTTTAGAAACAGGGCCAGTTCCACGGCATCTTCCATGCGGCAGCCCGGATGTCCCGACATAAAATAGGGAACAAGGTACTGTTTAAGGCCGAGCCGGCGGTTTGTCTCGGTATAGATACGGACGAATCTTCGGTATACCGCTCCTTCACCCTTGCCCATAGCGGCAAGGACATTCTCGGTAATATGCTCAGGCGCAACCTTGAGTTGACCGCTTACATGGTAACGGCAGAGGTCTTCGATAAATTCCCTGCCGTGTTTCCTGTCCAGTTCAGGGTAATCGTAACGGATGCCCGACCTGATAAACACCTTCTTTACATGCTTTACCTGCCGCAGAGCCTTGAGGCTTTCAAGATAGGGCCCGTGATCCGCCCTGAGTTTTGGACAAGGCTGGGGATAGAGGCATTCCCGGTCCGGACAAAAGCTCCCCTTTTCCTGGCGGGCGCAGGGCGGCGTGTAAAAATTAGCCGTAGGTCCGCCGGCATCGTGAATATAGCCTTTAAAACCGGGGAGCCGTGTCAGGGTTTCAGCCTCCCGAACAAGGCTCTCCTTGCTTCTTGCGGTAAGTACCCTGCCCTGATGAAAGGTAATGGCGCAGAAGGAACAGCCGCCGAAACAGCCCCTGCTTGACACCAGGGAAAAGGCGGTTTCTTTCAAAGCCGGAATACCGCCTGCGGCGTCGTATAGTGGATGGGATTCTCTTGTAAAGGGTAACTCGTAGATACGGTCCATTTCGGCGGTACTGAGGGGATAAGCGGGCGGATTCTGCACCACCCAGCGATCACCGTCATTCCTTTCCGCCAGGGGCTTCGCGCTTGCGGGATCGGTGTTGTTTTTTTGCAGCATAAAGTGTTCCGCCAGCGCCCTCAGCGAGGCAGGATCGGGCCCCTTTACCGCTTCGTAATCGGGTAACAAGACGCCTGCAAAAGCCGGATGCTCAGGGGCAGCCCCCGCCGCATCCTTAAAGCCATAGGGCTGACCGTGAAAACGGACGCAGGTTCCCCGCACGTCCTGGATTTCCCGTACCGCCTCACCCTGCGCAAGGCGGCGGGCTATCTCCAGAATAGCCCGCTCCCCCATACCGTAAACAAGTATGTCGGCCTTGGAATCCAGCAGAACCGAACGGCGCACCGTGTCGGACCAGTAATCGTAGTGGGCAAACCGGCGCAGGCTGGCCTCAATGCCGCCTATAATTACTGGTATGTCCCCGTATGCCCGGCGTATACCTTCAACGTATTTCAGAATAGCGCGGTCGGGCCGAAACCCCGCCGTGCCCCCCGGCGAATAGGCATCGTTACTGCGGGGCTTTTTAGCGGCGGTATAATGGGCAACCATGGAATCCATGTTACCCGCGCCGACAAGAAACCCCAGCCTGGGGCGGCCTAAAACCGTGTACGATGCAGGATTCTTCCAGTCCGGCTGGGGAATGATGCCTACGCGAAACCCCGCATCCTCCAGTACCCGCGAAATAAGAGCGGCGGCGAAGGAGGGATGATCGACATAGGCATCACCGGAAACAAAGATAAAATCACAACTTTCCCAGCCTCTGCCTTCCATATCCGAAAATACAACCGGCAGAAAGCGCTCTTTCCCCGCAGAGATTGAAATTGCCGCTTTTGTCAGATGCTCCGGCCTTTAAACCCCTACCACCGCGGTAATTTCGGGAATCTCTTTTTTCAGATAGTTTTCAATGCCCATTTTAAGGGTCATTTGGGCCATGGGGCAGCAGCCGCAAGCGCCGGTAAGTTTAAGGGAAACCGTACCGTCTTCGGCAAGAGAAATAAATTCTACATCTCCTCCATCAGCCTGGAGGGAAGGGCGCACGTTTTCAAGGGCATTCTTTATTGTTTCTTCAAGCATAGTTATCTCCTCCTGAAAGTTTATCTGTTATTTGATAGTTTGCCAATCCCTTAATACCTGATTGGACGGCAAAGAACAACAACAGAGAACAAGGAACAGAGGGCAGACTAATGAGAGATTATCCGCCCCTAACTATTCAGATGCAACGTAATTTCAGAACTTTTCTTGTTCTCCGGCGTCTTAACAAAGGCATGAATAGTTACATCTGTTCCTTGATTCCGGCGTCTTTTAATATTCGTTTTTACCTTTGCGGGATTTTTTAAGCAATTTCCTCTGAATTGCCTTTTTTTTCCGGTTAAGAATAGTAGAGGGCTTTTCATAGTATTCCCGTTTTTTAAATTCCCTGATAATCCCCTCTTTTTCTACCATACGTTTAAAACGTTTGATAGCTTTTTCGAGCATCTCGTTTTCATCCACGATAATATGAGCCAATACGATCACCTCCTTTCCGGTATAATGATAAAAACAGCCCGGCATGAGGGCCGGTTGTTTTTACGGCTCTCCTTTGATGTAAAGCCCGGTGTACAACTGGCTTATCCGCGGCGAAAACCGGGTTCCGCACGCCGGTCAACTTTTTATGGAGAGATACCGTATAGTTTACTTAAAATAGCGTTTTTGTCAAGGAGAGGACGGGCGATCAGGGCGTCGGGATCGGTGTTTTCGCCGGACACACGGATTTCCCAGTGCAGGTGGGGGCCGGTCGCAAGGCCCGTAGCCCCTGAAAGGCCCAGACGGCCGCCCTGTTTTACCATGCTTCCCTCGGAAACATCGATTCTGGAGAGGTGATAGTAGAGCGAGTAGACGCCGGGAAGGTGTTCCACAACCACCGAATAGCCGGTAACAATACGGAGCCGCGCCAGAACAACTTTGCCGGATGCGCTGGCGCCGACCTCTGTTCCGGTAGGTACGCCATAGTCGATCCCCGCGTGAATGCTTGTATCCGTGGAGCCGTCCGCATACCTGAAGATACGCCGGTCGCCGAAAAAGCCGGTGCGGCGGGTGGATTTGATCGGGGGGATAAAGGCATCCGCCGCCCAGATATCCGTTCCCGTATGTGAAAGGATGGCCCAGAGTTGGGCCGCTTCCCTTGCTTTGAGAGGATCCGGCTTTGCCCGGATGTCGGATAGATTCTGGTCAAGCTCAATTGTCTCGCGGATAAATTCCCTTTTTTGAATGTTGATCGGGGCGGAAACGATGAGGGCTCCCCGATCTTCAACATCTATAGAGGCAAAATCAGCCCCCGTGGTTGAGGGAAGGGTAAGAAGGGCCGTAAACAGGGGAGGATTCACGTCCGCGAACTCAAAAAATAAGGCTTGCGAGAGCCGGCGTCCGTTCCCGTCCTTGAGGACGGCCCTGAATTCCCTATGGGGAAGTGCGGTTTTTACCGGATAGCCGGTAAGGGCAACGGTAAGAGGCTCGCCGAGCCGGGGATTGTCGGGCAGAACCGCTATTTTCGGCGTCTGGCTCAAGGCCGGACGAGCCGTTCCCAGAAGGAACAGCGCGGAAACAAGGCCGAAGATAAGGGGGAAAGACGGAGGGCTTCTTTTCATACCGGTTACCTCACGTAACTATTTTACTTCAAATTCCACCGACGCGCGGTTGTTGTTTTCGTCTTCTACCAGCACCGTATGCCTGCCTTTAAAGACCGAAAGGGCAAAGACCCCGGCAGGGTTAAGGCTGCCCTGAAGTATACCGTCCATGTAGACCAGGGCATTGGCCATAAAACCGGCGGTCTCCAGCCGCAGCGCCTGGGCGTCGTCGGGAAGACCGGGGTCCCGGTAAAACACCGAACCGGGAACGGGCAGGCGTATGCCGGCATTCCCCGATTCGGAGCGGCCCATACGGAAGCGTTCCCTGAGCCACGCCTGGTATTCGGGGGGATAGACTATCCCCCCGTCGGGACGGTGCCAGGCACAGGTACGGGGAACCAGGGACGGCAGTATCCACTCGTGCAGGCTTCCGGTACAGAAAGGCCCCGCCGCCATGCCGGAGACAGGGCAGATAGCGATATGCGCCGCATATTGGGGCAGGTTAGCCGTATCCGGGGATTGTTCCGGGCTGCCGTCATAATCTTCCAGAATTTGCAGCAGATGAGAGGCTATCCGCGCAGGGATAGAACTGCCGGTACGCCCTATCACCGTTTCCCCTGAAAAATTACCCAGCCACACCCCTACCGTAAAGCGGGAACTTGCCCCCAGCGCCCAGATGTGCTGGAATTGGTTGGCGGTTCCGGTTTTGAACATGGCGGGAAACGGCGTAACGAGGCTTGGGGCCGGGCCGAAACCGACAAAACGGCTTGACCTGTCGGAAAGTATATCGGCAATTTCCCACGCCGCATAGGCCGACATTACCTGCTCCCCGGTCTGCGCCGGATCCCGGGCGCATGAGGGCGCTTCGTCCGCAAACCATTTCAGTTCCGGCAGGGACCCGCCCCGGGGGAAAACCGAAAACGCACGGACCATTTCCTCAAGGCTCACTTCGGCATTGCCCAGCGCAAGCCCCACTCCATGATTGCCGCGCATCTTTCCGATAGAATCGAAACCCAGGGCGATAAGGTAATCCTCAAAGGAACGTACCCCTATGCGTTCAAGCAGATACACGGCGGGGATGTTGAGCGAGGAAGCCAGGGCAATACGGAAACGGACCGGGCCGTTAAAACGGCGGTTAAAATTAGCCGGAACATAGGCTTCGCCGCTTCCAAAAACCGTCGCTATATCGGGGAGTATGTCCGCAGGGCTGAAGCCCGAATCGAGGGCCTTGGCATAGAGAAAGGGCTTGAGGCAGGATCCGGGCTGGTTGAGTACCCGAACGCCGTCTATCTTGCCGGATACATCGTCGTTGAACCAGGAAACCGAGCCCGCATAGATGAGTACCGCGCCGGTTCGGTTTTCAATAGCCATGATTGCTCCGTTGCTTACGCGGTTGTTTACCAGAGCGGTCAGTTCCGCCTGGAGCTGCGTTTCCGCGTATGACTGAAGCTGCCGGTCAAGGCTTGTAAGGACGGAGGGGCGGACGGATCCCGCCGCGTCCAGCATCAGGTAGACCCGTTCGGTAAAGTGGGGGGCGAAGAACGGCGTTTTTTCCATTTCCGCCGCCTGTTTTTGATACTCGCGGGCCGTACCGTCCCCTGCGGATTCGCTGCCTGCCGTATCGTATACCGTTTCGGCAGCCTCCGCCGCCGCCTGTCTGAGGGCGCTTTCTTCCAGGTTAAGGCCGCAGCGTTTCGAGAGCAGGAGCGCGGCGGCGACACAGGCGTCGGGGTTGCGGGCCGGATCGTAGAGTTGGGGACGGCGGGGAATCACCGCAAGGAGGGCTGAACGCGCATCGTCAAGCCGGGAGATACTGCGTCCGAAACGCGCCCTGGTCATGGCGGGGAGCCCTTCGATATTGCTGCCGAAGGGGATGCCGTTCAGGTACAGTTCCAGAATCTCCCGCTTTGAGAGCCTTGCCTCAAGCCGCAGGGCATCCCAGGCTTCGGAGAGCTTTCCTGAAAGGCCCCGCGTATGGGGACGGAGGAGGCGGGCAAGCTGCATGGTGATGGTTGACGCGCCTGAAACGATACGTCCGGCACGGAGGTTCCGCAGGGCGCTGCCCGCAACCGAGAGAGGGTCAAACCCCGGGTGCAGGTAAAAGCGCCGGTCCTCGGCACGGAGAAACACCCTGATAACGCCGGCGGGTATCCCGTCAAGGGAGGCCCATTCCCGTTTGACGCCGTCCGCGGCAGGGAAAAAGCGCAGGGCACGGCCGTTCCTGTCGTACATGAGGGTTCCGTAGGAACGGGATTGATAGGCGGCCAGTTCCGGGTAGGGGAGCAGGGAGAGTATCCCGCGGAATACGGCCCAGAAAAGGCCCGCCGTAAACAGAACCATGAAAAGCGGCAACAGGAAATTTTTCTTTCTGCGGGAACCCGGAGTGGGGGGAGCGGAAAAACGTTTTTGCGAAGCAAAAACTTTTGGAGCTGGGGGGAGCAGCGTCGATAGAGGCCCCATCGGATCACCGATGATTGTTTATGAACTGTTTCAATGCGCTCCCCCTCATGATCACGGACGCCGTAAATCGGTAACGATGATCTGGGGCGTTTCGGTTCCGTTATACCAATTCCAGTTGAATTTGAAAACCATATCCACCGAATCGCCTATATCGAATTCCCGCTTGGCCTTGTCCGCAGCCTGCCAGTACAGGGCGGGCCACTTGTACTTGCCCGCATCCAGGTTGAGCTTGACGTGCTTGAGTTCGCTGCCCATAAGTTTGATGTCGGCAATCTTGATGCCGCGGGTCAGGAAGGTAAGGGTTTCGTTTGCCTCGCCGTAAGGCTCGAAACGGTCCACGGTTTTAAAAATATCGGGGTTAAGGTAGCTCTGGGGAAGCTCGGCGTCCACGTTGACCGTTTCTTCGGTTTGCTCAAGTTCTATGGTATAGCAGGCTGTTTTGAGCCTGTCCAGAAAAGCCCCCCAGTTGGGCTTATCCAGGCTGAAACCCGCCGCAAAGTCGTGGCCGCCCCAGTCGATAAGGAGGTCGGCGCACTGTTCCAGCAGGGGAAGAACGGTAAAATCCGTGCCCCGGGGCGAACGGAGGGAACCCGTGGCCGCGTTTTCCTTAAAAGAGACCACCAGGGCCGGGAGTTTGAAGAGGTCCGCGAGACGGTTGGCCATGATCCCCGTTACGCCGCGGTGTATCTTTTCTCCATAGGCCAGGGCCAGTTTGTTGTCAAAGTCTTTAAGATTGTCCCGTGCCATAGGCTCGGCGATGGTCCATACCTCTTCGCCCAGCTTCTTGCGTTCCGTGTTCATTTTGACCACTTCGCCCGCAAGACGGCCGCGCTCCGCCGGGTCCTTTTCGAGGAGCAGGCTTGCCGCCTTTTCGGGGCTGCCCATACGGCCGGCGGCATTGAGCGCCGGACATATCTGCCAGGAAACCTCCGAATTGCGGAGGGGCCGCCCGGCCAGGTCCAGCTTGAGGAGGAGTTCGTGCAGGCCGGGCCGGGGTTTTTCCTGGAGCGAAGTTATGCCCCGCTTCACGATGATGCGGTTTTCATCTTTAAGCGGCATGATGTCCGCAACCGTTCCCAGGGCCGCAAGCTGGAGGTCTTGGTTTTCCGCTTCGGTAAAGAGTTTTTCTTTTTTTTCGATAAAACTTTGGAAAAGGCTGACAAAAACGTCCAGTTCCGTGTAGTCCCTGTCCGCGTACTTTGCGATACGGGAAAGTTCCTTGATGCGGAGCAGGCTTTTTCCCGCTGCCTGGGGTATCTCCTTGCCTATCTCCCCCGCAATGTCAAGCATACCGACCTCTACACCGGTTCCGAATATTTTGCCGAGGACGCGCTTCTGCAATGCTCCGTCCCAGGCCAGTATCTG
This sequence comes from Treponema sp., assembly GCA_031276295.1. GTDB lineage: Bacteria > Spirochaetota > Spirochaetia > Treponematales > Breznakiellaceae > JAISNI01. The sequence goes on from JAISNI010000124.1 coordinate 10,279, forward strand.
CTGCCCTTCAAGGAAGCGGGGGAGCCTTGTGGACCCTATACCCACCATGCCGGGAATAAGGGTTTCGGTAAGGGTGTCGATGACGGCAAGGTTGCGCAGCTTAGCGATTTCGACAATAAAGGCGTCGTTGAGGGGGCGGGTATTGAGCAGGCAGACGGGCTGGCCGTAGAGTTGGCTTTTCAGGGCGAAACGGAGGGCGCTTACCAGCTTGAAGGCTACCCCGCAGCCGGAAAGATCCCTGAACGGGTACCTTGATTCGGGAAGTTTCGGGTTGACAACGGCTAGGGCCTGGGGTATTTCCTCCTGGGGGTTATGGTGGTCGGTGATTATCACATCCACCGCAAGTTCGCCGGCCTTTTCTACCTCGGCCCTGTTGCTTATGCCGCAGTCCACGGTGATGATAAGCGTACCGTAACCGGCGGCAAATTCCTCTACCGCCCTGACGGAAAGCCCGTAGGGATCGTTGCCTACGGGGATACGCCAGCTTGTATCTATACCGATACTTTGAAGGTAACCCGCTACCATTGCCGTGCCGGTGATACCGTCCACATCGCGGTCGCCGAAAACTAGAACCTTTTCGCCCTCGTCCTTTGCCGCGAGTATCCGCTCGACCGCGTCTTCCATGCCCGGCAGTTCAAAGGGATTGTGAAGATGGCGGGCATCGTCTTCAAGATAATACCGTATGTCTTCCCCCCGGACTATGCCGCGCCTGAGCAGTATCGAAGCGGTCAGGTAATCGCAACCGTATTTGACGGCCAGATCCTTTACCATATCCTGAGAAATATCCTTTTTTATCCATTTCACCTTGCGTCTCCCCGCAAACTTCCGGCGGCCTGTCAGCCTGTAGATGGTTTGCATCGGACCTTTGGCCCGCTTTATGCAAGACATCCCGATTATCGGGGCCGGCGGACCGAAGGCCCGGCGAAGCGCCCGTTTTTTTAAGAATCTATACCATTGTTTGATCTTTATCAAGCGTCCTTCCGCGGTTTTTCAACGGACGGTTCCTTTTGCTGGGGTTATGCTAATAATACTTGCGTTTTTCTAGGAATTGCGCTATCCTCTTCATATCCGAGAACCAACTATATAACTATAATTGAGAAGAAAACGTTATGAATACCACGATTGAACCCTCCGGCGGTTTGCATACCGCATCGCCGTCTTTTACCGCCGCTCCCTACAAACATCGCTTCAAGGCTCCGTTTCAGGAGACCGGACCCG
>JAISNI010000146.1 GCA_031276295.1 Treponema sp.
TCCATCCAAAATCACCTAAAGCCCAACTGAATATTGCTTCCTGAGCATCAAGCTTAGAGGCAATTAGTACAATTAATAAATATAATATTCCTATTTTATTCTTCATTGTTTTTCTCCAAAAATATTTTAAAATCAGTTTGATTATATTATAATTTTTGTCTTTAGTCAAGTATATTTTTTTATTATATCAACAAATTTTGCCAACCAATTGCACATAACATCTTTTAGGCGAATAACTTTAGGGGATTTTCATATTCCGAATTGAAGCTTTCTTTTTGTCAACAACCAATAGAAATGCCACCTTTTGAAATATCCAATCCCGCACCCCTACAATTTGTTTGGGACATCCGACAAATAAGTCGATGACGGTACCAAATTCTCCCAGAACGAATTGTCCTCCATGTCCTTGTCAATGAAAACATACAACTGGGGTTCATAGCCGGGCCGCGGGTAAAGGGCGTTTCTGGTATTGAGGAATCCAAGGTTGGTGCCCGGCGCTGCATAATTCTTTACAAAAGGTCTCACCATAGTTTCACGATCGCGGGCTATAAATTCCCAGGCCGTGGAGGATTCGGTATAGTAACGTAAAGCCTGGCTGCGGTAGGCGGGGCTGCCCGAGTGCATGGTAAGCGCTTCATAGGTAACGCCTATATTGTTTCTGGCAACCATGATCCGTTCCGCCAGGTCAAGCTGGTCCGCGGTGTTATTTCTGGATACAAGGGAAAAGCGGTTCCGTTCTGTATCCAGCAGATTCAGCAGACGGGTATAATAATTCTGGGCCGCAAAATAGTCCCCTCTCTGGTAGGATACATTACCCAAAGCATAGAGTATTCTTTTGTTCAAAGGGGTCTCGGAAAAGACCTCATAGAATCGCGCCAGGGATGGTTCCCATTCTTCCAGGCGGTAGTGGGCTGCCCCCATACGGTAAACCATTTCCGGCGTTTTCCAGCCTATCCGCTCTGCGTTGTTATAGTATTCCAGCGCCCTTTCCTGGCCGTCGGTACGGGTAAAGTACATTAAATCTCCCAGATCCGCATAGAGTCCGCCGAACTCAGGTGAAGCGGTGTACTTATCGAGCCTGTCCCTCTTTAAACTACTCTCGTACCGATTGAGGCCCTTGGTAAGTTCTTCCTGTGCGGGGAAAAATTTCCTCTCGTTGATTAGACATTGGGCGTAACGCCTCCTTGCGTCAATCCAGTAACGCAGGCGTTTGGGGGACTCTTCCTGGGCAGCCTCAAATATGTCCAAGGCAGCCTTGAGAACCTGGCGTTCTTCTTCCGCATTCCCATAAAAGTTATAGTATCGGGCAAGGTGGTAGTAAGTTATAGGCAAAGAACCCCTGTCTGCATCCCCTGCCTGCGCCCGAACCGCCTCCGACGCCGCTTTGACAAGAACATCCCGAATTCCCTGTATATATTCCAAATATTCATCGGGGACGCCTTCAACCACCTCAAATTTTTTATCAAGTAAATACCCCCCCAGTTCGGAAAGGCTTGCGGCGCTTATTGTTCTTTTGGGAGAAGCCATAAAATAATTCTGGAGCGGTAAAACCTCCTTTAAGCTATCAATGCGTATAAAATATAAAAGCATACGCTCCAGAACCGGATCGGTTTGGCGTTTATCCAGAAGCAGGGCAAAACTTTCCCGTGCATATTCGTATCGGCTCGGATCCTCGTCCCCCCAGAGAAGGGCGTTATCCCCCAAAGCCAAACGGACATCCCTGTCTTCCGCATAGTCCAGGTACTTCCGCCGCAGAATGGTATCCGCCCTGGCATAGTTACCTCTCCCGGTCTCCATAGCCGCATAGAGAAGCACCCCTTTCTTATCGCGGGGGCCTTTTATATCCTGTTCTGTATAATCGAGAACCCTTTTTAAAGTAGAATCTCGCTGCCTGCCTTTAGCCTGCTTTTCCGTGGCAAGGAATTCCACCAGCCTTTTTCTGTCCATTGGATAAAAGAACAGAAGTTCATCGTATTTTTCGGCGGCAGCATCGTACTGTCTGTATTTTTCAAAGGCTAGGGCGTATTTATAAAACCACTCTTTATCCTGCCATAAATAAAAAGCTTCGCTGAATCGTTCCTTTGCCTGCTGGAAATTCCCGTTATTGAGAAGTTTATAACCCCGGCTGTAAATTGATTGCGCGTACAGGGGAATGACAATAAACTGATATGCCAGATAGGAAACCGACGCCGTCAGTATCGCTATAGCAACAAACAACCGGAACACCGGAAGAAAATTATGAATAAAGATATAACGGAAACTTGCCTGTTCCGCTTCCAGTTCTTCCCCTGTTTTCTTTTCAAACCCTTTAGGGATAGCAATGCTCCGCCCGAGGATTCTCCCGGCCATTGACGCCGCTTCTTTGGCCGGCGCTCCCCGAACAAGCATCTTCACCAAACCGGACATCAGATCCGGCGGCACCACTTGTTCGGCTATTATTTCTTCAATGGCTATACGCAGATTAAGGGGGTAAGAAGCGATAGCCCGTTGCAATTTTTCAAATTCTTCATCGCTTAACTGTATCTCCTCAACCTCGTCAGAGGTCCCTTCCCGAACCGGCGTTCTGGCCGCCCTTTTGGCTGCCTTGGTTTCTTTACTGAAAATATCATCAATTCCGGGAAGGCTAAATTCCTCCAATTTTGCAAAATCCCCATCCACCCCGTCATCGGCGGCCGTATCATTGGGAAGATTGAAATTATCGCCCAGAGAATCCCCATCCAAACTGAAACCGTCGAATGAAGAATCACCGGAAGCCACTTCTCCCGACGGGGCAAACGTTTCTTCTTCATCAAAAACGCCGTCCAATTCGTCAAGAGCCTCGGCGTTATCCGGTTCAGCCTGAGAATTCAGGTTATTGCGCGGTTCCGTAAAGAGATTAAGGCTTTTGTTTTCATTTGGCCCGCCGTTACCGGACACCGGCGGTGCGGCGGGCTCATCGGCGCTCTCCTCAAGTTCGGGAATATCCGCAACATCATCCAAACGAGGGGCCCCATCAGGAGGAGCCTCGTCCGGTATGTTAAAATTGTCTTCGGGGGCTTTAAGCTCCTCTGCCGGAACCGCGGGATCCTCTTCGGGAAGTTCAAAACCGTCGGGGCCCAAGGCGTCAAAATCTTGATCCAAACCTTCCTGTCCCGCATTGTCGGCGTCATCAAATTTGGGCAGGGCCGAATCGCCGGCTTCACCGGAATCGGGGCTCAAGAGTTCGTCGGTTTCTTCAATTTCGGGAAACGCCAAGTTGGACGTATCTTCGGCATCTGCGGGGCTTTCATCAGCGGTATCCCCCAGGAGGGAGTCTAAATCCAAATCGTCGGAATGTGCATCTTCTCCCGATACCGAACCGAGTAATTCATCCAAATCGGGGAGTTCGGTCCCGTCGGGAACGGGGCCAAGATCATCCAGCAGATCACCCAAATTGTCCAGATCGAGATTCTCAACCCCGCCGTCTGCGGGAGAAGGAACCGAGGAACCGACGCGGGTAGATTGCCCGGCTGAGGAATCCTCCGGCGCTGCGGACTCATGCTCCGGCAACGGAAAATCCTCGGTAAAGGGGCTGTCATCTGCCAAAGCCCTGTCTTCCCCACCAATCGGAAGAAAGGATGTTTTAAATTCTTCAAGTGCTTTTAATGACGGCATATTAAGATTCTCGCATATACACCGATAATTTTAATTGAAAATAAATATGAAAACAACAACAACGGCGGCCATGCTCCTTATGCTCATTATCGGCAATATCGGAGCGGTAGATATAGAATCTTATCAATTTGTTGATCACCTGTTATCCCTCCCAGGCCCAGGTGTTCCGGAAGTGTTTGAAGACGGGGTCATTTTTACCGCCCCCTCCAATCACTATGGAACCGTAGGTATTTCCTTTGCCTATGAAGATTTCTCCCAAATTTACTGGTTTAGAAGGTTGATGGTACCGCAGGATTCGTCCCAACTGAGCCCCCAGGAAAAAAAAAGAAACGCCCCTGTTTATAAAGACGGCGGCATACTCTTTTATGTTCATACAATCCCGGAAAAAAAGAACCTTACAACGCTGGATTACCGGCTTATCATAGACGGCCTGTGGACAAGGGATCCGCTTAATCCGCAGAGTCGGCTTGATGCAGCATCCGGGCTTATCCTTTCTACCGTTAAACTTCCGCCTATTAAACGGACGCCTTCCCCGGTGGATAACCCTCCGGGTACCCTGTATTTCAGTTTCGAGGGCGCTCCGGGGGGGTCCGTTACCGTTGCGGGCACTTTTAACGGCTGGGACCCCTTTATGTATGAACTCAAGGAGGACCCCCGGAATCTCGGCCATTACTCTCTTATTTTACCGCTTCCAAAGGGTACCTATCAATATGTGTTCTACCATCAGGGGCAGCGTATACCCGACCCTAACAATAACCTCAAGGTATACACAAAGGACGGTATGCCTGCTTCAGAAGCGGTAGTTAAATAGTTACCGAATATTCTTCTATCCAAACTCCTAACGTGCGTATTCTATAATCCTTGTTTCCCGAATGATTGTTACCTTGATCCTCCCCGGATACCGTAAATCGTTCTCGATCTTTTTGGCAATTTCCTTGGCCAAAGCCCTCGATTGATCGTCGTTTACCGCTTCGTTATTAACAATGATGCGGAGTTCCCTGCCGGCCTGAATTGCGTAAGCCTTTTCGACGCCGGTAAAGCCCTCGGCAATGCTCTCCAAATTTTCCAGGCGCTTAATATAGTTGTCCAGGGTTTCCCGCCGCGCGCCGGGCCGGGCCGCGGAAATGGCATCGGCAATCTGGACTATGACCGATTCTATACACGAAGGCTCCATATCGTTGTGGTGGCTTCCGATAGCATTGATAACACGGGGATCTTCCCCCATTTTCCGCGCCATATCCATGCCGATCTCCGCATGGTTCAGGTCGGAATCCGATTCTATACCCTTGCCTATATCGTGGAGCAGGGCCGCCCGCTTGGCCAATTCCCGGTTGGCGCCTATTTCTGCGGCCAGGATGCCCGCTATTATCGCCACTTCCCTGGAATGGTAGAGTACATTCTGCCCATAGCTGGTACGGAAGTAGAGCCGTCCCAAGGCACGTATTGCGTCCTGTTTTATATTATGTATCCCCAGATCAAAAAGGACCTTTTCCCCTTCTTCAAAGATCTTCTGGGATACATCCTTGGTTACCTTAGTAACAATCTCTTCGATACGCGCCGGATGGATACGGCCGTCGGTAATGAGCCGTTCCAGGGCAACCTTGGCAATCTCGCGGCGTACCGGGTCAAAACAGGAAATAACCACAGCCTCCGGCGTATCGTCTATGATGATATCCACACCGGTCAGGGTTTCAAGCGTCCGGATATTACGGCCCTCCCTGCCTATAATCCGGCCTTTCATCTCATCGTTAGGCAGGGTAACGGTCGCTACCGTTACTTCCCCCGTAATCTCGGTGGCAAGCCGTTGTATGGCGGCAACCAGAATATCACGCGCCTTCTTCTCGCCCGCGATGTTCGCTTCCTGCTCAATCTTGTTGATCAGCGCCTGGGCGTCGTGTTTAGCATCATTCTCCAGATTCTGAATGATAATGGTCTTTGCCTGTTCCGTGGTAAGCCCCGAAATACGCTCCAGTTCCGCCCGATACCGTTCCTCCTCCCGTCCCAGTAAATTTTCCCGTTCCTGAAAAGACTTTTCCTTTTCTATCAGTACCTGTTCTGTCTTCTCAACCAGACCGATCTTTTTCTCTAGTGTTTCTTCTTTTTGAATAACACGCCGTTCATATCGCTGCAATTCACCCCTTCGTTCCCGAGTCTCCTTCTCCTGCTGGTTTCGTTCGCGGATTACTTGATCTTTTGCTTCAAGAAGAATGTCCTTCTTTTTGGCGTCAGCTTCTTTGATAGCAGCCTGTTTGATCCGCACGGCCTGTTGTTCCGCCGCGGAAAGTTGATATCTGGCGTACAGCCATCTAATAGTCCAGCCTAAAGTTAACCCGGCGAGTAGGGGGATTGTATACCACCATATCGAAGCCATCAGCTTACCCCTCACCGTTAAAAAAATAAAATTCATTCTATTTTAAGACAAAAGGCTGGTACTGTCAATATTCTCCATTAGTTAAAATTTGGAAAGTAAAGCACAAAAGAGGCTGCCGGGGCCTTGCATGGACAAAACCCCGCAAACTCCCGGGCCGGAATCGCTATCCTCAAGCCCGGAGGCAGGCGCGGCTCCCGCGCCTTGTTACACCGCGACGGCCTTGTAGCCCGCCTGTATTGCCTCTACGTTCATAGGGACAAACTTGTGTTTGTCGGGACTGAAGAATTTCTTGAGGATGCCTTCAATATCGGTAATTGCAAGCGCGCCGGTCAGTTTTGCCATTGCACCCAGGGCAACCATGTTGGCTATGCGGACATTACCTATCTTTTCCGCTATGTCCTGAGCCTTAATTTTAACCGTCTTAATATCGCCGCGTTTGGGTTCTTCCTTTACCAGGGATTCATTGATAAGCATAAGGCCGCCCTCTTTGAGCATACCTTCGCAGAGCGGAAGCGAATCGGGGTTCATCACCAGCGCCGAATCGGGGATGGTAACGAGCGGGCTTGCTATTTCCTCATCGGAAACGATAACCCCCGCCCGCGCTATACCGCCGCGTTTTTCGGCCCCGTAAAAGGGGAAAAAGGTAACATGCTTGCCTTCCTTCATGGCGCAATACACCCATATCTGCCCCAGGGAGATGATCCCCTGGCCGCCGAAACCGGCGAATAAAGATTTTTCTATCATTTTGCCGCCTCCAAGGTATTTTTAATCTCGCCCAAGGGGAATACCGGGATCATGTTCTTTTCAAGCCATTCTATAGCTTGAATTGGATCCATGCTCCAGTTGGTCGGACAGGGTGAAAGCACTTCCACCATAGTAAAGCCCAAGCCCTGCATCTGGGCTTCCAGGGCTTTCCTGATATACCGCCTGGTCTTGCGGACATTGGCGGGGCTGTCCACCGCGCCGCGCGCTATGTAGCGGGTTCCGTCCAGGGTTGCAAGAAGCTCCGAGACGCGGATGGGATAGCCCATGCCGGCTTCCACAGGATCGCGGCCCTTGGGAGCGGTTGCGGCTTTCTGGCCTACCAGCGTCGTCGGGGCCATTTGGCCGCCGGTCATGCCGTAGATGGCGTTGTTTACAAAAATCGTCGTAAACTTTTCGCCCCTGTTTGCCGCGTGTATCATCTCCGCCGTACCGATGGCAGCCATGTCGCCGTCGCCCTGATAACAGATCACCAGATGATCAGTCAGAATACGCTTGATTCCGGTAGCCGCCGCCGGCGTTCTGCCGTGCGCCGGCTGTACCGAGTCAAAATCAAAGTAGAGATCGGCCCAGATAGCGCAGCCCACCGGGTTGGTAATAACGGCCTTTTCCCTCAGGCCCATTTCGTCAATAAGCTCGGTAATGATACGGTGTATCACCCCATGACCGCAACCGCCGCAATATTTCGTAGGCGCCTTGTAGAGGCTCTCGGGGCGCCCGTAAAGTTTCTTCATAGCTATTCTCCTGTTCTATAAAACCAAATCCATCTACCGGCCCAGAATACGCCGGGCTTCCGCAAAGACCTCTTCCTCGGTAGGAATTACACCGCCGGAATGTCCCAACAGGTACACAGACGCGCTACCCAGAACGCTGAGTTTTACATCCTCAACCAACTGTCCCAGGCTCATCTCCACCGTTAGGATAGGCTTACCGTTGGACGCAATGTTCGCAAGGGCTTCACCGGGGAAGGGCCACAGGGTGATAGGCCGGAATAAGGCCAGCTTGATCCCCGCCTTTTCCGCCAGCTTTCTTGCGCCCTGGGCTACCCGCGCGGAAGTACCGTAGGCGGCCAGGGTGAGGTCCGCGTCCGTTTCGCCTGAATATTCGTAGCGGGTTTCCTGTACCTTTATCTCGCCGTAACGGGCAAAACGCGCCCTGGTCTTGGCCTCAAGCTGTTCCGGTATCAGGTTGATTGAAGTGATATGCCGTGAATCCCGGCCCGCCATGCCGCCTACCGTCCAATCCCGCCTGGGCAGATCGGCAAGGGGGCGTTCCGGCGGCAGAACAACGCCTTCCATCATTTGGCCTATCATGCCGTCGGCGAGCAGGATAACCGGCATCAGGTACCTATCCGCCAGGTCGAAGGCAAGTACCGTAAGATCGGCGCATTCCTGGACGCTCTTGGGGGCCAGGACTATGCAGTAGTAATCGCCGTGGCCGCCGCCGCGGGTTGACTGGAAGTAGTCGCTCTGACTGGGGGCTATGGAACCAAGGCCCGGCCCGCCGCGCATTACATTCGCCACCACCAGGGGAATATCCGCGCCCGCGGCGTAGGAGATTCCCTCCTGTTTAAGACTGATGCCGGGACTGGAGGAACTGGTCATGGCCCGCGCGCCGGCAGCGGAGGCGCCGAACACCATGTTGATCGCCGCAACCTCGCTTTCCGCCTGGATAAAGACCCTTCCGGCTTCCAGCATCCGCTTCGCCATATAGGCGATAATTTCATTTTGCGGGGTAATAGGATAACCGAAATAGGCGGTACAACCGGCCCGCACCGCGGCTTCGGCAATAGCATCGTTCCCCTTCATTAAAACCATTTCGCTGTTCCCGCTCATACGGCTTCCTCCAGTTCGTATATGGTGATACATACGTCAGGGCATACCTCGTAACAGTTTCCGCAGGCAATACACTTCTCGGTATGGACCGGTTTTGAAGGGTACGTTCCCGTCGAATTAACCACGGTATCCGTTTCCAAAACCTTCACCGGACAGGCGCGTATGCACAAATAACAACCTTTACACAGTTCCCTGTCTATCTCTACTTTTCCTCTCCTGGCCATAGGGCCTCCTCTCATCTATAATAATTTAGAAAATCAAACCGGACATTGCCTTACGAAAATTGGGCTTTAACTGTTCAAATACGGAATCGAGTGTATAAAAGACAAACTGAATGGAACCCTTCTCGTTGCTCATAACAAGATTGTAAAAGATAAAGCGGAGCGTTTCGTACTGCGCCGTATAGGTAAAAATGGCTCCGTCTTTGCCATTAACAAGAACCCTTTCCGTCTGCACTATGCGGGCGTTGCTGTCCACACGTTGGGCGTTTAATACAATAACGTCTTTTATCTGTTCGAGGGACAGGGGGATGCCTTCCATGATAACCATGCCGAAACCGGTGCTGTCGGTATTTCTTATCTGAATCTCCGCACCGGGATTAAGACCGGTGGTTTCGTGCCATTCTACAGGATCGTAATACACGGTGAATTTACCGCTTCTGCTGTTCAGTTGTCCGGTCAAATCGGCAGAAATATCAAAATTTTCAACAGGCCCTTTTGGAATGTCGGGTTCCTCATGGTACTCCCAGGTAAAATTCTCATGCAGGATAATCTCTCTGCCGTCGTCCCGCTTGAGGGTTTCGTCCCCCGGGAAGGCGGCACCTCCGCAGGAGAAAACCAGGAACAGACAGAGAAAGAATCGGATATAGTTCTTCATACTGCCGCCTCCATCATAGCTCCAAGTCTCGCGTGCGGATTTTTTTCTCTACGTATCCTGCAAATTCTTCTATCTTCATAGCGGAATCGTTACTCCCAAGCTGTCCGCCGTCCCGCAGGCGTACTGAAACCGTGCCGCTGTCGGCTTCCCGTTGGCCGACTACCAGCATATAGGGTATCTTTCTGTTCTGACATTCGCGTATCTTGGCGTTAAGCCGTCCGTCGTCCAGTTCGGCGCTTACCCGTATGTCGCGGCTTTTCAGTTCGGCGGCTACCTTTCGGGCATAATCGTTAAAGCTATCCGCTACGGGGATAACGGCCGCCTGTTCCGGGGCAATCCAGATCGGAAATGCCCCGCCGAAATGCTCTATAAGAACGCCGAAGAAACGTTCAAGCGATCCGAGCAGCGCCCGGTGAACCATATAGGGGCGTTTATGCCGGCCGTCCGCATCAACATAGCTCATATCGAAGCGTTCAGGTTCGTTAAAGTCGAACTGAATCGTGGTCATCTGCCAGTCGCGGCCCAGGGCATCCTTGATTTTAAGGTCTATCTTGGGGCCGTAAAAAGCGCCGCCGCCTTCGTCTATATCGTAGGGAAGGTTCTCGGCTTCCACCGCCTTGCGGAGGCTTTCCAGCGCGGCATCCCAGCGGGACTGTTCCCCGACGGATTCCCCGGGCCTCGTTGCCAGGTATGCCTTGATGTCCTTAAAGCCAAAGACCTTCCAGATATACAGGCTGAACCGCAGAACTTCCCGTATTTCCCCCTCCATCTGTTCGGGGGTACAGAAGATATGGGCATCGTCCTGGGTAAAACCCCGTACACGAAGCAGCCCGTGGAGTACGCCGGAACGTTCATAGCGGTAGACGGTACCCAATTCCGCCCAGCGCAGGGGCAGGTCGCGGTAACTCCGTCCCTTGTTCTTGTAGATGAGGATATGGAAGGGGCAGTTCATAGGTTTAATGATGTAATCCTGCTTGTCTATCTCCATAGGGGAGTACATATTCGATTTATAGAACCCCAGATGCCCGGAGGTTTCCCAAAGCCAGGATTTACCGATATGGGGGGTGTAGAGTATCTCGTAACCGTTGCGGTAATGCTCCTTGCGCCAAAAATCTTCAACGGCAACCCGCATACGCCCGCCGTTCGGATGCCAGTAGATAAGCCCCGCGCCGGCTTCCTCGTGTATAGAGTAGAGGTCGAGCTCTTTCCCGAGCCGCCGGTGATCCCGCTTCTCTATTTCTTCCAGAAATGCAAGATATGCCTTGAGGTCTTTGGGCGTTTCCCACGCGGTGCCGTAGATGCGGGTCAGCATCTGCCGGTTTTCATCGCCGCGCCAGTAGGCCCCGGCGATGCTCATAAGACGAAAAGCGGAAGAGTTGATTTCACGGGTGTTCTGCACGTGGGGCCCCCGGCAGAGGTCTGCCCAGAGGACTTTACCTTCGGCATCGCAGTTTTCGTAGATAGCAATTTCTTCGCCTTGCGGCAGATCGTTGATAAGTTCCCGCTTGAAAGGCTCGTCTTCAAAGCGCGCGAGGGCTTCTTCCCTGGTCAACGTCAAACGGGCAAAATCCTGCCGCGAGTTGATAATACGCTTCATCTCTTCCTCAATTACGGGAAGATCCTCAGCCGTAATCGGCCTGGGCAGGAGAAAATCATAGTAGAAACCATTTTCAATTGAAGGGCCGATGGCGACCTTTGTTCCGGAAAAGATAGTTGTTACCGCCTGAGCCATGATATGGCTTACCGAATGGCGGATAAGCGCAAGCCTTTGGCCCGCGCCGGGGTTTTCGCCGGATAATTTTTGATCCGGCTGCCGTACTTGTGAATCGGACATAGTCGCCTCCAGAGCATATAGGCGGCCGGCCAGTCGTCTATATGCCGGTAAAAGTTAGCCGGGGCAGTTTTCAAAAAAGCCTTGCCGCCGGGAGTTTGCCTATAAACCGCCGCAAACCACCAAGGGGCCCCAACTTTAAGATAGAAATTATTATAGAATAAACGCGGAATTAGAACAAGGTATCGCAGTGCATCATCAAAAATGTTATCGAAAATGACCCATGCCTCAAGCGGTACGATACCGTGAGGCGTTTAAGATGTATCCCGGTATTATTTTTATACATCAACGGCCTTTCCGCCTTGCAAGCAGGGAAACTGAATAGAGGATCACCGAAAGCCAGATAAAGCCGAAGGGGATGAGGTTGCGTAGGGGAAAGGCTTCACGGTAGATAAAGACGCCGAGCAGAAACTGAAAAGTAGGCGAGATAAACTGGATAAAGCCCATGTTTGAAAGCGGGAGGAGCCTGGTTCCACGGGCAAAGCAGTAAAGCGGAATTGAGGTGATAAGCCCGGACGGGATGAGGGCAAGGATGGTAAGGGGGGTGATGCCCGCGTTTGAAGTAAGGCCGGGAATATTCAGACAGAGAAGGACAACGGCTATGGGGGAAGCGGCAAGGGTTTCCGCGCCCAGCGCGTCGAGGGGATCGAAGCTGAGTTCTTTCTTGATAAGCCCGTAAAAGCTGAAACTGAGGGCCAGTCCCAGGGAAATCCAGGGGAAGGTTCCCGAAAGACCGGTAAGGAGGCCCACGCCTATAACCGCGGAAATAAAAGCCCCCCATTGCAGCGGCAGAAGTTTTTCCCTGAACAGGCAGAGCCCCATAAGGATAACCATGACAGGATGGATATAATAACCGAGCGAGCTTTCAATGGTATGTCCGTTGTTGACGGCCCAGATATAGAGGCCCCAGTTAAAAGAGATCACCAGTCCCGAAAGGATAACCCTCAAGCGTTTTTCAGGGTTAAGGAATATCCTGAGCCACCCGGTATTTTTACGCAGCAGGAGAAAGCCCCCCACGATACAAAAAGAACAGAGTATCCTAAAGGCCAGGAGTTTCCAGGGGCTTACCTGGGGGAATAGTTTCCAGTAAACCGGCATAAGCCCCCAGATAAGGTTTGCAATAATCGTAAGGGCTATACCTTTTTTCATCGAACGTGAAAGCATAGGATAAGGTAGATCGAAAAGGGATTTTCAACAAGGGCGCCCGGCGCCCGCAATTCTTTGCCTTGCTATTTCGCAGTAATCCTTTTCAAGCTCAATGCCGATATAGTATCTTCCTCCGACAATTTCAGACGCCTCCCCTGTTGTACCTCCGCCGTTAAACGGATCCAGTATAACGGAACCGGGAACCGTTGAAGCTCTGACAATTCTAAGCAATAGATCCAATGGTTTTTGCGTAGGGTGCTTACCGTATTTTTTTTCACTGTTTTTAGCCGCGGGTATCGACCAAACCGACCGCATTTGGGTGTTTTCTTTTTTCAGTTTATCTTCCGGGAAACGGCCGTTTTTCATTTCATCGTAATTAAATATATGCCGAGCGTTTTTATCTTTTCTGGCCCATAGTATCGTTTCATGGGAAGCGGTAAAAAACCTGCAACTTAAATTCGGGGAAGCATTGGGCTTAAACCATGCAATATCATTTAAAATATGGAAATTATTTTTTTGCAATATGTAACCGCATTGATATATACTATGATATGTGCCTGATATCCAAATGGTTCCCTTGGGTTTTAATACCCGGCGGCATGCATTTATCCAGGCCGCATGGAAAATGGTATCGGTTTCAAATCCATGACTTTTATCCCATTTCCCCTTGTTGACATTAACCATGCGTCCGTTTTGACAGGTAAATCCGTTGTTTGACAGCATATACGGGGGGTCCGCAAATATCATATCTATAGAATTTTCAGGTATTTGCGGTAATATTTCCAGGCAATCATGGTTATATAGTACGGAAGTATCCGAGCTATAGTACGGCTCCGCCTTAATATCATACATAAGGACAAGAGCCTCGTCGCTAAACCTGCATCTTTTTTTCATAGTTACCCCGCCTTTTCTATCGGGCATGTTCCAGCAGGGCGGATACCGTTACGACATCATAGCCGGAACGGGTAAGGGCATCCAGAAGCACATTGATACGGTTGTAAAGATAATCACTGCGCCCCCCCGCAAGCAGGCCCAGCCTGATAGGGATAATGGAGCCGGGCTGCTTCTGCTCCATTATAAGATCAACCATCTCCGATGCGGAACGCTGCTCCAGGCCTATACGTCTTGCATCGCCGCGGCTTACCCAATCCATAGGATCAATATCCCTGCCTATGGTTTTATAGCCGGCCTTTGCCGACACGGCGATTATGTCGGCAGACACCGCATAGTACGGCGGATGCCAGAGCAGGCTCAACTCGCCGCCCGTTGCCTGAAAGAATTCGTCCTCGTTACGGGCAAGGCCGCGGGAGACAAAATCCCCGCCCACAAGGTACCGTGCATCGGAAAGGTCTATAGGGGTAAAGAACATAGACGCGGCCTCGTGGCCCGCGCCGGCTATCTCGGCAGCCGCTTCGGGGTGCCGGCGTATAAATTCGCCGTTAAGAAAAAAGGTCGCGCGTATGCCGAATTCTTTAAGCGCATCCAGCACCGTAGGAAGCCCGGAGGCATCGTCGTAAAGGTCAAAACAGAGCGCAAGCTCCCTGGTACCGTTCCTCCTGCCGTAGCTAAAGTAATTGTCCTCTCCTGAAGAAACTGCAATATCCATCGATCTTCCGGACGGTACGATACCGCCGGCTGGTGAAATACCGGCGGACGATTCTTCACCGCCGGCGGAAAAGAGGGGAATCGTTCCTACATTCCGTATATCACGGATCATAGGGAGGTTGACGTAGGGCCCCGCAAGCTGCTTCTCAAGATAGACACGGTAGCTGTCCGAAACCAGGGAAGCCCGTTTTACCGCGGGATGATCCGCCTCGGCCCAAGACGAATATCCGTCCGTGGCAAACCAGACGCCGCCTTCCCTTACCAGGATACGGTTCCCCGCTTCCTCAAAGGCCGCTTCCACCGTACCCGCAAGGCACACCAAGTCCCTTTTCCCCGAGATCCTGACCCTTTCAATACGGCGCTCATCCCCGGTGATAAATTCCTCGTTGCCCATCCAGATGCAGGAAAAGGCCGGCCTTGTACTAACGGTCTGGAGGAGGCGCCAGTTTATATAATCGTAGAGCACTACCCCCTTTTCGCCCCAAAACAGGGCCTTGGTTCCGTCGGGAGAGAGGGCCGCCCCCCCGCCGACAGGCCCCGCAAGACCGTTGAATGTCATGGAAGGGGCCGCCGTATTCAGCCTGAAAGCCATAATCTCGCCGCCGTTCTTACCCAGAACAGAGGCTACCAGGGTAATAACCCCGCCGGGGGACCAGAGCACCGCGAGTTTGTAGCTTGACCAGGGGATCATCAGATAGGGAAGGGAAATATTCCCGGTATCCGCCTTGGTATCCAGGGGATAATAAAAGATATTCCGGCCCCCCTTGGCAAGCAGCATGGAACGGGAATCCGGGGCTATCCAAAAAGAATCGAAGCTCGGATCGAAATCGAAAGGTATCTGCCCGGCCATCACGCCTATCTCAAGAAACCCCGCATAGAGGGTACGGGCAAAAAGCTCGGAACCCCGGACGCGGTAAACCGTCGAACCCCGCAGGTAGAAAAAATCCCCGGCGTTCCCCCAGTACACCGAATTGATGGCGCCCTCGCCTATCAGCCGGTACTTTTCGTCAACAAGGGAAATAGAAGCGGCGTTTATCGCATAATAGTAGAGCTTATTACCGTGGACATAGACAAACACCCGCGAATCAGGACTCCAGCACGCGGGAAAGTGCATATCCGGCCTTTCAACATGGGAAGCCACTATCGTTTTAGCGCCGGTCTGCACGTCGATCAACGCAAGGTTTCCGTATGCGGAACTGACCGGCTCCACCTGGAGGATCCATCTCCCGTCCGCGGATGGAGCTATGTTCTCCACGCGGCCGCCGGATACGGAAGCGCCGCCTGCAAACGAGGGGAAACCCAGAATGCTGCGGGGAAGCCCGCCGGAAACAGGGATACGCACGGCGCCGAACACACTGCGTACCTGGAGGGTCCTGTTGTTTTCGAGCAGTTCCAACCTCTCGGGAAACGCGGTGAGCTGTTGAAGGCTTAAATCGTCAAGACGCGAAACAAAAAGCGCCTTCTGCCGCGCGCCCAAAGACTCGGCCGTAAAGAGAAAACGGTTATCAGGCGAGAGGTCTATGCCGGTAAATTGTACTTTTGCGCCAAGGGGATAAGAGAGAAAAAAAAATAACGGAATTAAACAACAAAAGATACTTGGCTTCTTCATCGTTTGCTTTAGGATTCCCCCTGCGTTCTTTTATTTTTATGACGCAGGCCGTATATAAAAAGTATCTCATCCAGTTCATTTTCCAGTTTGACAAGTTCCGCATCCAGTTTTTCAATCCGCCGTATGGAATACTGAATCTGCTTTTCCCAAAGTTTACTACAGGCGCTATCCAGCACCGTCTGAAACCGGGAATATCCGGAAGCCAAAGCCACTTCATTTTTAACGATCATAGAATAAGTTTACTATTAAAAACAAAAGCAAACAAGATATTCCAGTCTATCGGAACAAAATATTTAAGAGCCTCCGGCTGTTCAGGGGTCTGCCTTCACTCACTATCTCTATTAACCAGTTCGGACGGGCTTCCTATTTCCGTTCCCTGCATAACGCCTCCATGCTGATCATAGGCCCTGATAAATGTTACTACCGCGATAAAAGCAATCAGAATTAAAACGAGCTTGCGCATTAAGCCCTCCGACAGATAATTAATATATCCATACCAGCAAAGAAAATCAAGGGGCCAGTACGTCATACGGGTTTATCGCCCGGTTATTCTTGTAAACCATAAAGTGAAGATGGGGCCCCGTACTGTAACCGGTGGTTCCCACTTCCCCTATTTTGCCTCCCTGCCGGACTTGATCCCCCTGCTTAACCGCGGTACTGTTCAGGTGGGCATACAGGGTCTGATAGCCTCCGGCATGGGTTATAATGATGAATTTTCCGTAGGTTGCGTTGAAACCTACCGACGCTACCTTACCGTCCATAGCGGCCTTGACCGGCGTTCCGATAGGGGCGGCAAGATCGATAGCCGCGTGATACCGGCGGATTCCGCTGATAGGATCGTTACGCCAGCCGAAGGGTGAAGTAAGCCGGCCCGCGATAGGACGGATAAAAAGTTCGCCGAGGGCCAGCTTGAGTTCCTCCTTGGGCATACGAGCGCCGGGGATGAATATCTCCATACCTACCCGTATCCTGTCGTTATCCATATCATTGGCGTCCAGTATTGCGGTAAGGGGCACGCCGTGGGCGCGGGATATCTTTGTCAGGGTATCATTCTCTTTTACCGTATAGGGGATTCCGTCCATATTGGGTATCTTGAGTATCTGCCCTTCCCGGAGGCGGCGCGCATTGCTGATGCCGTTTAAAGCTATAACGGCGTCCAGTGAAAGACTGTGAGCCGCCGCTATACCGGAAATAGTATCCCCCTTCTTTACCCGGTAATCTTTAGCGGAAAAAATTTCCGCTAAATCCAGGGGAACGGGGGCTTCCTGCAATACGGGCGGCGGAGGGGCAAGGGGCTCCCGGAGGGGCTCCGCTGAAAGGGCAGGCAGCACGGACGAAGATCGGGGAGCCGCAACCTGTACCTGCCGCCGTGCCGTGCCGGAAAACGCGGTAAATCCTGTGTACTGAGCCATAGCATTCCGGTATTCACCGTCCTCTTTTGGCGGGCTTAAGATAACCGGTTCGGAAACAAGGAATTGGGCGGAAATAGACTCCCAATTTATCGCTATAAAAGAAAAGCTCAGAAATATTAAAATGAAAAGTAAACTTAGACAGGAAAAAAAGGAAAATATCCGCTTCGATTTTTTTTGTACGGAATACAGTCCCGCATAGCCATTTTTTTCAATAGAGGCTTCTTTCCCCTTTTTATGACGGAATAGATACGTCCGTTCCTTCCTGAGCCAGGGCTGTTCCCGGTGCGGGGGGGAAGGCGTCCGCGGTATGTATAACCCTCTATCCGCGGATGGTTCCTCACGCCGGAAAATTTCTTCAAACGTCGCAGGTACGTTCCTCATTTTCCCGGAGGAAAATTTTTTTTCATTAAACCGGAATCCTGCTTTAACCGGCTGCTGTTTTATTTGTTTTATCAATAAATTGAGAGGCATTTGGTTAAAAAAGGGGGGAGATGTCCGTACCGAAACATGCTGCTCCAATAATAAATCCGTCATAATAGTGGTTTATCGACAAAATTAATGGTAATGATTATACTGGGTTACTAATATGAAAGCAGAAAAAACATCCGATAAGATTGGAAGGGCTATTCTCGGGGCTTTTTTGGCGGCCCTGCTTATGAAGATTTTTTTATTTGATTTTATGATAGCCGAGGGGAATTCTATGCTACCTGCAATTAACCCCGGCGCCGTGCTCCTGGTCAACAAGCTCAGTTACGGTCTCAAGTTTCCTCTGGCCGGAAGCTATATCATACGGTGGGCCAAACCAAAAAAAGGGGATATTGTAATCTTCTATACACCCCGGGGGGAACTGGCGGTAAAACGCTGCGCCGGCCTCATCAGCGGCACCCTTTTCCTGGCCTATGGGGATAACGGCATGGTTTCTCTGGATTCGCACTTCTACGGTCCCGTGCCGGTCGATAATATTGTAGGACAAGTTTTAGGTATTAAATGATTGATACGGCACAGTTTCAGGATTTTAACAACACGCGGAAGGATAAGGAACGTAAATTTTTTGTCCAGCACCGGCGTTATTTTATTTTTTTCCTGATCCTCGCGTTTATATCCCTGGGTATACTGGGGCGCTATGCCCTGCTCATGCTCGGTAATCCGCCCCCCGAGGCCGGCGCGCCGCGGGTAAGGACGGGGGAGCGCGGCCTTATTCTGGACCGTAACGGCAGGATTCTGGCCATGGAAACCCGCTTGGGCAATATCAGCGTATGGCGGCCTGAAATCCGCGATCTCGATACCCTCTGCGGGGAACTGGCCCCGGCGCTGGAAATGCCGGCCTGGGAGATACGGGAACGGATAGAGACCGCCGCAAGCGATTTTGTCTACCTTAAAAAACAGGTGGATCAATCCACCATGAAGCTCATCGAGATAGGCCGGGAGGAGGGGCATTTCCACGGGGTAACCGTAGAACCCATAGTCGGCAGGATCTATCCTGAACGGGACCTGGCAAGCCAGATCATCGGCTTTGCCGGAGACGACAACAAGGGTCTTGGCGGCATTGAGTATGCTTTTAACGAGGAACTTTCCCCAAAGAAGAACCTTCAGGCCGAAAGCGCCGACATCGGTTACACCGATTCGGCCACATACCGGAACAACGGCGACCAGGTGATCCTCACCATTGACGCGAATGTCCAGTTTATCCTACAGGAAATAGGGGAAAAGATACTTACCGAGAACCATGCCGAAGCGGTTATGTTTATGGCTATGGATCCCCGTACCGGCGACATACTGGGTTCGGCTTCCCTTCCGGGTTTTGATCCGAACACGTTCCGTTCTTCCAGCGAGATTGCCCGTATGGATAGACCCAGCCTCTGGGCCTATGAGCCCGGTTCCGTGTTCAAGGTGTTTTCCCTCTCGGCCCTCATGGAAGCGGGGGCTATTACAGGAAATACCGTCTTTATCTGCGACGGGCACTACGAAAAGACCACCGAGCTGGGGGAACGGGTGGTTATCAAGTGCCTGGGTGCGCACGGTAAGGTAACGGCGCGGGAGATCATCGTCTTTTCCTGCAACGCGGGTGCGGCCTACGCCGCCGACCGCCTCAGTTCAGATATCTTTTATGAACGGCTCAAGGATTTCGGCTTCGGCGGCCGCACCCAGGCAGGCGCCCCCGGGGAAACGGGCGGCTTTCTCAGGTCCGTGGAGCGCTGGTCGGGGCGCTCCAAACCTACCATATCTATGGGCCAGGAAATTGCGGTATCGGCCCTCCAGATGATACAGGCGGCCAGCGCCATAGCAAATGACGGCATACTTGTCCCGCCCCGTTTTGTATCCATGATCCGTTCCCCCGATGGAAAGCGGGAAACAACCTACCGGCCCCAGTCCCCCCGCAGGATACTGAGCGCCGAAACCGCCCGTGCCATGCGTTCCTATATGATGGCGGTTACCTCCAACATAGGTACGGGCTGGCGCGCCAATGTGGAGGATCTTTCCCTGGCGGTAAAAACGGGAACGGCCCAGATCATCGACCCCGAAACCGGCGCCTATTCCGATAAAGACTTTATCGCAAGCTGTATAGCCCTGCTTCCCGCGGAGTCCCCTTCGCTCGTGCTCTATCTGGTCATCATAAAGCCCCAGGGGCCCTCTTATCTGGGCGGCCGTATCGCAAGCCCGCCCATACGGGAAGCGGCGGAGGCCCTGGTAGACTACCTGGGCATACCGCGCGGCAGGAACCCCCAGATCGTACATTCGGGGACCATTGCCCTCCAGCCCAAGATCGTTCCCGATATAGACGGCAGGGTACCTGACCTTGCAGGCTATTCCAAGGCGGAACTTATCCCCCTCCTTTTAAGGGACGATCTCCACATAGAGTTCTCAGGCGAAGGCTGGGTTATCTACCAGGAGCCTGCCGCGGGTACACCCCTGGAACCGGATACGGTTATACGCTTAAAGCTGGAATAATATGCCGCGTAAAAATTTCTGGGAAGCAAACATCACCGTAATCCGCCGCCTGTACCCGGGCCTGGCGGAAGAACTGGACAGGGAGCAGGACCGGGCTTTCAGCGAAGATGACATACGCATTGAAGAGGGCCCTTCGGGCGCTTTAAGCCTTACCGTAAACGGTATACATATCCATTCCCCCCGCGACCCGCTGCGGGAGGCCCAGCGTGCGGCCGAAACCCTTGAAAAACCTGCCGATGTCCACAGCGCAGCCGGAGAACCCATTGTGCTTATGGGCTTCGGCCTAGGTTACGCCGCGGAAGCGGCCGCGGCAAAGGCAGGGGAACGGGTGCTTATCGTGGTTGAACGCCGGCCTGAAATCTTCAGGAAGGCGCTGGAATGCCGCGATCTAGGTTCCTTTCTTAAAAACAACCGGCTTATCTTTACCCTGGGAGGCGGCGGGGATGCGCTTATCAACGCGCTTTCGCTGCTTGAAAACGCGGGAAAGAGCAGCGGTCGCCTCCCTTTCATACTCAAGAACCGCGCCCTCTTCAGCCTGGACCGTGAATGGTACACGGAGCTTGAAAGAAAGCTGCGTTCCTGGGCATCACGCGCCGAGATCAACGCGGCAACGCTCGCGCGTTTCGGCAAACGCTGGGTGAGGAACCTCTCCCGCAACCGCGAGGCGATACGCGCCCTCCCCGGCATCTCCTATTTGGAAGGCATACTCCGCGGGGCATACCCCGTCTTCCTTGCCGCCGCGGGCCCTTCCCTGGATAAGGCGGGGCCCCTTCTCGCCGATATTGCCGAACGCTGCCTCACCATAGCCGTAGATACCAGCCTGAGATTCCTCCTTGAGCGCGGCATAGAACCGGATTTTACCCTTGTGGTCGATCCCCAGTTCTGGAACGCGCGGCATCTTGACCGCGCTCCGGCCCCGAAGTCCTGCCTTATTGCCGAATCCGCCGTCTACCCGTCCGTCCTTTCCCACCCTTTTGCCGGAACCTTCCTCTGTAGCTCGGTTTTCCCCCTGGGCCGTTACATTGAGGAACGCGTTGAAGCCAAGGGCCGTCTCGGAGCCGGCGGATCGGTGGCCACCACCGCCTGGGATTTTGCCCGCTATCTGGGGGCTTCTTCGGTCTGGATTGCCGGCCTCGATCTCTCCTTCCCCGAACTCAAGACCCACTTTAAGGGGGCTGTCTTTGAGGAACGGGCCCATACGCAATCGCGGCGCTTTGTCCCGGCGGAAACCTTCTCCGTCCGCAGCCTGCTTGACGGCGTCCCCTTCCGGGCGGCTTCCGCCGGGGGCAAAGCGGACGGTGAGGCAGGCGGTTCCGGCGGCGCGACGGTGCTTACAGACAAACGGCTCTCCCTCTACGCGGCCTGGTTTGAAAGCCGCTTCCGTCAGTTCCACAACGTGAAGAATTTCAGGCTTTTCCCGGAAGGGCTTGCCATTGCGGGGCTTGAAAACGGCAGGCCGGAGGATCTGCTTGCCCTGCCCGTCCGCAGACCCGGCATTGACGCGCTTTTAGAAGAGACGTTCGTAAAAGCCAAGGCCGATTTTCATTCACCTGAAAAAACGGGGGAACGCGCAAAGGCCTACGAAAAAGCCCTGAGCGATCTTCGGCGCGGCCTTGAAGAAATCAAAAATTTAGCGGAAAAGGGCGGAAAAACAGCCGAAGCGGGACGCGGGGCCCCGCATAGCGCCGCGGGGCAGAACGAAGTCCTGGGCGAACTTGACCGCCTCAACCGGTCGATACAGGAAAGCACGGTTCGTGATATTGCCGGCTTCCTCCTCCCCGACACGGCGGACTTAGAGAAGCGCCTGAACACGCCGCCTGAAAAAGCCTTCCTCCGCCACCTGGAATTCTCCGTCCTGTTCTACCGCGGCCTTGAGGAAGCCGCACGCTACAACCTTGACGAGCTTGGAAAGCATACCGCACTTTAGCCCTCCGTGATCTTCAGGCATGTGCGGTCTGCACGAGCGCGCCTGATTTACCGTTGAATTCTGTAAAGTCGGTACAGGAAAATCCGATATTGAGAATGAAGGGATTAACTCCTAAAGATAGACGGTGCGCATATCGACGTCCAGGCGCATCGTCTTTTTTATTCGAAGCCGGGTCGAATACCCCGCCCTTCAAGCCTAAACTTGACCCACAACTTTCTCAAAATCATGCTATAATACCTTGAAAGTCTAAGTCCGGGAGGGGAAAATGACCGAAAGAGATGCCTTTAACCTGGTGGAAGAGTTTGCCGAGGTGAATTTTAACGAAAAACGC
>JAISNI010000184.1 GCA_031276295.1 Treponema sp.
CGCAACCGCCATAGTCACCGGGGGGATCGACAAAAACGGCGGCAGGGCCGGGGACAGCGCTCCCTGGGACGAGCTTGCCCACCTTGGGGAACCGGACTGGAATCCCGCCCACGGCCACGGAACCGTGAACATCCTGCTTTATATCAACACGGACCTTACCGGGGGAGCCCTGGCCCGCGCCCTGATTACCTGCACCGAAGCAAAAACCGCGGCCATACAGGAGCTGCTTGCCCCAAGCCGCTATTCCCAGGGCCTTGCCACCGGCACCGGCACTGACGGCGCCATCATTGTGGCAAACGCCGACTCAAAGATCCTCCTTACCAATGCGGGAAAGCACAGCAAACTCGGGGAGCTCATAGGCTGCTCCGTCAAGGCTGCGGTCAAGGAGGCGCTGTATAAACAAACAGGCTTGGGCCCGGAAAGCCGCCGCCATGTGCTCAGCCGGGTCGACAGGTTTGGCATAACCCGGGACAGCCTTTGGAAACGGTATATGCCGGACAGCCGCGGCATGGATCGCGAGGATTTTGATCAGCGCATGGAGGAAAAGTTTCGGGACAATCTTTTGGTAGCCCATGCCACGCTGTACGCCCATTTGGCGGATCAACTTTCCTGGGGCCTTATATCCCCGCCGGAAGCGGAAACCGCGGCAGAGCAACTGCTCCGTCTTATGGGCGCGCCGCCCGCAAAAACCGCTCCACAAAAAAATCAGGATGATAGCATCAATGCGCTAATAGAAAAGCTATCCGATGCCCTGCTCTTTCTTTTGGACGGAGCGCACCCATAAGGAGACTATGGTGGCCTTGATACAATGCACATGCCGCCGCTGCCCTTTTCGATAAAAATTTATCTATAAAATCGATGCCTATGGTCTCCAAAGGGTCAACAAAAAACTTGACAAGCCGGGAACTTGCCCTTACCCCTTTAGCTTAATCCACAATTTAAAAGGAGCGCACAGGGAAAAACAAGCTGTTTCCCCTTTCTTTTCTCGTTTTTTTCTCCGTCAATATATTTTTAGCTCGGTTACTATCTTTGCCATATTAGTATAGTCATTATCGTTGTGCAATATGTACAAATTATTTTCTAATGCTATTTCTGCAATTATTAAATCAATTGTGCTTCTTATTGTTATTCCGTGCTCTCTGCATTTTATATTTAACCGTGCCGCATTTTCGTATGACTTCTTTCCATATCTTAATTCATAAAAAGGCAAGGTGTTTAAATATTCTTTTAAAATCGCATACTCCGATTCATTTTTTACTCCCTGTAACAATTCCAGATAAATATGGTTGTCAATTCCATAGGGGATATCATTATCAATAATAAAATCCATTTTTTCGCATGGTGGAATTTCAATTCCCTTAAAATATCCTATTAAAACAGATGTGTCTATAATAATCATTGCATCTCCCTCATCTTTTTATAATCATAATCGGCGCTGAACTTTATTTTTCCTTTTAATTCTTTCAAGTTTTTTCTTTTTCTGTTGTTTACATATTCTTTCAAAGCCATTTCAATTAATTCTTTTTTTGTGGAAATTGTTTGTGAAAATTTGAAGGCCTCTTTAATCAATTCATCATCCAAAACAATATTTGTTCTCATTTTATCCTCCAATACACATTATAATACACAATGCATGGGTATGCAAGCGAGGGGTGAGGATTTTTCCTTGATACAATGCACATGCCGCCATCGCCCTTTTTGATAAAAATTTATCTATAAAATCGATGCTCTACGGGCCCTCCAAAGGGTCAAAAAAAGCTTGACAAGCCGGGAACTTGCCTCTATACTAAGGATTGTATATTTCAAAGGAAGGGGGTGGGGCCGCAAGGCCGAATCCCCCGCTATCCCGTAACTGTGATTGGGAAAGCCATCGCATACGGTCACTGGGTCGGACTAAAGTCCAATGGACTGGAAGCCCCCTGGGAAGACCGATGGCAATCCGGCTGCTAACGCGGCAGGCCCATAAGCCAGGAAACTTTGGTGTACGACTATTTTTCAGGCTTCGAGGATAGAGCCTAGAGAAAAAAGCCGAATCATGCGTCCGGTATTTTTTCCACAGGGGCCGCCAACCAAAGGTCTGGCATGGTCCCAGGCTCCTTTTCTTCGGAAAGGAGTAAGCCATGTTTACGCGTACTTTTTCAGTCGGGAAAAACCGGGCCTTGCGGCCGGCGGTTTCTCTGGTTCTTGCCCTGGGGTTGGTTGTGGGGATGATGGCCCTTGCGGGGTGCACCATGGACGATGATGGTGATTCTGTCGACGATCCCAAACTCAATGTAGGACTAGTCGGGACATGGAAGACTTCGGGGACTTATCCAGACGAGAACGGCAACGATGTTTCTTGGAGCGACACCTACACAATCACTGATGATACTGATAGCGGAAAGCGGCTAGGCGCCATTTCCCATCCCGATGGTTTTTCACCCTATCATGATGCTAGTATTGTGTTTGTATACAATTTTAGTGAAACTGCGGGCTGTCTCATCGTAAAATACACCGATGGCGCCGATAACGGTAAATATAACGCTGTTTATTATAAAGATTTATCAAGTGTTTCAGTGCGATTGGGAGATGCCTATGATACCACAATCGCCTATCCAGGGAACAACAATTCATCGGTAGCTACCCTTGATGAGGCCAAAACAAAATTTGCCCCGGAGAACGCTGAGGCTTACGGCGGCGCCTCCGCACAAACGGGGGCCGCTCTGCCTAAACAATAGCGATATCTAATAATGCGCAGCGTTTTCAAGCGGGCCGGGACTTTGCTTTCGGCCTGTGTTCTAGCCCTCTATTGCGCCGCCCCGCTGTTTTCACAGACGGATGAAGCCGGACCTGATTCTGCCACGGCCGATAGTTTTTATGACGAGGGTATTCTCCTCATGGAAGACGATCAGGGGATCACCGTGGTGGAAACGCCGGAAACAACCCAGAAAAAAAAGCTTGTTACCAGAGAGGAAATAGCCCGAGTCCAGGCGCCGGATCTGGCGACCCTCCTGCAGGAAACCCTGAACCTTGGCGTAACCCGGTACGGAGCCTACGGGAACCAGACGGACATCAATATGCGGGGTTTTGATTCGGAACGGGTTGCTTTTTTAATCAACGGAGTGCCGGCCAACTCTCCCATGGCGGGGGAATTTGAGATAAGCCAGATAGACCTTAACGCGATTGATCGTATCGAGGTTATTTACGGCGGATCCGACAGCAAATACAATGTTACCGGAGCTTTGGGGGGTGTTATCAATATCATCACCATAAAAGATCAAAAACCGGGTTTGAGTTTAGGCGGCGGCGTGACAAACACTTCCGCATTGCCCGGTGGATACTACGAAAAAAACAATCAGAGGGGAGATCCCCATTGGGAGGACATGGCGGATGCCCAAAAGGTAACCCTTTCCGGGGCCTATGGAGCCGAAACATTCTCGGTTACCGGAAACATTTTCGCCAATCGAGCGGGAAATCATTTTATCTATAAAGACGTGATCTTTAATAAAATCCGCAGAAAAACCAACAATGAAGTTTGGGACTTGGGGGGCTCCGCTTCCTTTATATGGAATCTTCCGGATTTGTCCAAACTTATTCTATCGGCGGACGGATATTACGGGGATAAAAACATTCCTACCGGCGGATATTCTGAGATAAAAGGAAAACAAAAAGATTTCTCCACCAGGCAAAACATTATGCTGGATATGCCCCGGGCTTTTCGGGACGATCTTGCAACGGAAGCTTCCCTAAGCCATACATGGAAAACCCTTACCTATGAGCCCCCTACAGACGCTTCTTCCCTGCATGACGAGCATATTATTACGGCGATAAACCGCTGGAGCTGGTATCCCCTCTCCTGGCTTGCACTTAAAGGCGGGGGAGATTACCGGTATAGTGGACTTGACTCCACGGATATGAACTGGCGTGACCAGCACGACGGCGGATTGTACCTCACTTTTGAAATAAAGCCTGTTGAACAGTTTCTTATTGTTCCTTCAATAAAGGCTATCTTCAACAGCAACGGCGCATCCCAGGTTGTGCCGATGCCCAAACTCGGTTTTGCCTGGTTTGCCACGGAGTATCTCACTATCAGGAATAATTACTTCCGCAGTTTTAAAAACCCCGACTTTGAGGATCTCTACTGGCCGGCTCAGACAGATGTGGCCGGTAATCCCGATCTAAAGCCTGAAGACGGCTGGGGTGTGGATCTGGGGGCGGCTTACCAATATAAAATATTCAGCCTGGACACCACTCTCTTTGCTCAATACACCAGCGACTCCATTCACTGGGCGCCTGGAAGCGATGGGACTTGGAGGCCCTCAAATGTGGGGGAGGCAGCTTTCTTCGGGCTTGACGGCAAGATCAGTGTTGCCATTCCCCTCCCCAAAGGGCCTTTCATAAAAATCATTCCATCCCTTACCTATCAGTATATGCTGAGTTATATGTTAAGCTATGGCTATGACTTTTCTTCGGAAAAGCGCATCCCCTATATGCCCGATCATACGGTTGGGTTTTCCCTTGACCTGCTATGGAAAACCGGTTCCTTTTTAATCTCCGGGCACTTTGAAAGCGAGCGTTATACGGACACCGCAAATATTACCGTGCTGGATTCCCACTTTCTCCTTAACGCCAATATTAATCAAAAAATAGGCGATAACCTGACGGCCTTTGCGGTGTTCCGCAATCTCCTTAACGCTTCCTACCAATCACTTTCCGAATACCCCATGCCGGGCATCACCATGACCCTGGGCATGCGCTTTAACATTGAGCCAAAACAGGAGAAACCCGGTGAATAAGCTCTTCATCCTTTGCATGGCGATAGCATTGCTGTTGTCCGGTTGCAACCAAAAAACAGCCCGGCTCCTTGTTGACCGGGGGGGGAATACCGTTTCTATTTCCGGCGAAATCAACAGGGTCATATCCACCGCCCCTTCCAGCACGGAAATCATTGTGGACCTGGGGCTGGCGGACAGGCTTGTGGCGGTGGACAAGTATTCCCTGGA
>JAISNI010000229.1 GCA_031276295.1 Treponema sp.
ATGAGGGCGGTATTCCACCCGGAGATCCTTCAAACTTACCATAACTGTCCCTCCATTGCGGATATGATACCCTCCCGGGTCCGGTTGGTAAATGAACAAACCAATACTTTTTAATAGAAAAATTCGGTCGGGTATTGGAACGTGAAGAGCCGAACCGTCTGCGGATAGACGATATTGAAGAGACGTGGGGAGAACTCAAAGCACGGGCGAACCAGATAATTACGGCCACGGGCCGGGACAAATTGTATGACGGCCTGGTAAAAACAGTGCCGGAAAAAGAGATAATAACTAAAAAAAACGAGAACTCGGCGAACAGGGGTGGCAGTCAGGACGACGGCTACAAGGGTAATGCCTACTCGGTTCGGTTCGTCCGGACTTTTTAACCCCTTACTTCCCCGCCTTTAGCGGGGAAAAAGTTGACGGTTTTGCGGCTTCTCTTTGCTTCCGTACTTTCATAATAAAAAATTAAAACTTTTCCCGTAGAAAAACACCCGTTTGAATACTCACGTTTTAAACGGCGTAATCTTTTAGTAAAAAGTTGAACAAAACAACGTAATTATCCTTATGGACTATTGCCGGTTCCCGTTTGTATAATGCTTCAACATTCATATCCAGGAGGATTACATGAAAAAGTTATTAGCGGTTTTAATGGTTTTAATTGCGGCCGGTTTTGCCTTTGGCGCCGGACGGCAGCAGGGCGGCGGTTCGGCAGGCGGAGTTACCAAGGGCATGGATCGTAAGATCGTGATGGGCTATTCCCAGATCGGCGCGGAATCCGAATGGCGCACCGCCTGTACCAATTCGGTAAAGGCCGCCGCGGAGGAGTATAACATCGAGTTGATCTTCTCCGACGCCCAGCAGAAACAGGAGAACCAGATGCAGGCGCTCCGTTCGTTCATCCGGCAGAAGGTCGATGTCATCGGCTGGACCCCGGTAGTTGAAACCGGCTGGGACGCCATCCTGCAGGAAATCAAAGACGCGGGCATCCCCGTTATCTGCGTTGACCGCCAGGTTACGCTGGCCGCCGGCAAGAGGCAGGAAGATTACATCAGCGCCTTTATCGGTTCAAATATGATAACCGAAGCGCAGAAAGCCGTTCAGTGGATCGTCAACTATATGAAGACCACGGGTAATTCCAGGAAGAAAGACGATGGCAAAGTCGACATCAACGTTGCCATTCTTGAAGGCACCACCGGTTCGGGCGCCCAGGTGGGACGCACGGAAGGCTGGAACCAGGAAATCTCGAAGTACCCCAACTATAAGACCATCTTCAGGCAGACCGGTAACTTTACCCGTGCGGAAGGCCAGCAGGTTATGGAAGCATGGATGAAAAGCCCCCAGGCGAATGACATCGACGTGCTCTTTGCCCAGAATGACGACATGGCCATCGGCGCCATTGACGCCATCAAGGCCGCCGGTAAAAAACCCGGTACCGACATCATCATCGTATCCATCGATTCGGTAAAGGGCGCGTTTGACGCCATGCTCCGCAAAGAGCTAAACGCCACTATCGAATGCAACCCGTTGCTCGGCCCCCAGGTTATGGACACCGCGGTAAAGATCCTTAACAACCAGCCTATCACCTGGTGGGTGGAATCCGTGGAAAGCCAGTTCGACTGGACCAATGCCGAAGCGGCCTATCCAAGCAGGCAGTATTAGCGTATACTATTCACCGGGCGCGGGAAATTTGAACTTCCGCGCCCGGTGGGTTTTTTAGGAAGACGGTATGGCTAACGACGATAGCATCCTTAAAATGTCCGGTATCGACATTCGGTTCCCCGGCGTTCACGCCCTGGACAATGTTGATTTTACCCTGCGCCGCGGGGAAATCCATTCCCTGATGGGGGAAAACGGGGCGGGAAAATCGACCCTCATCAAGATCCTTACCGGTGTTTACAGAAAAGACGGGGGGACTATGACGCTTAACGGTGAGGAAATCCATCCCGCAAGCCCCCTCGAAGCCCGTCAACTGGGGATAAACTCCGTTTACCAGGAAGTGAACCTCTGCGACAATCTTACCGTGGCGGAGAACATTTACGCGGGCCGGCAGAAAACCCGTGCCGGCAAAATCGACTGGAAATACATCAAAACCGGCGCCGAAGAAGCCCTGCGCCGCCTTAATATAAATATTGACGTTACCCGCCTTTTAGGTTCCTATTCGGTGGCCGTCAAGCAGATGATAGCCATAGCCCGCGCGGTAAATATGAACTCCATCGTGCTTATCCTGGACGAACCCACCTCAAGCCTTGACCGGCCCGAAGTGGAGCAGCTTTTTACCACCGTGCGGAAGCTCCGGGACGAGGGGCTTTCGGTTATATTTATTTCCCACTTCCTCGATCAGGTCTATGAACTCTGTGACCGTGTAACGGTTCTGCGGAACGGCAAACGTATCGGGGAATACGTGTTAAAAGATCTTCCCAAACTGGACCTTATTTCCTACATGGTGGGGAAAGATTTTTCGTCCCTGGAAAAGCGGGACAAAAGCCGCAGGAACAAGGCCGAAAACGAAGTTCTGCTTGAGGCGAAAAACCTGGGTAAACGGCATCTGGTGGCCCCCTTTAACCTGGTGATCCGTAAGGGCGAAACCCTGGGGCTGGCGGGCCTTCTGGGTTCGGGCCGTACCGAAGCGGCGAACC
Source organism: Treponema sp. (assembly GCA_031276295.1). GTDB lineage: Bacteria > Spirochaetota > Spirochaetia > Treponematales > Breznakiellaceae > JAISNI01. The sequence continues at coordinate 2,637 of JAISNI010000229.1, forward strand.
TCCTTTTCGGCATCGACGAGGCGGATTCCGGGGAACTTTTGATAGAGAACAGGAAACATTCGTTCAAACGGCCGGGGGACGCCATTAAGGAACTTATCGCCTTTTGCCCTGAGGACCGAAAGAAATACGGTATAATCCCGGAGCTTTCGGTGCGGGAAAATATCATCCTGGTGATGCAGGCGAAAAACGGTATCGCACGGTTCATTTCCCGGCAGAAGCAGGAGGAAATCGCCAAGCGGTACATAGAGATGCTCAACATCGTTACCCCGTCGGCGGAAATACCGGTGGGTAACCTGTCGGGGGGCAACCAGCAAAAGGTGATTCTGGCCCGCTGGCTTGTTACTAAACCGGAACTCCTGATCCTCGACGAGCCCACGCGGGGCATTGACGTTCACGCCAAGGCTGAAATTATGAATCTGGCGATGAAGCTCTGCGACGAAGGTATGTCGCTGGTGTTTATCTCTTCGGAACTGGAAGAAGTAATCCGCTGTTCGGACCGTATCGCGGTTATGCGGGACCGGAAAAAGATCGCCGAAGTTCCGGGAGAGGATATGAGTGAAGAAAAGATACTTAAAACCATAGCAAGCGCGGAGGCATAGGATGGCGCAAAAACGGTTCAACGCTCTCGCGGGAAGCAAGGTCTTCAGCGCCCTGGTCGTACTGGCCCTGCTTCTCATCTTCAACCTTTTTTTTACCCCTAACTTTTTTTACATCAGCATCATGGACGGGCACCTGTTCGGCACGCTGATCGATATCCTCAAACGGGGATCCAGCCTTATACTGCTCTCCCTGGGGATGACCCTGGTCATTGCTTCTACCGGCGGGGCTGACCTTTCGGTAGGCGCGGTTATCGCCATTACCGGCGCGATGGTTTCCCGCCTTATCGGAGGACAACTGGTGATAGCGGACGGCGTTCAAACCTACGTGTCTCAGACTCCTATGGCCCTGGCCATTGCCGCGTCCCTGCTCCTCGCGGTAGTGTTTGGCGCCTGGAACGGCTTTCTGGTTGCCTACGGTAAAGTCCAGCCGATTGTCGCCACCCTGGTGCTGATGGTGGCGGGCCGGGGTATCGCCCAGCTTATTACCGACGGGCAGATCATCACCATTTATTACAAACCATTCCACTTTATCAGTTACGACGGGTACGTGTTGGGGCTGCCCTTTCCGGTTTATATAGCGCTCGCCGTATTCATCATCGCGCAGCTTTTAACCAAAAAAACGTCCCTCGGTCTGTTTACCGCCGCGGTCGGGGGCAACGCGCCCGCAAGCTGGTACGCCGGTATTAACGAAAAAGCGGTAAAGATGTTCAGCTTTATCTTTTGCGCCTTCTGCGCGGGTGTTGCGGGGCTTATCGTCTGCTCCAATATAAAAGCATCCGACGCGAATAACGCGGGCCTTAATATGGAACTTGACGCCATTCTTTCCGCGGTTATCGGCGGGACCAATATGTCCGGGGGTAAGTTCAGTCTGGCGGGCGGCGTTGTGGGCGCGCTGTTGATACAAACCCTGACGACGACGATCTATTCCTTCGGGGTGCCGCCGGAAGTATCCCTGGTGGTTAAAGCCCTCGTCGTCGTACTGGTCTGCTTCCTCCAGTCGAGTATCGCCGCGGATTTCTTTATCCGTCTGGGCGGGCGCCTGAACATACGGATCGGCGCAGGTTCGGTAAAGGAAAGCGGGGTATGAAAAAACTAAACGTTGAGGCTTTCGCCACCAAGTATCTTTCCGTGGTAGCGGCGACGGCGCTGTTCTTTATTGCCTTTATCTTCGGCTCCGTTTCGTACCGGGGTTTTTTCGATGTCCAGACCTTTCTCAATCTGTTTATTGATAAAGCCTATCTGATCATTTCCGCCCTGGGAATGACCCTGGTCATCCTTTCCGGGGGCATCGATCTTTCGGTCGGTTCCGTGGTCGCCCTTACCACCATGATAATCTCTTCCCTGACCGAATTTGCCCATATCAACCCGTTCATCGCCATTCTTATCGCCGTAATTACCGGCGGCCTTATCGGCTTCCTTATGGGTTGCATCATCGCCTATTGGAGCGTGCCGCCCTTTATCGCCACCCTGGCGGGGATGTTTTTTGCCCGGGGCGCCTGTTACCTTATCAGCGTCCAGTCGATCTCAATCAGTGAACAAACCTTGAGCGGCATGGCCATCTGGAAACTTCGTTTCGGTACCGGCGCGGGGGTTCCGTTTATCTCGCTGAATGTGATAATAGCGCTTATCATGATTGCCGCGGTTATCTACATTTCCCTGCACACCAAATTCGGGCGGAATATCTACGCCATCGGCGGCAGCGAACAGTCGGCGGTACTCCTGGGTATTCCGGTGCGGAAAACGAAGATCGCCGTCTACACGGTGAACGGGTTCTGCTCCGCGGCGGCCGGCGTGGTATTCAGCCTCTACATGCTTTCGGGTTACGGCCTCCACGGTCAGGGCATGGAGATGGATGTTATTGCCGCGGTGGTCATCGGCGGCACGCTGCTTTCCGGCGGCGTGGGCTACGTATACGGGTCGGTGTTCGGCTCCCTTACCATAGCCATCATTCAGGCGCTGATCATGTTTAACGGCAGGATCAATTCCTGGTGGACCAAGATCGCCGTGGGGATTCTGCTGTTGGCATTCATACTGCTCCAGCGTTTTATTGTGGCGGTAGGTAACAAGAAGACGAAAGGGTAGGGGAGCGGGCGCTTGGCGCCGCCGCGTTACCTTTTTTTGCTGACGAATATCTCGTCTCCAGCGGCTTTGGTCAAAGTGAAAATGCCGTATCGCGGGTCGTTAGGTATTTCGGCTGCGGAAATGAGATCATCATTTTGCCACAACTCTTTGGATATTTTATCGTAAAGCCCTTGATTGAGAGAAGCTAAAACCGCAGAAACGGAATGCCATAGGTAATCCGTAAAATCATCGCCGTCAACAAGATCCGCCAAGGTCGTGCGTGCGAGTATTCCGCGAACAATCTTGTAATTTGTTTCGTTAGGCGTTGTATAAAAATTAGCTAATGCCTGTGTCAGCAGTTCATAGGGATTGACCATATTTGTCGTATGCTTTTTCCAGCCGTCAAAAACCGCCGCAGGTATCAATGCGCCATTGGCCTCGACCGATTTTATACCTGCTTCGTCAAAATCGACTTTGTATCTCCCCGTGCGCATTTCAGATGCTAAGGCTTCCAGCGAATTAGCGGTGATAGTTCGTGTCTCATTGTTTGTATATGCTCCTCCGTAACTTAAAGTATACTGTCCTGTTTTAGCGTCATGTGTTAATCTGGCATTGTGGCTTCTGGCTGAAGAATATGTTCTAGAATTTTCTAACAAAAAAATAATTTTATTAAACTCCGCATCTACCGCGTGAGCGATGCCTTGCTTTACAAAATCTTTAATATCCGCCTCGGTTGCGTTGCCGCGGTCAGTGATGAATTTCAATGCCGCCGCAGAGGGAGCAGGGGCGTTGCCCATAAACCGCGCCGCCTGCATATCCATGTATGCTGCTGCGCCGAGTTTGAGGTCGGCAGTGCGGGGGTCATTGGCCGGAAGCATATTTTTTGCTTCAATTGGGCGGACATCAATTACTCCGGCACAGGTGGATAACAGGGCAATTTCTAGGGGAGTGTCAATATCTATTTCTCCGCCGCCAAGACGAGCAATTCTTTCATAATCATTAGCAGATGCAACCATACTATATTTACCGGCTAATGTACCCCCGCCATTCAGAAAAAGTTTGCTGTAGTTACCAACATTCAATAAAATTGACTCAGGGGTGGCAGGCGCCTCCTGGGCGGCGAGGGAGACGGCGCAGGCGGCGAGCAGGGCCAGGGACAGTTTTCGCATGGGGACCTCCTAAAATGGTGCCAGGCATCAATTTATCGTACTCCCGCTCCCGCCCCCTTGTCAACGCACCCGAGAACAAGAAAGCTCCGGCATTACGCCACGGCTGAATAACCGCAAAAAATGAAAAAATTAATTGCCTTTATTAAAATGTAGTATTATTTTGATACAAAGGAGGGAAAAATGGATAAAGATGATCCGCGTTATGCAAGTTACCTGCAAATTCTGCGGGAAGAGTTGATCCCCGCGATGGGTTGTACCGAGCCGGCCGCCATTGCGTTTGCGGCGGCATGCGCCCGCGAGACGCTGGGTGTTTGTCCCGAACGGGTTTGCATAGAAGTGAGCGGGAACATAGTAAAGAATGTCAAGAGCGTTGTCGTACCGAATACCGGGGGGCTTAAAGGGATAAAAGCCGCCGCCGCCGCGGGTATTGTCGCGGGGAACGCCGATAAAAAACTTGAGGTCATTGCCTCCGTAGATGCCGTGCAGCGGAAAGCGATAGAAGCGTTTCTGGAGAAGACGCCGATGGATGTGCGGATGTCAAAAACCGGTAAGATTTTCGACATCAGTATCGGTGTTTTCGCGGGTTCTTCTTCGGCAAAGGTAAGAATCACCGATTTTCACACCAATATTTCACGTATCGAAAAAGACGGTATGCTCATCTTTGAGCAAGCAGAATCCCAAAAGCCGGAAGAAACGGACCGGGAGCTTTTGAACGTTGCGGGAGCCTTAGATTTTGCGGAAACCGTCCGCCTGGACGATGTGCGTCCCCTGATAGATCGCCAAATCGAGTACAATTCCGCAATTTCCGCGGAGGGCCTTGCCGGTGAGTACGGCGCGAATATCGGCAAGGTGCTGCTTAATAACTACGGCGGCGGCATTCAGGTGCGCGCAAAAGCCGCGGCGGCGGCAGGGTCGGACGCCCGCATGAACGGCTGCGAAATGCCGGTCGTCATCGTGTCGGGAAGCGGCAATCAGGGGATGACGACATCCCTGCCGGTCATTGAGTATGCCAGGGAGCTTGCCGTTGAACATGAAAAGCTGATCCGCGCGCTTGTGCTTGCCAACCTCATCACCATTCATCTGAAAACCGGTATCGGAAGGCTTTCCGCCTACTGCGGTGTGGTAAGCGCGGGGGCTGCGGCGGGCGCGGGCATTGCCTATTTGCACGGCGGCGGCCTGGAAGAAATTTCCCACACCATCGTCAATGCACTGGCTATCGTGTCGGGAATCGTGTGCGACGGGGCTAAAGCATCCTGTGCGGCTAAAATCGCGGCGGCTGTGGACGCCGGCATTCTGGGCTATACCATGTTCAAGAACGGGCAGCAGTTCTACGGCGGAGACGGCATCATCGCCTGCGGGCTGGAAAAAACCATCAAAAACATCAGTTACCTCGGCAAAGAGGGGATGCGTAAAACAGATGAAGAGATCATCCAACTGATGTTGGAAGAATGAAGGCCGGCGGTTTGCCGTTGTCCGGTTGAATGGTTACGGGTGGAAATTGCACGGTTTTTTTACCGTGTAGAGAAATACAAAAGCGGAGCGTTTCCGCTGGTGAACAAGGAGCAGAAAATTGAAGAATCTATTTCATAGTTTGCCCTTCCGCCTTATTCTGGCGTTGATAATCGGCATAGCGCTTGGATTTATCGTTAACGAAACGGTGATGCAGATCGTTATTACCCTGCAAAAAATTCTGGGCCAGATCATCATGTTTGCCATACCGCTGGTTATTCTCGGTTTTATAACGCCTTCAATAACCAAACTGGGGAATAGCGCGTCCAAAATTCTCGGCATTGCACTCGGTATTGCCTATGTTTCTACTATCTGTGCGGCTTTTATGTCCATGCTGGCAGGGTATGGTATTATCCCCTACCTCAACATCGTATCCAATGTTGAAGAAAACAGGGAACTGCCTCGCGTCATATTTGAGCTTACGATACCGCAGATCATGACGGTAATGAGCGCGCTGGTTCTGGCGCTTTTCATCGGGCTTGCCGCGGTCTGGACGAAAGCCAAATTGTTCATCAGCCTTCTGGATGAATTTCAGAAAATCGTTATAGCGGTGGTAACGACGATTATTATTCCGCTTCTGCCGTTCTTTATCGGCTGTACCTTCTGCGAACTGACATACGAAGGTACAATCACGAAGCAGCTTCCGGTGTTTATCATCGTCATTCTTATCGTTATGCTTGGCCATTACATCTGGCTTACGGTTCTGTACGCCGTTGCAGGCGCATATTCGGGAAAGAATCCGCTCAGGGTGCTGAAGCACTACGGCCCGGCGTACCTAACCGCGGTGGGCACCATGTCTTCCGCCGCAACCCTGCCCGTGGCCTTAGACTGCGCGAATAAAGCGGCGGACGAAGGCGCCCTCCGCAAGGACATGGCGGCATTCGGCATACCGCTGTTCGCCAACGTTCACCTGTGCGGTTCGGTTCTCACCGAAACCTTCTTTGTCATGGTTGTTTCCAAAATCCTCTACGGCACGTTCCCGGCTCCTGAGACGATGGTTCTGTTCTGCCTGCTGTTGGGCATTTTCGCTATCGCGGCGCCTGGCGTTCCGGGCGGTACGGTTATGGCATCCCTCGGCTTAATCATCAGCGTGCTCGGCTTTGACGCGAACGGCACCGCCCTGATGCTCACCATTTTTGCCCTGCAAGACAGTTTCGGTACGGCCTGTAACGTAACGGGAGACGGCGCGCTTACCTTGATACTCACCGGCTTTGTGGAAAAGCACCATTTGAAAGAACAGAATTTAACGGTAGACTTGTAGCATTAAGAACTTATGTCCGTGCCGCCGCCTAAACAGGCCGGGCGCGGCGGCAAGCGGGCTAAAACGTATGGAACCGGGATTGGAAGGCCGGGCCCATTACCCCCCCGTCCAACCTTCGGTTCGCGTTTGCCCCTGGGTTCTGTAACGTAACGTGAGTTGCTGGTTTTTTTCTCCGCCGAATGAGCGTTAAATAAAATGCCGCAGGCTCTTGTCTTCCTGGAAACCTGAAATACGGGCGATGGCGAATGACGCATAGGAGGCAACCATGACATCCACAAAGGTCCCTATAGCGATAAGGTAAAAGGCCATAGGCTTGAGGATAAGATAGCCCGCTTCAAAACCGCGGCCGTAGTCAAGGCAGAGTACGGCAAGGGCGGTATAGGCGCCGTCCCCCGGATGCCGCGCAAGCAGGAAGGAGATGAAGAATGCCCTTACGCCGATAGCCATTATATCCGCCGGGGTAATGCCCAGGCTCGAGTAAGATTTGATAATGACGATGAAGGCCGCCGCTGCGGCCATAGCGCTGCCCGCCCTGCCGAAAACGGCAAAGAGGCTAAGGCTCACGGCGTTTGAACGCCTCTTTACCCCCATATTTTCCTTTAAGTGCCGCAGCAGGACCGGATAGCAGAAGTTAATATCCCCGGAAAAGAAACTGGTTATAGCCTGGCTGAGTGATCCGTAGAGTATCACCCAGGGGTTTGTATGCGGCAGAATGTAGAGAAACAGGGGGAGTATACCAAAACACAGGACCATGCTGAAAATCCCCAGAAGGCCGATAAGGTCGCGGAATGCCGCCGTTTGCTGTACCGCACGGAACCGTACCGCCCAGTATGCGGCAAGGACTATCATAACAATGCCCAGTATCTCGGAAAAGAAAGATACAATATGGTAAAAAATCCTCGACAGGGAATCTACTATGGATATAATAGGTCTTGTATAGCTTTTATCGTAGGAAAGCCCCATCCCCAGGAAAAACGCGAATACGCAGAGCGGAAAAAGGTAAACGCCGTCGCTTACCAGGGCTTCAAACATATTGGAAGGAAACAGGGCGGTAATGTTACCCGCCGTATCCAGGGAAACGGTCTCCAGTTGCTCGTCGATCAGTATGGGGATACGGGAAGGCGGGAAAAAGATGGTTACAAAGATTCCCGCACTAATGATAAAAACCGTTGTCCCTATAATAAACAGAATGGAACGGAAGGTCAAAACCCAGAATTGACCGTCCTGACGCAGTTCATAGATGGTAATGGTCAGGGAAAAGACCATTACGGGGGGGACCGCATAACGTCCGATGCGGATAGCAAATGTCTCAAGCCAAGCCAACGCATCCAGGATACCCTGATTATCCGGGGGCAAAAGAGATCCCAGCAAGAAACCCAGAAGAGAACCGACTAAGAGCTTGACCCAAACCTTCATGTTCTCAGCATACTTAAAAGGAAGATATCATTCAAGGGATCGAATTCAGGGGAACGCCGTTTTCCGGCCCGAATAAAACATCATCGGGTTCTGTTTCCGCGGTCATCGGTTATTCCCGCTTCCGTTCCGGCGTTTCAGGCCCCGCCGTGTTGTGCAGTTCTCTTGAAGCCCATTCGTAGACTATGCGTTTCAGGCCCTCGTCCGTAAGTTTAAGCGGCTTCCCACAGTGCGTACAGATAAAACGCCCGCCGCCGTCAAGGTGTTCTTTAGCGCAGCCTATACAGTAGGTTCTGCCGCAGCTTGTACACGCGCCCGCGGGCAGTTCGTCCGGCGGCATTGCGAAAAGCCGGATAGGAGGCGCGGGCGGGGGCGAACGGGGAACCCGCCAGTTCCTTTGGCATACGGCGCAGCTTATAAGCCGGGTCAGGGCATCATCGATTCGTGTACGCAGATCGTTAAGCCTGGCCGCGGCGTCCCCCGTAAGCCCCATTTCTTCAAGACGGCCACAGATTGCCCGCGCCTCGTCCCAGCGGTTTAAAACGGTAAAAATCCAACAGAGGGATAAAAGCGAAGGTACGTGATCGCTTTCCATCTCAAGGGCGGCGCGGCAGGCGGATTCAGCGCGTTGAAATTCCCCCTTCCTCCCCGCCACATAGCCTATCAATTCCAGGATCGAAGGTGAAGGAGCCTGACTGTGGGCTTTGGACAAAAGTTCGTCGGCTTCCCCCAGGCGGGAAAGCTCGATAAGGCACGATGCCCGGTTGCAGAGGTATTCTACATTATCAGGCGCAATGCTCAGGGCTTTAAGGTAATAGACATCGGCTTCCTCAAAACGGCCGGCGCGGAACAGGAGGTTTCCCGCACAGTTAGCCATAAGCCCCTCGGGATCATCCGTTCTTTCCGCGCAAAGAATCCCCAGACTGCGTTCAATATTCCCCTGTAAATAGAATAAGACCGCCTGATTTACCCGTATGGCGGGGACGTTTCCCAGAATCCGTGAGGCTTTTTCAAGATAGGGCGCGGCCCCGTCCAAATCGCCCTTGCTCAGGTTTACCTGGGCCGCAAAATTGCAGATCCAGCCGTCGTCAGGGGAGAGCGCGAGCGCGGCTTCCAGATCGGATTCTATTCCGGGGTCGGGGCGTCCCTGTAAGATAAAGCGGTTTTCGGCCGCCTTAAAACGGAACAGGGCATAGTCCGGCGCAAGCGAGACGGCTTCGTCCAGAAAGACAAGCCCTTCACGCCGCTTGCCTTCCCGTATGAAGAGGAGGCCGCAGAGAAAAACCAAGGCGGGGTCCTTATCCGGCACGGGGCGGAGCTTCCGCCGCAGTTCCTCGGCGCGGGCAAATTCCCTGGCGGCAGCGGGCCAATCATCAATACCGAAGGCCCACTTGCCGGCAAGCCCGTGGACTTTCCAGTTTTCCGGCCCCAGCATGAGCATCTTGGAGATAAGTATCCCCAGATCGTCGTAATTACCCTGATTCAGGAAGATACCGCCCGCCTTGAGGTAGCGCTCCAGGGCTTCTTCCCGCTTTTCAAGCATTTCGTACATATTGGCGGCGTTTTTTGCAAGGATGCCGTTCCCTCCGTCCAGCCTGAAAGCCTCGTCATAGGCTTCCGCCGCCTTTTCATAGTCATTGAACTGAAGATACGCATGTCCCCGCAGGGTATGGAGGAGCGGATCCTCGTTTTTCCGCCGAAGGGCCTTTTCCGCGTAGGCTTTGAGTTCCTTGAACCTTCCCGCGGCGTAGAGTATCTTGGCCTTTTCGGTAATTGCTTCGCAGATTTCGGGGCTTTCGGTACACCCTTCCTTGGTATAACCGGCTTCAAGCGCAAGGCAGCCGTCTATATACTCTTCCGCCTCGGCAAGCATGTCCAGCCTCTGGGCTATCCTCCCCGCAAGGAGCAGTTCCTTCGGCGTTTTTACATGATCCGGCTTTTCCCATGCCTTTTGAAGCTCAAACAGGGCTTTGCGGGGCCGGTTCATGGCGGTAAAGGTTTCGGCCAGCCGGAAGTAAGCCTGGGGCCGGATGGCGGGATGATCCAGCCATTTACGGTAGATCTCCTCCGTCTCGGTAACGCGAGATTCTATGCTCAACTCTTCAAGGAAAGCCTCGGCGGTATACGGCCCCGTCTGCTTTACCGGCGTTTCGTAGGAAACGGCAACAAAGGCAATTTCGCCCGCGGAGATGCTGTCGTCCTTGATCTCGCCAACCCAGATCCCGTTCACCGCAAGTATAAGATGAATGCCGTAGGCAATAATGAGGAGATCGGCGCCTGCCCCGGAGAGATCCCCCGCCCCGTCAAATTCCGTCCAGCCGATAAGGGGAAGGGGCATACCGTTACGGTGGGCTTCCAGGCGGAAGTATCCTTTGCTGGAGATAAGCGCCATATACCGGGAACCCTCATCTATCATGCGGAACATCAGCCCCGCCGCCGCATACCCGTCGTGAGCGTCCAGCCGTATCCTCGCATGAATAACCTGATCCCGGTAGCGCCGTCCAGGGGCTTCTACCCAGGCGATGCAGCCGGTTTTTTTAAGATGCAGGACAAGCGCTGGTTTACTCCCGCGGGCGGCGGCCTTATCTTTCATCATGCCGGAACTAAAAAATTCCTTTGCCCGTCCAAGGGGCGTTCGGGCTGTTGGGGGAACCGGTTCTTCACGCAGTTCCCCTGCCAGGATGCCCGTATCGTAGGAGGCATCGCCGTTCAAATTAAAATACGCATGGCCGGGGGCTGAAAAATCGGCAATCCAATTTTCCTGAATAATTTCGTCATTTCCCGCGGGAATTTCCCTCCGTTTATGAACCGCAAAATGGCGGAACACGGGTAGCTTTTTTAGAAAATCAAACATATAATAGGTATGATAATAAAAAAACAGTAGCTATTCAGTCAACTATACGCGGGCGGCGGTCCGGCGGGGGGCGGTTTGAAAATGCCCCGTAAAACCCTCCGTGGCAGATTTTTACGGGAAGGGCGGGCCTGCCGCAACCGGACCGAATGCTTCTTAAAGAACAGAAAAGTCGAGGTATACTGTCAATGAAACGCAACAAGCTGTTTGTGCCGCTTATCCTCCTTGCGGCCCTTATCATCATCCTGTTAAGGCCGACTCAGAGAGGGCTGGAAGAAAAGATACGGGAAAAGATTGCCGAGGTAAAAGGCGTACATCTGGTTTTTAGCCAATGGTGGGAAGATGATGTTGAAAAATCCGTCCTGCAATCCATTGTAGAGGAATTTGAGGAAGCTCATCCGGGGATCAGTGTTGAATTGGACTTCCGCTCTTATCAGGAGATACGCAGCCTGGCCTTTACCGGAAAAGCCCTTGAAAATGCCGGCGAAGGAGCAAGCGGCGCCGAATCCGACCGGAATGATACGGCAAATCCGCCCTCCAAAGCAATAGACATCATCGCCGTCGATCCCGTCTGGGTATACGATCTTGCCGGGGGGAACAGGCTCGAACCGCTTGGCGGCTATATGAAGCGTTCCGAGCCTGATACGGCAGGGGAAGATGCTTCGCCTGACGATCCTTCGCTGCAGGACGCCGCTACGGATTATACCCAGTGGACTCTCCCCCTGGTTTCATTTATGTATCCCCTCTTTTACAATATAGACTTATTGAAAAATGCGGGATTCAACCGGCCTCCAAAAACCTGGAGCGAATTCAGCGTCTACGCCCAGGCGGTCAATAACCCCGCGGCAGGCCGTTTCGGTACGGCCTTTGCCCTCAGCCCCGAGAATCCTTATGCCTTGTTCGGGGATATCTTCCCCTGGATTTGGGCCTCGGGCATCCTGTTCTACCGGAATGAGGAACCGCACTTTTCGGGGCGCGCCCTTACCGAAACGCTGGAATATCTCAGCCTGCTTTTTGAGGACGGGCTTGTTTCCCCGGGCAGTTTCTCGAAGAACAACGATCAAAAGCTGGACGAATTTACGAAGGGCCGTATCGCTCTGATGACGGCTTCGATCAAGGATATGGACAGCATCAGAGAGGCAATGGGGAGCACCTTCGGGATTACAACGATTCCCGTGCCCGATATGTATGCGGGAAAGCCCGTCTTTGGTATTTCAGGCTGGTCTGTAGGCATCCTGCGGCAAAGCCCCAGCAAAGACGAAGCCTGGACCTTCATCTCCTTCTTAGCCGGCAGGAATGCCGCGCTTGCTGGCGGCATGGTTCCGGGAAACGGCAGCCGTTCCAATACTGGTTCTCCCGGGGACGAACTCTACGCAAAAGCCTGGGATATGTACGAAGCCGCAGACGGGGTAGAGGAATTTGCCGGAAAACCCCGCGTCCTTGAACTTGAAGCCGTAGTGCGGGAAGAGCTTGAAGCCTTGTTTGCAGGCCCGTTCCAAAACGCCCGGCCCCAAGAGTCTGCGTTAAACGTAGGGCAGGTAACCGTGCAAAGCACCCGGAATGCGGAGGAGACGGTAACAGCCATACAGAAACGCTGGGAAGCCGTCCTGGAGCGGTGAGGCCGCAGGGCGCGTTTCGGAAGAACGAACCGACCAAAACCGTCAATAGAAACATAAAATTGGGGTATATTGAGGGTATAAGGAGGCTGATTGTGAGCGATACGGCTATTAAAAACGGGATAGCAGTTGCATGGCCCAAACATGCCGGACGCTCTTTCTCACAAACGAATTGAGGGCGCATCCGGCAACTCCGGTCTTATTCGAAAGTCTGGTTTAATACCCCGGAGCTCTCTCCGGCTGAAATAAAGCAACGCTTTCAAAAATTTGGTATTAAACCAGACGGTCTAATAAATTTCCTATCGAACGAGCCTCCATTCGAACTAACGCAACGCTAAAGATACCGCGGAGGCTCATTCAGCGGTTACTATTCCCCCGTTTACCCTCAGTTTCGGCCACGTGCTTTCCGTGTACCAGTTGTCAGCGCCGATAAATTCGCGGCTTAATTCGATTTCCACAAAGTACACATATTTTCCCGCTTCATCTTCTATAAAAATAGGGTAGTATACCTTACCTTCACTGTCGGCCCTTCGCTGTTTGTTCAGGTAGAGGCTCAAGATTGCCCAGGGAGTGTTGATCATGTATTCGGCCTGGGGGATAAGGTCTATGCTTGTTCGGTAAAATCTAAAATTCAAGCTGTCATCGACGGCATTCCCCTGAGCTAAAGCAATCGGTTCCCGTGTATAGGTAACATGCCGCTGGTTGGTTTGTCCCTGGGATACAATCTCCACATAACGGAACCTGTCTATCGCCGGAGAATAACCTTCGATTTGATACTGCCGCTGAATGGCGGTAGGGGCCTGCCGGAGAGTCCAGGTAAGGGGATTACGGCTATCGGTTAAACCTTTGGCTATGCTATAAACGGTATGAGCCCACCGTTGAGCCGCGGCGCCCCTGAAAAGGTTCGGATGAAGGGATGTCTTTACAATGGTATTTTCTTCCTCCGTATTTACTAAAACACCCATGTCTTCAAAGAGCGGAACCATACTCTCTATATTGAAAGGCGGCAGAGAGTTCCAGGCCGAAGCGTCGGCGATAAAGGGAAACGCCCGATAAGAGTTCAAGGCATTTGAGAATTCGGCGATACGTTTATTCTTAAACTGCCCCGAAAGTATCTCGACCCCGTTCAGGGAAAAACTGTCCCACCAGCCTATCCTCATATCCTTTGTCCCTGAGTACAGTATCAAGTAGGAATCCTTGAGTTCCTGTTCCGAACGTGCGCGCAATACCTGCATGGCGTCTTCAACATCCGAAGGCAGCTCTGTCCAGGCCAGCAGCATTTTTTCCGCATCCGCACTCATAAAAGTATTCAAAAGATTAATATCATCATCGAGGGCGGCAATAAAGCGGTTCTTCTCGGCGGTAAGAGCGCCGCTTAAAAGGCCGTTGTTTATCCCGTTCAAAAAATCGATACACTGGGTGTAGAGGGACTGTAAAACCGAATTGATCTGATACGGGCGCGCAACGGCTACCCTGGACTTAAAAGCGTTCCAGGTGGATGCAGGAAGATAGGAATTATCAGGATAAGAACCCCAGTAACGTATATATGAGCCAAGATAATTTCTGAAAGCCGGAGGTTCATGTATCGCGGCATCCTTGTTCCGTAAAAATGCCGGCATCTCGTCCGCCTTGATATTCTGGTTGAACAGATTCGTAAAGGAATAAACGGCGTCCGCAATTTCCTTTACAACAACCGGGTCATACCCACGGTTATAACGCAGGCCGCCGACAGCACCCTCAAGAGCGCCGGACGAGAAGGTGAAGATGCTGTTGTCGCGCGCGAGGGAACGCTGTTCCACCATGTTTCTGATGTTGGCCTCGCTGGTTGAAAGAAAGGCCAGCGTACCGGTGAAGATGACGTAACGGTTGACATAGGACTGGGCAAAAATCATATTCCGTCCGCTCTGCACCAGAGGGGTAAGTTTTTCATTCTCGGCGAAAGGCTTTACATAATTTTCGTAATTCTCCAGGGCAATGTCTATACCGTACTGATCCAGATCCCAGGCCGCGTTGAAATCACTATCACGCACATCATCCGGCGAAACAAGACTCACCGCGGATGCAAGGTTCAGGATATTCTCAACAACGGTAAAAAGGGAAGCGGCGTCTGAAGTTGTGTCTATCTTGTCGGCAAGGAGGGCCGTATTTTTTAAAACGAGCGCCCGTTCCTGCAATGCGGCAACTTCACGGTTTAGATTAGCAGGAAATTCATTCCGTAAGGCTATGATCTGCCCCAGTATATCCCCCTCTCCCGTAAGGTTGCTCTTCCCTTCGATAAAGCTCATATCCCGTTTAAAAAGATTAGTGAATTCATTTACGGCAAAATTTATAGTCAAATCGTTTAATAGATATTCGTTGATAAGATTATTGCCGAAAGCGTCGACGGATCGTCCGCCGTTCTGTCCGGTTCCCGATCCAATACCGGCAAAAACTACCGGTATATTTAAGGCGCTGATGTTTTTTTCAATCTCATAGAACAGGGTACGGCCCTGGTTTATAAGTTTAACCTGCCGTTCTGTCAGATCCTTCCACTCATACACCGTTTCCCTCAGATAGTTAAAGGGGATCGTTTGCTTTGCGTTATTGATACGGGCAAAAACGGCGTTAATACGGTTGTAATTATTTACGATATCTTCCGAAATCTTAACAAGGCTCCTGATCTTCCCGTACATTGAATCGGGGTATACATCCTGCCTGCGCCAGGAACTGAGCATCAAGTTTAACGCGGCAATTTCGGCGTTAAAGTATTCATTTGAATAGATATAGTTCATATCCATAGAAAAAGAATAACGCCGTTCATATCGTTTTTGGTAACTCATCAGCAGGTTCATGGTGTCGTTGGAAATATCGGGCATAAGATATTTAATCATAGATTCAAGATCAAATTTGTCCGAAAGAACCAACTCCCCTATTTCCACCCCCCTCAGTGCGTCAAGCAGCAGGAAAGACTCAATGGTCGAACTCAACGTTTGATCAAGCGTTCTCATTCCGCGGGAATCCCCGGTAATTTTTTTTCCTACCTCCTTAATTACCGGCGTTCTCACCATCACACTGTGGAGTTGGTTGGCGATATAACCCCTATCCCGTTTTCCCATGTTTAATTCCGGGCCAAAGGTGAAAAGTTCCGAAAGACGGTATCCCAAGGGAGGGTTTAATACGACATCCCGGTAATTAAGGGCATTAAAGAAAAACTGTACGCGGGAGGAAATTGTTTCTCCCTGGAGCGGTGCATCACTTAACCTGTAGACGCCTGCTTCATTGCCGGTAATAAGCGGAGAAACAAAAGGGCTTCCCTTCCTCAGCGCCGAATCCAGCGTGTTATAGTAGCTTGTAATCTGCAAAAGCGAAGCCCGCAAGCGGGTGGTGCTAAAGAATACCGCCGAAAGCCATATAACGCCGATACTTATTGCGGCGGCGCAGAGTACGTAGTGAGGAATATGACGGCGGATTGTTTCCTTCCGGGTAAAGTACGTTTTCGCGGAAGGGGCGAATACTTTTTTATGCAGCATATCCCGAATGAAGTAACCGCGGGGCAGGGTTTGCCATTCGCCGGTTTTACCGGGAAGCACAAGCTCGTCAACTGTTCTGCCGGTGAGGGTTGCGAGACTCGGGCTTAACGATATATTAATATCCCTGGCGGAAGTAAAATACACGCCCGAAAGGTGCATATTTTGCGAGCTCAGAAAATTATTCTCCCCGAAAAGAACTTTAAGATAAATATCAAGATTATTAAAGATTGCGGAAAAATTTTCAGGGAACAGGTACATCTTCCCGGCCGCTTCCATGCGGTTTGAAACAACCATCACATTGGTAGCAAGATCGCCTGAGAGCATCCGTTTCCTGCAACCCAGCCTCAGCCGTTCCAGCAGACTATCCCAGAAAGTTTTGAATTTTTCGGTATCGTACCGCCCCTCATTCGTACAGCCAAGTATTTGATGCCGGAGGTCTCCGATAATCCCCTTCGCATATTCCCGGAAGCCGTTGATCATATCGAGCTTGGTAACGACGACATAACAGGGAAGGTGCATTCCGCTTGTATGCAGGAGGGTGGAAAATTCGTTCGCTATAAGAATAGCCTTCTTGTGGGTCATGCTGTCGTCGTCGGCAATAAGCGCATCCGCGGGTATGGTGAGAATCACACCGTCCAAAGGCTTACGGCTATGGATGCGGCATATCTGCCTGGCAATATGCCGCCATTCGGCGCTGGAACCGGAAACCCAGCGGTCAAAAAAAGTTTTACCGCTTATATCGCAGACTACCGCCTTTGCCCCCACCCAGAATCGTACGGGAATATTCTTTTTATCATCATGAGCCTGATTCTGCTGTTCATTGGCGGACGGAACAAACTCCAGATCGCTTTCCTCCAGTAAAGAAGATTTGCCTGATTCCGGCTCTCCAAGCAATACATACCAGGGAACATCGTACAGTCCGCGCCCGTCATCAAGGGTCAGGGTAATGCCCTCTTTAATAAGCGAATTGATCTGCAAAAGATTATTCGACAAGAGCTGCTTGGCCTTTGACTGTTCATCTCCGCCTTTCACGAGCTGGGATAGATGCTTCCAGACCATAAGGTCTTTCATCATGTCCTTGGTTTCTTTAGCTTTAAGACTTTTCTTTCTGGCTTTCCGTATCAGAGGTATGGTGATGAGGAGAACGATGAAGAGGATGACTAAAACAACAATAATTTTAACAAGGAGGCTGTTTTGAAAAAGATTCGTAAATTGCGCCCATAAACCCGATACGGCTTGCATGATTTCTATTTATCCTCATTCAAATAATCTTTTGGTATTTCAACTGCCGGCGTTGTACTTATCGCCGTTGAAGTTAGCACCTGGCGGTACACCCTGGTAGCATTTTGAAACGAACTCAAATTGATAAGAAGACAGATAGCCATAAAGAGCAGCGAAAAAACTATGGCCGTTTTTACCGTGAGAAACTTCGATAAAATACGCCGCCATCTTTGTATCTTGTTCCGTTTTTCAATATTCTCATCAACAATAGGATCGCTATGAATGTCAAAATCTATTGGGTATCTATCATTGATCTGCTTCATACAATTTTTGATATACATCGGATCGGAACGGTATATTCCATCAAAGCCCAGGCCCAGCATCAGATAGAAAAGCATAACCGGGTTGGCGCATTCAGGATCGTTTATCAATTCAGCAAAAATATCAAAAAATTTTTCATCTCCCGACAATTCATTGTAATTCCGGCCCAGTTCACGCCATTCATCCTTAAACGGAAAAGGGCCTTCCTTTACAATATAATCTATAAAGAATACCAGCGGCCGTTCAACATGGGAGAATTCCCATTCAAGCCTCTGGTTCCGCGACGCCGCTTCCCGCGCCGCTATCAAACGAACTTCAATATCCTCAAAGAATTTTTGTAACGATAATGTGGAGGCGGCGCCGGACTGCCGCTCAATCTCCGCCATTTGCCAGTAATTGCAAATACAGACAAAGATTGGGCTGCATATCCTCTCAAGATCGCTTATCCTGTCCATTAATTTCTCTCCAAAACCGTGATGTATAAGGTTGCTTCCAAGGCGGGGAATATATCCACCGCATAATCTATCAGCACTCCGCCTTCATTGCACATCTCCCTAAAACTTTGCGGCGATTCGTCAATTTCAAGTTTAAACCACAGGGTATGACTCAGTACCGGAAGGAAGCGGGGCGGGTAGCGCATTTCGGTAAGCCGTACCCCGCGGTTACGCAGCCCCTTGGCTTTGGGGCTGACAAGCCTGAAGGTATCTCCCCGTTCAAGAGCCCTTACCACGGCGTCGTCATCGGCTTCGGTATGTACCGCAAGATAGATGGCATCTATATTCTGTATATTCTCCGGTTTTAAGGCGGCAAATAGAAACATACCGTCGTCCATACGTTTAAATTCCAATTTGATATAATCAATACCCCCTTCCGCCGAAAGGAACGAACGGATATCGTTGATAATGTCGTTAAAAACCGGAGAAAAATCGTCATGGATATACTTCTTGATTTCCCGCACCCCGTTCCGGGGATTAAGCCCCATAAGTTCCGCAAGAAACGAGGAGAGTTCTATGTAAAGGTCAAAAGGAGAAATATGGCCGGGAACCAGAAGCGAAGAAAGCCGTGTCTCGTAGAGGTTGAGTACACGCAGATACAGAACGTTATACGTATTAATGCCGGAAAGGGCATTGGGATTGAAGCGCGCCACGGTAAGGGTATTGAGCACCTTGTCGCGGGAACGCCGTATATCAAAGAGGAGGTTTAACCCCATAGTTAAAAGCGGGCAATCCGCTGTAAGCATGATAAACGGGGGAATATACCTGTCGTCCCTGGTTATGGTAGAAGTGCTTCCGTCATGTGTACTGATTTTAAGCCGTGCAACGGGGAGTATCTGCATATCGGTTGCATCGTCAAGGTTTGTGATAAGCCGTGCATTGATGCTGTGGGTAATCAAGGTAATTTCGTTTACTCCGGTATTTTCGTCCCTGAGTTCCCTTTCCGAGGTAACGTATATCTTCTTCTCATTTGGATTGGTTTCAGATACGATATTTCCCTCGTATACCGACCAGTGAGGTACGGCTAAATATATGGTAATTTCATTAGGCCGTTGTTTCAGCGTCTCGTTAAGATCCAGCGCCCGCAATTTACAGTTTCCCGGCTCGCTTACTTCAAGGCCGTTGGGCATTATCACGGAAAAACGCCGCAGCACTACCCGTCCGCGGAGAAGGGATTCATCGTCAAATTCAAAATCAATAAACCCGCTTGTGTAGGGCAGGCAGAAATAACGATTGAGCCGGTTATGCAGGGCATTAAGCCACTGCAAATGTTGAAAATGATGGGGCTGCAAAAAAAGGCCGTCGCTCCAGTGTAAAAATTGTTCAAAACGCATGCACTATTCCTCTTTACTTGCTCCCTGCACCCGGGGATCCAGGGGTCTCTCATAAACTTCTACTATTTTGTTGCTTTCAATCCGGATATACTTGGTCCGTACCCCCAGAACGGTTCTTCCCATCGGAAGAAAAAGCATCCGTTCGTCCGCTTCTTCTTCCGCCGGCGGGAGGCTGGCTATAATGAACAGGGTTTTCGGTTTTTTCCTCATCCATGTTTTCCACGGAATATCGTCAAAAAGCAGGGTTGCCGGTGTAGTATCCTCGTTGGAAAAAAATACGGTAAAGGGTTCTATACGCCGCCGTATCGTATTCCCCGGCGAAAAATAACCCTCTACGCCCAGGGATTTTATCTCATCCACTTCCTTATCGGTAAGGGCGGCGATATCCACTTCGATAGAGGGATACACCCCCCTATCGTCAAGGAGTTCCGACATTCCCGTTATGACGTTGAACCGGCTTACGCAGCCTGAGAAAAGAAACACGGCCACTACGGGGAAAAGAACTTTCCCCGTGCCGTACCAAAGCCCGGCGCTTTCTGCGGTTTTACAACCCTGTTTCATCCTGTTCCTCCTCATTCAAAATGGGCTTGCATGTCTTTGTCTTTTAAAGCGGGGCGTCTTATTCCGGCGCTTTCCACCGTTTGTATCCTCCCGTATTGGGCGGGGATTGCGGCGCCGCAGGCGGCTTATCCGGCGTAGCGTTTGTCTCGGGCGCGCTACGGGGCGTCCCCGACGGAGCATCTTTCGACACGGAAGGCGCCGCCGGAACGTCTTCCTGCACGGCCGCGGGCACGCCGAAAATCGGCTTCCGCTGGGCATTGGACGGCGCTACCGGGACGGTCTGCCGCGGCGCTGTTTTTTCCGGTTCCCCTCGGTGCGCGCTTCCTATGGTTTCGTGGGGCGCTTCCCCGTTTTTAAGACTTTCGTCCCAGAGGTCCCGTCCGCTCAGTACCTCTACCCCCAGGTTAAAGTAGAGTTCGTAACGTTCCTTGAGCTTGCGCGTCCCCCCTTTGTGCAGGGCGCACATCAAGAGCACCTGCGAAAGGCCGTTGGCAGCCAGGCCTGGCGGGGTCGGCACGATCTGTTCCCCCAGGGGCATCAGATTCCCGAAGGCCCAGAATGCGCTCAAGGCCAGGAGCCCCGCGGGGGTATCGGGACACTCGTTCCCTATGTTGAGGCAGGTTTGGCTGTTCTCCGCATCCGGCGCTGCAATCCAGCGGTACACCGCGGCCATTGCGTTGTCCCGCATCTTTTTTTCATGCTCCGGCACCTTGGGGGGGATCACCGCCTTGATGGTAGCCACGGTTTCCTTCTGTACCACCCCAAGCTGGGCTTTGAGCTTTGCGGATTCCAGAAAAATCGGTGAATTGGGATCAACCTGATAGCGGGGTTCGTCAATGATCTTTTTCCCTAATTTTTTTAGCAGATCAACCGGGTGTATGCCGTGGACCCGTTTAAATTCCTGAAAGGCCGTCTCTACCCCCTCCTTCACGAGGGCCAATGTTTTCGGATCAACCTTTTTCGTTAATTCTTCAATTTGCCCCTGTATTTGGGCGCGGCCGGCGTTTATGGAGTCGTTTACCGCGGGATCCATCTTGGGCAATTCTACCTTGGCAAAATCCGGCACTTCGGGGGTAAAGCTGGTACCTATATCGGCGATATCCTGATCTACCGCGGGATTCTCCTGTAGTTCCTCGTATAATGACATTACGCATCGGTAATCCCACCAGACTGCCGCCCGGCGGTGGGCGATATAGGCTATGAGTTCACAGGCATCCTTGTGTTTTTCCAACCTCGCCAGCTTAAAAGCCATTTCTTCCGCGCTGTCCACCCCCGCATAGAATTCCGCAAGGTCCGGGCGGATTTTAAAATTTTCCTTTGCCAGGATCTCATCCACGCTGAGATATCTGAGTAATACTAAATGCCTGTTCAACCAGTCTAATTTATCAGCCATGGTAATTCCTCTTACTAATGGTCAAGTATCCGCTCCTTATGTCATTTTAAGGGCTTTGGTCTCAATGTCCGAGGCCCCTGCTTTTGTCCGTAATGCCGAAGCCCCTGAGTCCATCGCGGTGGCCTCTCCGGTTTGGGCTCTTGCCTCCACTTCCGATGCCTTAACTTCCCCTTCAGACCCCGCGACCTTTTGCTGGCCCAATTTCCCCTCGCTTTCATTGCCCGCAACTTCGGACTTGTTGATGGTAGTTTCATTGTCGGTCGGTTTTACCTCCGTATCGCCGGCCATTGTTTGCTGCTGAAAGTTGACGCCCACATACTTAGTTGCGATACTGATACTGGCGGAAACCGCCAAAGAAGCCACGGAGGATGTTATTAACGGCAGGGTCTTTGCTAGAATCATTACTTTTGTTTTCTCATCCATAATTATAAGGTCTCCTCTTCTTCCCCATCGTCTTGGGTTCTTAATGCGTGTATTTCCATACCATAACCGGCGCTTAGCTGGGCGATTTCTATGATTTTGCCGGCAATTCTCATGCGGTACACGTTTTTTGCTATTGAGCTTGTGGGGCTCCCCACCTGGACGGCCTGACTCACATAGATTTGCGACTGGCTTTCCGACTCCAGGGTAATATCGCCGTTAGCGCCTATTTCTATTTTCGCGGAATTAACCGTCTCAATTACACATAAAATCACCGTTACTATCGTGATGAGGGAATTATCAACAATCAGGGCGGAGATATTAATATCGTCCCGAGTTTTTTTGGTCAAGGTTCCAGCCAAATCCATACCTTGTTCAATACAGGAATAAACGGTCTCCGTTATCGAAAGTAACAATCCCAGCAAATCGCTAAGAATAGGCACCCAATCGTCATGTTTATTGGGACCGGGACCGGCAGGAGCGGCAGTCCCTGCCGGAGGAGTCGTCCCTGGGGCGGCAGTCCCTGCGGGAGGATTCGTCCCGGCGGCGGCCCCTGCGGGAGGATTCGTCCCACCGGCAGGGGGTGTACCCGTCCCGGCGGCAGGGGGCGTACCCGTGCCACCGGCAGCGGGCGTACCCGTGCCGGAGCCGCTTGCGGGCGTGCTTGTCCCGCCGCTTGCGGGCGTACTCGTGCCGCCGCCCGCAGGGGTACTCGTCCCGGAGCCGCTTGCGGGCGTGCTTGTCCCGCCGCTTGCGGACGTACTCGTGCCGCCGCCCGCAGGGGTACTCGTCCCGGAGCCGCTTGCGGGCGTGCTTGTCCCACCGCCCGCGGGGGTACTCGTCCCAGAGCCACTTGCAGGCGTGCTTGTGCCGGAACCGCTTGCGGGGGTACTCGTACCGCCGCCCGCAGGGGTACTCGTCCCGGAGCCGCTTGCGGGCGTGCTCGTGCCGGAGCCGCTTGCGGGGGTGCTTGTCCCGCCACCGGCGGGCGTACTCGTGCCGCCGGCAGCATTACTGTCCTGCTTCTTCTTCCATGTGTCGTAGTTACCGTCCGGCCTACCGGCATCATGCCACGCAGCTAGTTCTTTTGGTGTTGGCATATTCATCTCCTTTCTTGTGCAATACCGAGAACTCTACTCGGTGTTTATAGACTTCCGGCAGCCTGTTGCACTTTGCGTATTTTTCGTACCGGGCCTTTGGTCCGTTTCATGCAAAAAATCCACAAGTGCAACAGGCTGCTAGGGAGTCGCCGAGGTCGGAGTACCGGTGGCCGGAGTACCGGCGGCGCCTGCTGGGGGCGGCGCTGTTGTGGACGGCCCTCCAAGTTCTCCGTCGCTATAGGCATCCACAATTTCTCTTATTGAGTTTGCAACATTCTGTACAAACTCATTGGTCAAATCATAATATTCCAGTACATCGGTTCTTGTAGGGTTATTTTTGAACAGGCCTATGGAAACCAATGCTTGCGCCAGTTTAAAGCCCAACCCCGCTTCCAGAATGGCAAATTCAGTTTGATCATAAGCCTCAATTTGAATTTCCCTCCCCTTGATTTCCAGCACGCCCAAGGTAGAAGCAAAGGAGCCTCCCATAGCATCCCCTACATTGAGCTCGTGTCCCGCGTTGATCTCAATATTCTTGCCCGACATGGATATGCCGCCCCTGGGCTGTATTTCCAGAGTCGCGTCATAGGTCGTGGCGAAATTGGAACAGGTTTGCCGGGAGGTAACGTTAAAGCCCTCGTCGCTTATGGTCAGGATAGTACGTCCGACCTGAAGCTGGATCTCCTCTTCCGCCTTGATAACCACCCGATTCCCCGCCCTGATATGCACATCCCCCTTATGCAGTTCCGAATCGTCCCCGGGATTATCCCCCAAGGGTAGCTTCAGGCCTTCCTCGGGATCCTCCCCCTTCTTGGAATTGTCCTCCTTTGCATTAATATTAAATGATCTAATATCATCGCAATCTACCAACAGTTCAAACCGCTTCGCGCTAATTTGGTGGTGGTTCACCGCGTTTTCATGAATATCCCCGGTGGAATGGATATTAATATGATCGATCTTGGGATAATCATCGTCCGCATCCGCATAGTTCTCCCGATCATCCTCGGCCGCTTTCCAGAAAGTCTGTCTATGGTAAAACCCTATCTCCGAATATTCTTCCCCGTCCGGAACGTTATCCGTATTTCTCCCCGTCTGTTGGTAACGGAAGACTTCCGCTTTTTCAGGGTCGTCCTCCTCTATGTTGAAATTCTGGGCGGCCGTACTGGGCATATAACCCATGAGGTAGTTAATTCCGCCCGCTTCGGCGGCCACAAGTATCCGGTCGCCGATACGGGGATGACGGAAAAGGCCGGAATCGGTTCCCCCCAAAGGCATAACCATTTTAACTTCCGGAATCTGTGCGTCGTCGGACAACGGTACAATACCGCCGCCTATCATATTTACCGCGTAGAAAGTAAAAGGATCGTTTATCGCGGTAATTATTTGCCCTTTTTCCTCTTCCTTCACTATACCGCTTGCATTGGTAACTATCATTTCACTAAAGGCCATAATGTTCTCCTTCGATTTCAAACCGGACAGTAACGTTTGTCCGTAACGGCACCGCCGTAATTCATGCAGGCGGCTTCAACGCGCAATTCCTCGGCGTTCCCCTCTTCCGCCGGAGACACGGCCAGATACTGGGGCCAGGTGGTCCGGCAGTGCAGCCGTATTCCCGTAACAAGGGCGGTTACGAGGCTTTTGTTCCTCACGCCGTAGTAGCGGTTCAGATCAAATATCCGTCCGGGCGTCAAAAGCAGATTCGGCGCCGTTCCGTACCATGAAGATTTGGCAATATCCAATGAACGTTTGCGGGCTTCCAGGATATACATAATATCCCGGTCAATTTCATCGTTTACCGCATCCCGGATATACCCGTGAAACTGCCGCCGGTAGCTGTAGAAACGATCCTTGCCGGAGGTCTTCCCCTGCCGCCATTTGTCGGACCCGTAGTTGGCATTCGGATAGGGCGCCTTGAGTTCCACCCCGTCAACGCCGATGCCGTCTTCCATGACCCAGGCATCCATCTTCCAGAGATTGTCCGCTTCGCCGGAAGACGCCGAGTCAAACCGGCTTACATCAGGTATCTTTCGGTTGTCCGAATAGTCCACGTCCGAAACGGGGTAGCGGTATCCGTCGGAAAAGAACAGTTCTTCCGCGCCAAGCCGGCCTTTTTCCGTCCTTGGATGCCGGAAGGTAAAGGAAAGACCGTAAAGACCGAGAAGCTCCCGTATAAAATTCAAATCTGATGTTTCGTTCTGCTCAAACATCAGCTTCGCGCAGTATTTACTGGTGTTGATATACTCCTTGGAAAAATGAGCGGTAAGCCCGTACTTTGAGAGTATCTTCCCGATTATCTCAGGAGGGCTTAACCGGTAAAAGGATTCGGTTAAGCGTGAATGTGCAAGCCGTACAAATGCCGGTTCTATGGTCAGCGCATAGCTGTAACAGTCCTGTTTGTCCCCGGCGCTGAAGACGCCCGTGCTTTTAACCCCGGTAACAATCCCGTGAAGATACCGGGTCCGCATCGTTTTCGTATCCTGAAGGCGCTGGGCAATGGTTACGCTTGCGCTCTGATCGAGCAGGGCGGTGAGTTCCTCATGCGTGTAGAGTTTCCCCGAGAGGAGTGTCAATACTCCCTTAAAGATACTGGAAAAGCCCTCTTCCAGTTCCAGATTATAGGGGTAAAAATCTTCCCCTTTTCCATTTGCAAGCCGCACCTGCATCGTGGTAGTTATGGTATCCGGCATCCCTTGTTCCTTATACGATCTCGTTTACATTGGGGCAGATCATCACCGCGGTGGATATAGGCACGCCGATAGGCGTTATCCCCATAACGATGCTCCCCATATTTGCGGTCGGGCGACCCTTAGCCAGCTTGTTTATCGCGGTGGTCATGGTGATCACTCCCGCTACACACATAGGACCCGCCACCGCGTCTCCCATACAGGCTACCGGCAAACCCTTTACCATAGTGGTCAGAGCGCCGGGGCCTATGATAACATCCCCTGTCGCGGTAAGATTGGCAATAGTTGCAACCGGTGTAGGCATTATTGTTCCTCCTTGTTGACAAACGAGTAGACAAACTGCCCGTTTTCGGCATTAATTTGAGCCTTGGCAAGCACGTGCCCCTCCATAGTGTTCCGTAAAAATTCCGCGCTTATTTCGGGCAAAAGGCTGTTGTTGATCACCGCGTCAACAAGGCGGGCGCCGGAAGCGGCATTGTCGCAGCGGCGGATGATCTCGTCCTTTACCGCGTCGGTGGTTTCCAGTTCAGCATGGTAGTTTTCCATAACCCGCTTCTTAATTTTGTTCAGTTTAAGATCGATGATCCGGTACAGGGCCTTCTTGCCCAGGGGATAGTAGGGCACTATCTGTATACGCCCCAACAGAGCCGCCGGGAAGACCTGCATCATATAGGGCCGCGCGGCCTCCTCAAGCGCCTCGGTGTCCGGTAAATTGTCCTCGTCCTCGCAGAGGTCGACTATGGCATGGTCCCCGACATTGGTGGTAAGGATGATAATGGTGTTGCGGAAATTCACCAGCCTGCCCACGCCGTCTTCCATTTGGCCCTTGTCAAATACCTGGAAGAATATTTCGTGTACGTCAGGATGCGCCTTTTCAACCTCGTCCAGAAGGACCACGCTGTAGGGCTTGCGGCGCACCGCTTCGGTCAAAACGCCGCCTTCGCCGTAGCCCACGTAACCGGGGGGCGCTCCCTTGAGCGTAGAAACCGTATGGGCTTCCTGGAATTCGCTCATGTTGATAGTGATTATGTTCTCTTCGCTGCCGTAGATCTGTTCGGCCAGGGCAAGGGCGGTTTCGGTCTTGCCGACCCCCGACGGGCCCGCCAGCATGATCACCGCGATAGGCTTATTCGGGTCCGCAAGGGAGGCGCGGGCGGTCGTTACCCGTTTGGCAATCGTCGCAACGCCGTGCTCCTGGCCGATAACCCGATTGTTCATCTCCACATCCAGGGAAAGAATGGACTTGATCTCGTCCTTTACCATACGGCCCAAGGGGATGCCTGTCCATTCGGAAATAACGGTGGAAACCGCCTGAGTGTCCACCTGGGGCAGAACCATAGGGTTTTCCCCCTGAAATTCGGCAAGCTCCTTCCGTTTGGCATCAAGGCCGTCTCTTGCATCCTCTGTGCCCCCTTCAACCTCTTCCCGCAGTCTTGCTATCTCGGAAACCAGGGCCTTTTCCTTTTCAAACCGGGCGGATAGTTCCGCCCGGCGTGCGGTTTCCTTTTCGATCTCCGCGCTTATACCATCCACCGCCTCACGGTGATCAAAACCGCTCTGTTCTTCGCGTTTGAGTATTTCCAGTTCGAGGTTCAAGGCATCAATGCGGCGGCGGCAATACTCAAGTTCCGCGGGTTCGGCATTCTGGCTCAGGGCAACCTTGGCGCAGGCCGTATCCAGTATGCTCACCGATTTATCGGGAAGCTGCCGGGCGGGGATATAGCGGCGGGAGAGCTTAACCGCCGCCGAGAGGGCTTCGTCCATTACCATCACCTTATGGTGATTCTCCAGCGCCCCCACCATTCCCCGCATCATCCGGACGGCCTTCTCATCATCAGGCTCATCCACGATAATATTCTGAAAGCGCCGTGTAAGCGCGGGATCTTTCTCAAAGTATTTAACGTATTCCTGCCAGGTGGTGGCGGCGATGCAGCGGAGCTGCCCGCGGGCAAGGGCCGGTTTTAAAAGGTTGGCCGCATCGTTTTGTCCCGCCTGTCCGCCCGCGCCTATCAGGGTATGGGCTTCGTCGATGAAGAGAATGATGGGAACCTCGGCCCCCTGCACTTCCTCTATCACCTGTTTCAGCCTGTTCTCAAATTCACCCTTCATGCTGGCGCCCGCCTGCAAAAGTCCTATATCAAGGGAGTGCAGCCGGTTTCCCTTGAGGCATTCAGGTACGTCCCCCGATGCAAGCCGCTGGGCAAAACCTTCCACCACCGCGGTCTTGCCCACTCCCGCGTCCCCGGTGAGGATGGGATTGTTCTGTCTGCGCCGCATCAGAATATCAATGATCTTGCGGATCTCTTCGTCGCGGCCCACGATAGAATCGCTTTTTCCCGCGGCGGCCTGGGCGGTAAGGTCCACGGTATAGAGCCGCAACGCCTCGCCTGCACCAGGCCCGCCCGCGCCCATCAAGGCGCCTGCCTGTCCTGTGGCGGCGCTTTCGGAAGCGGCGGAAACGGCTGAAGCGGCAACCGAGGTTTCCTCTGAATGTGCGGTAATCTCTTTAAACCGTTCCAGGAGGAGATCCCCGTTTATCTTGACGAATTCCCTGCTCATATCGTGCAGGGCCCGTGCGAAATCGGGGGTTTGTTTGAGGGCGCACAGCAGATGCCCGGTCCGTATAAGCCCCTCATTAAACACCAGGGATGTTATCATCCACGATTCTTTGACGGCAAGTTCCACGGTATTGGAGAAGTCGCTGATAGAACTTGCACCCCGGGGCAGGGCGTCCATAGCGGCGATCATGTCTTTTGCCAGTACCGCCTCATCCAGCGCAAAATAGCGTACCGCCTCGTTCCAATCGGTATTTCCCCCCAACAGTATTTGATTAACCCAATGAGTTAATTCAACATAAGGATTCCCCCGCGTCTTACAGAGAATCGTCGCGCTTTCAATTGCCTTATATGCTTTGTTATCCATCTTGGAAAAAAGCTGTACCCGTTTTAGTTTTGCCATTTAGTACCTCCGGCATTTTTATAGGACTCGCTATGCCTCACGCGGCATAGTCTGGAAGCTTTGATAGTTAAAACAATTTCATCCGTTACAAACGAGCCGACCCACGTACAGTAACCCAGTCGAATGGTACTGGAACCTAGCTGTAGTTTGGGTATGGTAGCGCTTTTAAACTTGACGATCAGATCGTACTCCAGCGGGCGATCAAGGTAGAGGTTTATGGTATCGGTTAACAGTTCAAACCCCCGTGTGCCCGGCATCAAACCTTTATACACATCAAAATGAATGGGTCCAACTCTGATTTCAAATTTATGGGCGGCGCTGACATATTGCCGTCCTATTTGTATGTTTCTTCCCAATACGGCGGTTTTAGGATTCCCCAGAATGGCGTAACTTTCCGGGGGCATATCGTATGAGGCGGTGATAAAACCCTTTACCTCCAAGTCTATTTTGAACATACGATACAGAATATCCTCTAGGCCGGCTTCGTTTTTCACCATAAAGCCAAAATTACTTGCATGGGCCGGCGGTATACAGGCGATTTTTTCGTCTATTTCCACATCCGGCGGCATTCCGAGAAGGCTTTTGATAATATCGGTGATCGCATCGTCGGCGGAAAAATCAAAACTAATCGCCTGCTGGTTTATGGAAAAGGCGCGGTAATACAACGTAAGCATACGGTGATGAATAATATCCAGGAATCGCCGCCACGTATTATCATTATAGTTATGGGATCTCTGAAAAATGTAACTGGTAAAATCGTGGGGCATGGGCCCGTTTGCACCGAGGAGGCCGAAGAAGTAAACCATTATTGCCGCGTCAATGTTCCCGCCGCCCTCAGCAATTTCCGCGATATCGCTTGGCGGAAAACTCAGGGATGGAATCTGTCCAAACCTGATATTCTCCTCCATCGGACGTTTTGCACGGCCTACACGCGGCAAGTCGGGCCGGCTTTTATCCAGCTTCCGTACCAAACCCCAAAAATCGGGGGCGGCCTTACCCTCATGCAGGTTGTCGGAAAGATTCCGTATTAGTCTTCTAATGTCTTCCATGTGGCTATATGTCCTGACTGCTGGGAAGAAAATTGTACTTCCAATAACGAATTGATGGGGGTAAACGATTTTAATATTTCCCCGATTATATAAGCAAATATATAACACCCCATCCCCGTGTAGGCATCCTCGTCCAAAGTAAAGGACACCCTCCAGCCGTATTCAAAAAATATCGAACCGTTCCTGATAAAACGGAAGGTCGCCGGTTCGCTTTCAAGTTTAATAATTCCCTCTATCATCCGGTCCGTTTCTTCTCTGGAGAGGACGTTATAATTACGCAGCATAGTTTTTAACATATCCAGGGGAGTTTTACCGTTCAGCCAGAGCATTGAGGAGAGGTTGAAAATAATATGGCTCAGTTTTGCAAAATCCGAGCGATCTCCCCGTTCAACCGCAGAATAATTGGGCTGGGTGGGAGGGGAGACAAAAACCGCTCTTTGTACGAGCGGTGAATTGGAGGAAAGTACGGCGTCGGGCGGCACCAGTAAGGGCAGATCCCTGTTTGAACAGATCAGATCCGCCGCAAATTGATATGCGTTTTCTATATTCTCGTTTTGGGAAGAAAATGATATAAACACCTCGCTGCCGGCATAGGAACTCCGCTGGTTGCCCTTATCCTGAAATAGGCTCTTGCGCCGGCGCTGGTTGAAAAAATTTTTTTCGTTATCCCCGTTTAACACATCGGTATTATAAAAATTAAGTGCATAAAAAAGGGTTTCGTTTAATTCGTTAAAAAATTCCAGTTTGCTGATGCTGATTATCTCATAATCCCGCATCGCCGTCTTGTCCGGTACGATATGAAACTCGAATGCTTCCCGTGTAATAGAAATACGGTCCGAACGTTTGGGGAAAAAATTTAAAACCGGTACACAGTTGAGCTTTAAAGAAGATGCGTGCATCACCGAGGAAAGAGATTGTTCCCGGCGCTTAAACGTAACGATCATTTCCATTTCGCTTATATTCCGGTTAAAGATATTCGTACAGTTTTTAATGGAAAAAAATTTAAAAAATGCGGGGTAAGCAAGAAAATTCTGTAATAGTTTTAATCCTTTAACGTTACCTTTAAGTTTTTCGTACAGGGCCTTACCGCCGCCACCCGCGGCAAGATCGAAACAGGGCCCTTCTACCGGAACAAACTGCCCGCTGTTGTTGTACCGGGCATAGAAAGAAAGGCTGTCGTGCATGATTTGGCGCTGGAGATTAGATGCTTCCGTCTCCGGCAGGTCTATATAGATCAGTAACTCGTCAAGCTGCGAAACATTGTTTGTCAACTTTGAATTGAATTTGATCTTCAAACCGGAAACGGCGTTCTGGTCCTTAATTCCATACACCGCGAGGTTCCGGGTAAGATACTCTGCCCCGCTAATTGAAAACGGAACCAACGGAACCGTATCAAACCCCGCAAAGCGGCAGGGGGTATTGATAAAAGGTACCGGCGCGTCAAAGATGCTTCCTGCCGGAAGCCTTGTTCCGTGGTGAACGCCTTCATTATTGTAGTTTAATTCCAATTCCAGCACCGCGCCGGACGGGATAGGGTACAGGGAAATAGGAGACATAGAGTTCAGTATGGATTCCAGAAAATTTTGATACCCTTCGTCCAGTTTTTTTTCAACCCGGGCTGCAAGAAAAGCGGTTCCCTCCAATATGCGCTCCACATAGGGATCCTGGCAGTCAAATGACGACAAGCCCAACCGTCCTGCAATTTTCGGAAATTCTTTGGCAAATTCAGCGGATAAACCCCTCATATAGAGGAGGTTGTCCCGGTAATAATCCAATAAATCCATTATAAAACCTTACAGCCTCTTATTATCAATCTGTTAAAGGAAAAACATCGGCAATGCCGGTTTCCACGTCAAGCCGCGCCAGAAGCAGGATATCCTTGCTTATCTCCCCTACCTCTATCAAAGCGCTGATCTGAAATTCTACCAGCGATCCCGTATGCGCCTTAGTCCTGACAAATTCTATGGCAATTGATTCCGGCGCAAGACGGGGTTCAAAAACCTGTAATTCCCTAATCACTTCCTGCCGCAAATCTTCATGGTTGGTTTTTATCTCCATTTTGCCGCAACAGTCCGAAAGCCCATAACCCAAAACCGAATTTTCGATTTCTTCATTGTTGTTTAATTCCGTCAAAGACGGATGCGACCGGGAATTAAATAGCATAGTAATGTTTTCCAGCACGTCATCTTTAAGCTGCTTCTCTATGCCGGGACCGGCAACATTATCCTTTTTTTCATGGGGATAAAGATCAGTTAAACGCCTCAGCACTATAGGCTGGAATTGAGTCTGTAGGGCCGTCATACATACCCCTAAAAATTAACCGCAACGTTTCCGCGATGCCCGTCAATCGGAATTTTTTTACGATGCACATTGACGCCGGACTAAAGGTACGCAACACCTTTAGTCCGCGTAACTCCGATTATCGGGCTCCACGGACCTTTGATACGATGGCACTTTGCAAAGAAGGTATGAAAATTCACGAAAGTGAATTTTCATACGATTCTGCGCTGAAGCGCAACAAACTGCTAGTCATTAGCTATCTGATCAAAGGCCGCCTCAATTGCCCCATCCTTGGTGTTGTCCGCCTTTATAGGCGTTACCTTCCAGGTGGTCTTACCGGCAATAAGCTGTACTTCCTCAATCGCCTGCTGTGCGGTTACTCCGCCGCTGTTTTCGGTATTTACGGTCTGTACCTCGGCCTTGGCAACCTTCACATTTTCCATGGTTACCTCGTACACCGGAGTTTGGGTTCCCGAAATAAGCTGGCAGAAGATAAATTCCACCTTGTTGATTTTTGTCCCCTTCATACAGGCAAGCTGAATTTTCGGCGTCGCCTTATCAACCGCGTGGGTAAAGGTAAAAGGAATGAACTGCCCGCGTCCGGCAACATCGGCCCCGCGTTGAATGGAAATATTCTGCGACACACCGTGGGAACAGCTTAACACGTCGATCCATTTGGCGTGATTTTTATCGGTAGATTGCCCTTCAATTCCGTCAATTTTCAAAAAATAAGAACTGGCCATAATTTAATCCTTGTAAATTTTTTAAGGGAAATATCAGATATTCCCCAAGAGTCCATAATGTAACAGCCTCAAGGCTATTTCGCTGCGCTGGGAACTTTGGTTACCAGGCGTAGCGAAGTGGTAAGTCCCTCAAGTTGATAATGGGGACGCATATAGAAACGCGCGTTGTAATAACCCGGCTGTCCTTCCACTTCTTCCACTTCGACTTTTGCCTCGGCCAAGGGATACTTGGCTTTTATTTCCTCGGAAGCATTGGGGTCGCCGGTAACATAGTTGGCAATCCAGTCGGAAAGCCAGCGCTGCATATCTTCCTTTTCCTTAAAGGAACCGATTTTATCCCTGACTATACATTTAAGGAAGTGGGCAAAACGGCTGGTTGCAAAAATGTAGGGTAAACGCGCCGAAAGACTTGCGTTGGCCGTGGCATCGGGATTGTCGTATTCGGCGGGTTTGTTTACGGTTTGTCCGCCCATAAATACTGCGTAATTGGTATTCTTCCAGTGGAGAAGCGGAAGAAAACCGTTCCGGGAGAGTTCCGCTTCGCGGCGGTCGGTAATGGCGATTTCCGTAGGGCACTTGGAGACCATACCGCCGTCATCCGTGGGGAAGCTATGCGTCGGCAAATTTTCCACTACGCCGCCGGATTCGGCGCCTCTGATATTGGCGCACCAGCCGTAAGTGCTGAAGGACCGGTTCACGTTTGCGCCGAATGCGTAGGCGGCGTTCATCCATACATACCTGTCGCTTGAACCCGAACCGGAGTCCTCTTCAAAGTTGAATTCTTCAACCGGATTGGTAGTTGACCCATAGGGCACCCGGCTTAAAACCCGCGGCAGGGTTAAGGCCACGTAACGGCTGTCGTCCGACTCGCGGAAGGATCGCCAAGCGGCATATTCGGGCATGGAAAATATTTTGCCTATGTCCCGGGGGTTGGAAAGCTCCTGCCATGAATCGAGGTTCAGAATAGTAGGATCCGCCGATGAGATAAAGGGAGCATGGGCGGCCGCGGCAATCTGGGCTATCCCGCGTAGTATTTCAACATCAGGCGCCGTGTGGTTAAAATAGAAGTCGCCGATGAGCGCCCCATAAGGTTCGCCGCCTGCGGTTCCGAATTCATCCTCGTAGATCTTCTTGAAGATAGGATTCTGATCCCACATAGTCCCTTTATACTTTTTAAGATTCTTGCCCAGTTCCGCCTTGGATATATTCATGACGTGTATCTTGAGGTTTTCCCCCGTCTCACTGTTGTTTACCAGGTAGCTCAGACCGCGCCAGGCGCTTTCAAGCTGTACGAAATCGGGATGATGAATAATGAGATTCACCTGCTCGGACAGCTTTTTGTCCAGTTCGGCGATGATCCCTTCGATTGTTTTGAGGGAATCGCCGGAAACAAGCGAGGCATTTTCCAAAGCCTGGGTTACCAGGGTTTTTACCGCGCCTTGTACCGCACTGCCCGCCTCTTCCGATTTGGGCTTAAACTCCTGGTTTAGGAGCATCTCGAATTCGGACATCTCCAGGGTTTCAGCATTGAGAGCCTCAAGGTTTACCTGATTTTCCGCCATTTATTCAGCCTCCTTTTCTTTAACCGCAGCCTTCTGAGAGAGGGCCTTGAGCAGGGCCGGGTCTTGCAGGATCTTGTTAAGCAATTCTTCAGCTCCGCTTTTACCATCCATATAGGAAAGAAGATTGGAAAGTTCCCGCCGGGCCTTTAAAATATCCTTGAGGCCGGGCGCCTTGGCGGTAACCGCCGCAGGTGAAAAATCATCAAGGCTTTCAAAAGTCATGTCCACCGCCAGATTACCTTCACCCGTCATGGTATTGGGAACGTTAAAAGCTACCCGCGGCTTTATACCTTTAAGACGTTCATCAAAATTTTCCGCGTTTATCTCCATCATAGAGCGATCCTCTATCTTGGGCAGCGGTTCTACCGATTTACCTGAAAGATCCGCCATGACGCCCATAACAAAAGGCAGGCTCACTTTTTTTTCAGCGCCGTAGAGTTCAACATCATACTCAATCTGAACTCGCGGCGCCCTGTTTTTGGCTATGGTCTTTTGACTATTTGCCGCCATTCTTACCTCCTCAATCTATTCTTCTTTTACGCCCAACACATCCCGTCCGCGGGAAATCGCATCCGGCGCTATATCTTCAAGCAATTCCAAAAAACTCATTTCAGAAAAGCGTAAAGCTCGGTTTACCAGCATGGGGATGGGGCTGTTAGGCTCCTCCCGCTGAAAATAATCAGACCCCTTCCGCAATAACAACAGGGCTTCCGCACGGCAATTTGCCTGGAATGAAGCAAGGTCGACCTTCCCTGATCCCGTCTGTCTTACGGAATCCGACGCCGCTTGTGTACTATCCGGTTCCGTTCCCCCGGAGCCCGGCGCTTCAAGATTGGATCGGTAAAAAGCGCGGAGTTTCTCTACTTCCCGTAAGAGTGTATCCATGCTCAATACATATCCCGCCTCCATTTTTTCATTCATATCCTTACAGAGAGCGGTAATCTCGTCCTTTACCTCTTGGGCAAGGGCTACACGCGCTTCAATTTCCGCGGGAGGGACATTGATCAGCTCCGCATGGAGCAGCTTGGGGTCAACGCCGTTTTCATTGCCGGCGGGCAGTTCGTTCTGTGAAACAAGGAGATCGCGCAGGGTGTACTTTAAGGAAGGAAGCAGGCGGATTTTCCGGAACCGTGCGATAAACATTATCGGATCGTTAATCGCGCCGGCTGCCGGCGAGAGCATGGCCAGGATGTTGAGCCGTTCCAGAGGATCGTTGTCATCATCGGGATCAAGACGGGGATAGAATTGTTCCCACATATCCCGAATCAAGAAATGTATAAGTTTTATACCGGCGCAAAGTCCAGGAAGCCCTTCAAGGGCGGTCTGGGCTACGGCAAGG
This sequence comes from Treponema sp., assembly GCA_031276295.1. Classification (GTDB taxonomy): domain Bacteria; phylum Spirochaetota; class Spirochaetia; order Treponematales; family Breznakiellaceae; genus JAISNI01. The sequence continues at coordinate 38,084 of JAISNI010000229.1, forward strand.
TAGGAAGCAACCCGCAGATCCCGGGTCTTTTTCCATAATTCCAGGCAGTTTTTGTTGAGGAGCTTCCAGTCGGGGTCTTGACCTTCTACGATAGAATCGCCCATCGTACTATCCGGCGTCCCTGTCGCTAAAGAATCAAGTTCAACGTACAGCGGATCGTACTCAAGATTACTTCCTGCCGGATCTTCCCCCTCCAGGGGAAGGGACATACCTTCAATATCAATCATCGTATCTCCATACTTACCTTAAAAGCGGCGTTTATCTTTCTGTACTTGAAAAAAATAGTAACAGGAAAATTTCCAACGGTAATGGTTAATCCGCGTATGGTACGGAGGGGGAGCTATAATTTGCATATAAGCATATACTCTCTTCTTTGAGATTTTTAGAACTTTTAGAGAATATCATTAGTTGATAACACGTGTCAAGGTTGTAAAACCCTTAACGCAACATAATTGAAAAAAATGTCGATTTTTTCGAGCCCGTACATTTCCGCGAAGATGAGTTGTCCCATTATGGAACGACGGCCTTATCCTTTTACCGCGCCGGCGGTTAAACCCTTGATGATGCTTTTCTGCCCGATGATATAGATAATAAGGATGGGCAGCATTGAAACCAGATAGGCGGTAAAGGACATCGTATAGTTAAAAGAATACTCGGTTTTAAAGTTATACTGGAAGAGGGGCAGGGTCCAGAATCCCCGCGACCGGTTCAGGATCATCAGGGGCAGCATAAAATCGTTCCAGTACCACAGGGCATCCATAATAATCAGCGTGGCCATCATGGGTCCGGTGAGGGGCAGGATAATACGGGTATAGGTCATAAACACATTGCAGCCGTCCACGCGGGCGGCTTCTTCCAGTTCGTAGGGCATGGTGCGTATATAGTTGACAAAGAGAAAGACCCCCCGCGTAAGGCTAAAGGATGCATAGAGTAGGATAAGCCCCGCATGGTTCAGCATCTTGATACCGGTCATAAATTTGGTAACCGGCAGTATTACTACCTGGGAAGGGATGAAAAGTCCCATAAGCAGAAAGAAATAGACAAATAAAAAGTAGGGGCGCCTGAAATTTCGGGCTATTGCATAGGATACGGAGGGGACCAGGCACACCTCTATAAGAACAGAAACAACCGTAATAAGGGTAGAATTCTTTACATAGCCCAGATAATTCTGGCTGGCAAAGAGATTCTTAAAATTATCGAGATTCAAGGAAGAAGGAAAAGAAAAAAAATTCCGCCCGGCTTCTTCAAGGCTTTTAAAAGAATTGACCAATACCAGATACAGGGGCGCTGCTATCAGAAAAAAACCGCAGATAAGCAGGATATTCCTCAGCAGGATCCAGCCGAACCCTGTAATATTCCATACTTTGATCATCTTTATATTGAATGTTTTCCCGATTATCCTCATTGATCGCCCCCTCTGCTTGAAAAGCGGATCTGCGCAAGCGATATTAAGGCGATGATGATAAAAAGCACCGCCGCCTCCGCATTGGCTATGGAAAAACGGTAATCACGGAATGCGTCGTTGATAATAGAAATAGAAATCACTTCCGTAGCCCGGGCAGGCCCTCCGCCGGTAAGGGCATAGGGATAATCGAAAGTCGTAAAACCGGCCTTTACCAAGAGAACCAGATTAACAATAAAGATAGGCAGTATGCCGGGTATAGTGATGAATCGGAAACGCTGAAAGGATGAAGCTCCGTCCATCATGGCCGACTCGTAAAGTTCCCGCGGCACCGTTTGAAGGCCGGCAATAAATATAATGGTAGGAATCGCCACGGACTGCCAGATATTCACAAATACCGTAGCCGGCATGGTGGATTGAGGAACCGCGAGTGGGCTGTTTTTGAAGAAGTCGATATTCAAACCTTGCCCAATAAGAGGTACGGCACGGTAGTAGAGCTGGCTCCAGATCAGCGCCACCGTTACCGAACCGAGCATGGCGGGGATAAAGAAAACCGCCTTTGTAAAAGTTTTAAGAATTTTAAGAGAATCCAGCGCCAATGCCAAACACAGCGAGAGGATCATGGTTCCGGTAACCAGTAGCAGGGCATACCGGAACGTGGTTCCCAAAGAACGCCAAAAACCAGGGTTCCGGAAGAGCAGCAGATAGTTCTTCAATCCTACCATATTATAACCGGCCGTCATGCCGTTCCAATCGGTAAAACTGTAAAACATACCGCTCAAGACCTGGAAGACATAAAAAACCGCGTAGAGCAACAGGGGGATAATGGTAAACCCCGTATAGGTCAAGTTGTCGAACAGGCTGTTCTTTTTCATAATCCCCTCCTTCAACCGGCCATAACTCCGTATGGCCGGTGCAGGTAGTATTACAAGGTACTAATTCGCCGATGCGGTAACAATAGTCTGCTGGAGTTGGGTCAGGAAGGGATCGACTTTCTTGTTCATAAGGAACTCTTGTACCACATTGTAAATCTCGTTCTGTACGTTGCCGGGAATAGTAGAGGCAAACCAGTCGTGGAGCGGACCTGTCTTCATCTTGTCTATCACCGGATTAACCCGCGCGTCCTGATAGGAAACCGCGGTGATAGTGCTGGGAGCGCCGTCGTTGTCGCAGAATATCTGGGCATTTTCCGTCCGTGAGATAAATTCCAGGAAAGCCAAACCCGCCGCCTTTTGTTCGTCCCCGGTACGGGCGGATACACAGAGGGCCGCATCGATCCCCGACAGCAACGTGGTGGTTTCCGGCGTGTCATTGGGCAGAGGAAATACCCCCATGTTCAAATTGGCGTTGGCAAGCTGTATGGTGCCCCGTGCATAGGAACCGGTAATACACATAGCGGCCTTGCCGTTAGCAAAGTTTTCCCACATCCCCGTATCAGGCAGTGCAAAGGCATCTTCATTGCCATAGGAAGTAACTTCCAAAACACGGGAAGCCATACGGCTCATCACCTCGTCGCCCCGGAGATCGCCGCTTCCATTCATAACCGCCGCCAGACGTTCCACACCGTCGGCGGTCCATGCGGCGTTCATGGCCTGGAACATGTGCCCTACACGGCCTGGGGTAGCAAAGGTAAACACCAAGGGTTGAATATTTGCGGCTTGCAATTTTTTACAGACGGCAATAAATTCATCATACGTGACGGGAATAGTTAGACCGTTAGCGTTGAAGATATCAATATTGTAATAGACCGCCATAAAGTTATGGGACAGGGGTATTGCATAATCCTTGTTGTCCGGCGCTTTGGACATCAGGACAGCCGGCGGATTAACCCGCGACATGAAGGATTCATTGCTGATATCCAGGGGGATGCCGTTCTTTACCTTCTCTTTAAACTGAAGCTGGGTAGGATAATCTGAGAAGAGGGGAGGAATATCCCCCGATACCACCCGTGTGGTAAGTACCGTACCTGCATCGGGAACGGTATTTATCTCTATCTTATATCTATCGGCGAATTCCGCATTGTATCGTTCCGCCACCTGCTGATACCCCCGCTGGGGGCCTTCCTCCATTTTCTGCTGGAAGAATTCAATGGTTGTGATAACGTTCCTGGCGGTACCGCCGCTATCCGAAGCGGCAGGGGCGGTTTGTTTTTGGCAGCCGCCCAATACAAAAAACGTAAACACACAGAATAACGCAACCAATGATACCGGCATAGACCGCTTTTTCATACATAACTCCTTATACACAATTATAATTACCGTAGTTATGCTACAGCATAATCTCAAATGCCCCAAGGGCCCGTCAATCCCGAAAACTATGGGCGGCGTCTACCGCTACCCGTATCTTCTGATGGGTAATTCCCTGGCCCTGGATAGTACAGTCGGCTCCAAGCATAAAGCCGTTCCTGCCGGCCTGGCGGATAACCGATTCCGCCTCGGCTTTGACAGCCTCATCCGTACCGTTGAGGATGTTTCCCTTATTGTTCATGCCCCCCAGAATAGGCTTTTTGAAGAGTTCCCTTCCCTGTTCCGGTGCAATACCCGTATCCTTTACCGACCAGTTGACGATGGCGGCAGGATAATCGGTAAACCAGGCAAGGTTGGTTTTAAACTGATAGTCCGGTTCGCCGCAGATATGCAGGATGTTCCGCCCGCCCTGCTGTTCTGCGGCTTTAAGCACCGCCATATCCGCCGGTTTAACCAGCTTTTCCCACTCTTCATGGGAAAAACGTCCGGGTTCGCTGAACTGGGCGGTGTAGTAAAGCCCGGAGGCTCCGGCTTCCACAAAAGCGGCGGCCCATTCAGCCAGGGCGTCCCGTATTACGGAAACGCCGTCCGCCAATGCCTGGGGATCCTCCCTTGCATGGGCCATAACAAGCCGGTCCGAATAGCTGATAACCGCGTTCTTGAAGGGGCCGTACATGGTTTGAAAAACCAGCGCCTCACCGCCCAGGCTGTCGAGGATACGTTTAAGTACATCCAGCAGTTTTTGACACACGGGGGAAGAGGTTCCGGGGAAACGGAGTTTTTTCCAGTCCGCCGGGTTTTTTACCGATTCCTCCAATTTTACCGTATAGTCCTGCATAACTTTAAGTATGTCCGCATCGGTTTCCCGAAAGGTCCTGATGTGCTCATCGGCCATGCGCTGCGGTTCCCAATTATGGTCATAGTGGAACCAAAACCCCGCCGGCGTTCTGTCCGGCGTTTCATTGCGTAATACCGCTTCTACCCGCTCTACCTTGTTCATCTTTTTCTCTCTTCTCCAGAAACCTGTGGGATTTTGATATATCTCCGCATAAATCTTCATAAAAAACCGTGGTTCGGCCCTTCCGTTGTTTGTATATACGGTTAATATGCAAATATCTTGCATAAAAACATGAAAAAACGGTAAAGTCCCACAAACTCCTCATTCGTTGATATATGCCAGATTCTCTAATTTTAAAAATCAGGCATTTATTATTAATTATGTTATTTATATGAATAATTTGTCAAGAAGCGTGTCGTTGTTGACAGCAATTTAACATTGACCGAATCTATCCCATAATCGCTCTCTATACTTATTGTAAAAAACCCCGATAATCGGGGGCTCTTATTATGTTCAAATCTTAGTATATCACACTTGGATTTGGAAATACTACAGCACACTTTGGCGTTTATAAATTCAAACTTTATGGTTCCACAGTATACTTTGGCGGTTCCACAGTATACTTTGGCGGTTCCACAGTATGCTGCGGCGGTTCCACAGCATACTGCGGCGGTTCTCCAGCATACTCTGACGGTTCCGCAGTATGCTGTGGCCCTTCCACGCCTCTCTTGAGCGCTTCCAAACGGTAGTCTGACAGTTCCGGCTCCGGCTGCCCCTTCAGGGCCGCCACGCCTCCACTCCGGGACACACCACCCGGAAACCCAGAATGCTGATCCCGGCATCGGGGTTGAGGCCGTACCGATAGGCCACCGCGCAGTAGGACGCATAGAATATCCAACTACCGCCCCGGAGCACCCGGAGCGCACCTGAAGCGGCTCCTGCCGGGTTCGTAGGCGACCCCGTGCCGATACTGTCGTACCAGTCCCCGCACCATTCCCATACGTTCCCGCTCATGTCATACAGCCCCAGTCCGTTTGCCGTCTTTCCGCCCACCGGATGAGTGGCGTTATCGGAATTAGCACTATACCAAGCGTAATTTCCCAAGTCGAATTCAGTATTGGTCCCCGCCCACGTATACGCAAACGAACCGTCAGGCGTCTCCCCGCCACGGGCCGCGTATTCCCACTCCGCCTCCGTGGGCAGCCGGTACCCGTTGGCCCCCGGTTTCTTCACCGCCGTGTCCGCTGCCGTATTGGTTCCGCTCTCATTTGTGGAAACCCGCAGTACCGTGGTATATGCGTCATCGGTGTAATATACCGGCTTTTTCCCGCTCATCTCGCTGTACGCGTTACACCACACTATCGCGTCCCGCCAGTTAATAGTCGTTACCGGTTCCAGCTTGTCCGTCGTGGGGGCCACACCCTCCGTGCCGTCATGCCCCTCTTTGCCCGCATGGGCAAAGGTGTATGCCTTTGCACCACGGGCGACCGCTGTCGCCCACTGCTTCACCTCGTACCACAGTTCATAGGTGGTTTCGTATTTCGCTATCTTGAAAGGGCTCAAGATTACCGTGCGGCCCGAGGGAAACAATGCACCATACGCCGCATCGCCGGTGATGGTTACGTTACTGCCGGCATTAGGGATAGCCAGTGCCATTTCCCGGTATTTGGCCGGGGTGTTGAAAGAGTTCTTCTCGCAGGCCGTAACGCACAGCGTCATTACGCCCAAGGCCGTCAGCAGGGCAATGCCCGCCCCGGCGATCTTCCGTACATGGTTCATGCTTTTCTCCTTGAAAAATTAAATTACGCCCGGAAACCCGGACGGATTTTGAAGGCTTTTGATGGTGGAGGTCATAGGCGTCCTGCGGACAGATCTATCCCCGGACAGGAGACGAAGGCGTAATACGCCGTATCGTCCTTTGCCTAATAAGAGATTCACGTGAGTCTTATGAGAGAGAGAAAAAAAAATCGTGCCAAGCCGGGCGAATTTGAGCAATATCAGAAAGAATTCGTTATTTTTTTCCGGGCTGTGCAACATGGGAAAACTCTACCATGCGGGGGGGGGCAGGGGTGTCAACTAAAAAAGGGCTGCTAACAGCCTGTTGCACTTGTGGATTTTTTGCATATTCATGCAAAAAATCCCTATAATCGGGGCTGCTTTGGCAGTTTGCAAGGTATAAAAATTCACTTTCGTGAATTTTTATACGATTTTGCGCTGAAGCGCAACAAACTGCTAGGGATTCCCGGCGTCAAGTAAACCGTCAAGCAGATCGACGGCCTTTTCAAATTCCGAAATAAGTACACATTTTGAAATTTGCGAGAGGATCCGTTTCTCATGGTTCACGGAATCGGTCAAAAGTTTGTTCAGGAGCGTCTCAATGTCCCATACATCCCGCTCATCCAGGGCGGTCTTGAGTTGCAGCAGGGTGTCCCGGTTAAGCCGCGAAACGGTCGTATCCGATTCTTCGTCCGGTTTTTCTTCCGGGTGTAAAGCCGCGCCTATTCGGGCGGTCAGTACGGAAATGTCATGCCGAAAGTCCGGCAGGTGTTCCGTTATCGCCCCCAGATCGTTTACCCTGCCGGCATTTTCAAGCAGCAGCGCCCGGGCGGACAAGGCATCCGCGCCGATAGCGGCGGAGGCGCTTTTGAGGGCGTGTACGTTGATAACGAAGGACGGCAGATCTTCGGGGGCAGGCGGGCCGCCCAGGAAAGGCAGGCGTTCTTCCACGTCCCGGCAGTACTGTTCCAGTATCTCCCGGTACGCCGTTTCACTTTCCCCGGCCAGGGCAAGCCCCTTCTTCGTATCCACCCCCTCAATCTCAAACCCCGCCGGAGAAGTGGACGGTAAAGCCTCCGCCCTGCCAAGCGCCCTGCGCTTTTCCCGGGGCACCCATTTTTCCATAAGCGCGTTCAGTTTGGAAATCTCAATCGGCTTGGCAAGGTAATCGTCAAAACCCAGGGATAAAAACATCTCCTGCATCCCCGACAGGGCGTTCGCGGTCAGGGCGATGATGGGAATTTTCCTGAAATACTCCCCCTCCAGGGCCCTGATCCGTAGCATCGCCTCAACCCCGTCCATACCGGGCATCATGTGATCCATAAATATCAGGTCGTATTTGTTCTTCTTGAAAAGCTCTATCGACGTGGCGCCGGTGGTACAGGTGTCGAGGATCATATTATAGGGCAGGAGGAGGCCCTGGGCGACCTTCAGGTTGGTGATGATGTCGTCCACGATCAGTACCCGTGCGGAAGGGGCCGTAAAGTTTACGGCGGTCCTCCCTTTCTCCTCCGCGCTTCTTGTCTCGGTCTTATGGTTTATGACGTTCGCAAGGGATAAGGTATGCACCGGCAGGATGAGGAAGCGGATGTTGTGGATTCCCGATTCGGAACCGTAATCGGCCAGGAGAACCAGGCGGGACAGGAGTTGCATGTCTTCAAGGACGGGCCGCAGATGGACATACAGGGGCTGGGCCATAAATATAAAGGCGTACTCTTTGCCCGTACCGTCATGCTCCCCGCGCAGGGCTTCAAAAAACGCGTCCTCCGCGGCGGTTAGGGTATAGGGAACTCCCAGATTGTCCAGGGACCAGCACAGGGAATCGGCGTTTATGGTCTGGTTTTCATAGATCAGCACCGCTTGTCCTTTGGGATTTTCGATGGCGGCAAACCGTTCGCCGGAATTTGTTTGTTGCGGAATCCAGGCGGTAAAGACGCTTCCCTTGCCGTAGACGCTGCGTACCGTTATGTCGCCGCCCATGGCGCGGCAGAGCCGCCTGGTTATGGCCAGCCCAAGGCCGCTTCCCTCGACGCCCCTGTTGGCCGCCGTATCAACCTGGATGAATTCCTCGAATACCTTGTCCAGATTCTCTTTTTTAATGCCGATGCCGCAGTCCTCAACCTCTATTTTCAGCACAAAGCCCTTCTCTGCGGAATTTTCACTTTGATCCGCCGTTATGGAAAGCTTGATAAAGCCATAATGCGTATACTTTACCGCGTTCCCCAGCATATTCAGCATTATCTGCCTGAGCCGCGCCTCGTCCCCCGTGAGGTCAGTGGACAAAGCGGAATCAATGCAGGTGGTAAAGACGAGCGACTTCTCTATGGCCCGGGTACGGATAATATTGACGACATCGTTAACGACCGATCTTAAATGATAACGAACGGGAATTATCTCCAGCTTGCCCGATTCTATCTTTGAAAAATCCAGTATGTCGTTGATGATGGCCAGGAGGTTCACCCCCGCCTGTTTTATGCCCATAGTATATTCGTAGACTTCGGGGGATATTTTTTCCCGGAGGATCAATTCCGACATACCGAGTATAGCGTTCATGGGGGTGCGGATCTCGTGGCTGGTGTTGGCAAGGAAGGTGCTTTTTGCCCGGTTGGCCTGTTCCGCCTTGCGTTTAGCCTCCTCAAGTTCCGAGATAAGGTTTATCTTGTCGCTTATATCGCCGACGAACAGTATGGCGCAGTAGAATTCTTTGTAATTGTCATAGATATAGGTAATGTCAATCTCGCACACGGCGCCGCTGTTCAGGGTTTTCGCCTCAATCCGGTTGATTCGGTTTCCATCCAAAGCGGTTTTTTCAAAAACCAACGCTTTGTCTCCGAAATCCAGGATGCCCGTTACGTGCATTCCGATAAGTTCGTCCCTGATTTTTCCGAAAAAAGAAAAGGCTCCGTGGTTTGCCAGGAGTATCGTTCCATCCTGGGCCAGGATCAGCAGAGGGGTTTTTGCCAAGGTATAGATATAATTTACCAGATTGGCCGTTGAAGTTATCGCGGGCTGGTAATGTTCGCCGTACAAGTAGCCGTAGAACAGAAAGAGGAACACCACGAAACACCCGTACTTGTAGGTAACGGGAAAATAAAAACGCAGCACAAGCCATATAAGGCCGATACAGAAACTTGCAATCCAGTATATTCCCTGACGGAAATTCCGGGTATAGTCCAGGGGTATAATTATCCATACGACGATAAGAATGTGTAAAAGAGAGGACGCGATACTGAAAAAAAGGGCAAGGTAGAAAGCCGGGTTTTTTATCAGAACCAGGCTTAGCTCTCCGTTGATATATTCCACCCTCCAGTATCCCTGGAAAATGATAAAAAACAGTACCAGGACGGCGGCTAAGATTTGCGGCCACAATACCTTCCGGGCAAGCCGGGAGTTATTGAGGAAAGCCTGAAAACAAGTTATCAGGGGGAATGAGGCGTTTACGGTAATCTCGGTTACGGTAAGGCCGACTGCCGTTACAAAAGGGGACCGGCTTTCTGACGCCACGGCAACACCGATAATCCAGACCGCCGTGTTGAGGGACAGAGCCGGCAGCGTCCACTCGCTCCTGTTGGACTTCCTGTTCAAGTATAGGAGGTATACCCCCAGGCAGAGGGACAGGAAACTTAAAAAATACAGTATAACCGGCCAGGACATTATATCTTACCCCCGTTAGATAAACAGCATTACACGGTCTGCCTTGATTGGAAGGTCGGGTACATACCCCGTCGGACTTTCGGATCGGGGTAGGTACCCGACCGGTATAATAAATTTCCTATCCAACGAAGAATCCAGGAACTTGCTCCCGGATTCTTTATTTAAACACAGAAGGCCCGGTACTTCAAGTACCGAATAGAGGCGAATCCGATTATAACACGCCCCGCGGCACATGACGCCGGAACGATAGCTCTTGCCGCACGGCGTTTTTAATAACCACGGCAGACGGGACGCCAACCAAAACACGCCGGTCCGTTACCGATCCCCGCCCTCAAGCAAACCATCAAGCAGGACCCCGGCCTCCTTGAAGTCCGACACAAGTACCGACGCGGATATTTTTGAGAGTATCCGTTTTTCAGGGCCCGAGGCGGCGGCCAGCAGTTCGTTCAGCAGCAGATCGACGCCGTTCATCTCCAGCCGCTCCAGGGCGGTTCTGAGCCGCAGCAGCGTCTCCCGGTCAAAGGCCGAGGGTCCGTTTCCCGACCCTTCCGCCTGCTCCTCCCCGGCCCCCAAAACGGCGTCGATTCGGGCAGCCAATGCGGAAAGGGATTCCCTGAAGTCCGGCAAATGTTTCCCTATGTACGCGGTGTCCTGCGCGTTACCGGCGTCTTCAAGCAGCAACGCCTGGGCGGACAAGGCTTCCGCGCCGATAACGGCGGAAGCACTTTTGAGGGCGTGTACGTTGATGACGAAGGACGGCAGGTCTTCCGGGGCAGGCGCGCCGTCCAGAAAAGGCAGGCGTTCTTTCACGTCCCGGCGGTACTGTTCCAGTATCTCCCGGTA
>JAISNI010000219.1 GCA_031276295.1 Treponema sp.
CGCGGTTTGCTCCGGTATTTCCGCTCTATCCCTTGCGCCTCGCCAGGCGCTGCGGATCACCTCAACCTTGCCGTCTCTGCGGTCCCGGCCTTTTAAAACTACCGCGCCCCCGTTCTTTAAGCAAGCTTAGGGCTTATCCGGGAATAAGGCCCGGGCGGGCGGGGATCAAATTGCGCCACAGCATAATGGCACAGGCAAACTCTGCCAATGCCGGATAGTTCCCCGCGCTCTTCCCATACCTCGCCAAGAGTTTCCTGAACCGATTCATCCGGGAATGGCACGCCTCCACGGCCCGCCGCATTAGCTGTATGATATAGCACGGCACAGCGGGATTTTGAATATCCGGCCTCTTGAAATAATTGCAATTCACAGAGGGTTTCCGTTTTTGTTATTTCTTAACCGTCACCTTGATATTGTCGGTTAAGGCTTTTTCGGAAAATTCGTTCCCCAAGCCCGGAAGTTCCGGAACGGTAAATTTGCCTTTTATCGGCTGGTGGTTATAGATGGTCAATTCCTGGTTGCCTTTATCGTAATACACATGGTTATGTTCGTGGATCACGAAGTTGGGAATCGCCGCCTCCAAGTGCAGCGCCACCGTATTAGACAAAGGGCTGGCGCAGGAATGGGGTTGGACACTTACATCGTAGGTATATGCCAAATCCGATATTTTTTTACCCTCGGTAATGCCTCCGGTATTTCCCAAATCGGGCTGGATTACCTGGAGAGAGCCATTTTCAAAAAACGGGGCGTACTGCCATCGGGTATAAACCCGTTCCCCCTGGGCCAGGGGGATGCCGATACGGTCACCGATTATCTTGTTTAGCTTTGGCGAAGGTACAGTGGGTTCCTCAAAATAGAAGAAGTTATATTTCCGCAGCCGCTTCCCCACCTGGATAGCCCCGTTAAGGTCCAGGTTGGCGTGGATGTCAAAAATAAGGTCTACATTAGGGCCCACGGCTTCCCGCACCGCCGCGACTCGTTCTTCGATAATATCCAGGTAATAGGCGGAAAGGAGCCTCCCCTGTTCTTCTTTGATAAAAGGCCGGCCATCCCGGTCATGGGTGAAAAAATCAAACTTGAGAGCGTCAAACCCCGCGGCTGCCGCCTGTTTGGCCGCTTCGGCATATTGGTCCGGTTTGGTAAGAGTTTCAAATTGATCCCCAAACCCTCCCTGAACTTGGCCTACATAAGCCCGAATGGAATCCCGGTGTTTACCCCCTAAAAGTTTATACACCGGCTGATTGAAAAATTTGCCTTTTATATCCCAAAGGGCAATATCAATGGCGGAAATTCCCGCAAAGGTTACGGGACCGCCGTTAATTGCCCAAAAGGTGTTTTTATACAGTTTATTCCAGATAACTTCGTGATCCAGGGGATCGTCCCCGATAATCAATGAAGCGTAATCTTGGAGTATGCCGAAAACTGCCGGCGCAGCCCTGCCGTAAGCCAAAGCCGCCTCCCCGTCCCCATAAATTCCCTCATCGGTATAGACACGGACAATCACCGGGCGCCAGAGCGGCCGGGGGGTATTAACCTGCATCACATCAACCTTGGTAATTTTCATTCTGTTTCTCCTATTTTGTATTTGTTAGAAATATAGTAATACTTTTCATAGTATTACCATGGATTAGATATAACACCAGGAAGTGTTAATCCCTGTAATCATGCCGCCGCCGTTGTTTCTCGAATAACTTTTATTGGTCTTTCTTTAACCTCCTTATCCGCCCGGTTAAAGTACCGTTCCGCCAAATGAGAAAGCATCTCAATAATGGCTGTTATGACCCAGTAGATTAGACCCGCACCCAGAAAAGTCTCCAAATACCGCCAATTAAACTGTGCCAATATATTGGCCTGGCCAGTAATCTCAACCATGGTGACAAAAAAAGCCAACGATGAACCGTGAAGGCAGGCAATAAGATTAACGGAAAAATTTGGAATAAATATCCGGACCGCCTCCGGAAATATTACACGGCGGAATAACATGGCTCCGGTCATACCCAGAGAATAACCCGCTTCTATCTCCCCGCGGTCTACCGCTTCAAGACCCGAACGGATCGTCTCGGCAAGGAAGGAAGAAAGATTCAAGCCCAGCGCAAAAATCACCAGGACAAAGATAGGAATTTGATTGGAACGGAATGACCAGCCCGCTTTTGCCGCTAAAACATCGTATAATATGGGGATGACATAATATACCAAATAGAGCTGCAAGATCACCGGCGTACCCCGTAAAAAAGAAATAATGCCATTTACAATATGGTATAAGCCGCGTACCTTATGTTCTTTTATTAGGGCAAATACCAGGGCGGTTATAAAACCAAAAACGGCTGAAGCCCCGGTTACAGCCATGGTGATGGGTATTTTGGTTACCAGGCTGATAAATCCATTTATAAATATCTCCCAGTCGAACATCATTTTATCCCCTATACCATTATGTGTTTTTTAACGCTTTTTTCGATGATATCGAAAACACGAATAACGATTAGATACATTGCATAATAAATAATAGATATACTAATATAGGCCTCCGTGAAGTGCTGCTTGGTACTGCCCAGGAGTTGTGCCATAGACATCATTTCGATCACCCCGACAGAAAAAGCAAGGGAAGTATTTTTAAGGGCCCTGACAAAAATATTGGCAAAGTTCGGCAGTGCCGCCACAATCATCTGGGGGAAGATAATTCGTCTGAACGCGGTAAATTCAGTCATTCCCATGGCATAGGCCGCCTCGAACTGCCCGCCGCCAACGGCGGCAATTGACGCACGAAGATTTTCCGATACTCCGGCGCCAAAATATACCGCATAAGTAAATATGACAAAAAATATCCCGTTCACTCGGGTGATATCAATGCCAATTTCCTTTAGCAGTATAGGCAGCGCAAAATAACTCAAAAACAACTGAGTTATTACCGGAGTACCCCGCATATACGACATAATAATCCGTACAATTTGACTAAGCGCCGGAATATTCTTGACGTGGATAGTATAGAACACAACGCCAAAAATCAGGCTGAACACCATGGATGCGAAAAGAATCACGAGGGTGACCGGAATATAGCCCGCTATGCGGGGAAAAAATTCCCATATTAAACGAAGGTTGAAAACTTTCATATATTAGAGTTTCCCAATCTCCCGCATATATTTTTCTTCTTCCGCTTCGTCTATTAAGGGGACCCGATCTTCGTAAAAGAACTGGAGCAACAACTTGGAAACGGTACCATCTTTTCGCAGCTGGTAAATAACTTCGCTAAAGTCATCCCGTACCTGTTCATTTCCGTGGGCAAAAAAGTAGTATACATTCCGATCTGTTTCCACGCCTTCATTGGTATCGATAGGGTCACCTACGGTTTTAAACTTTATGCCCTGGTCAGCATAATTCCGGTTTAAATTGGCCACCAAATTGTCCGCAGTGATAAAAGTATCAAGCCTTCCGGCTATCAAGTCTGTGGCGGAATTAGTAGAATAAATGAGATCTATCTTTCTGCCGGTTTCTTTGATGTAGTTTTCCATAAAAATGGCGCTGAGGGTCCCCTGGTTAGTGCCAACCCGCTTGCCTGCCAAATCCTCAAGGCGGCCGCTGATACTGGTATCAGTATCGAGTACAACCAATCGGTTTGCCCAGTTATTGTAACCCCGGTAAGCATGGGGGAAATCCTCCCGCTCGGCGTTTCGGCGCAGGTTAGAGCCCACAAGATCGACCCGGTTGGCCCGTAAGGCGGCAAACATACTGCGATATTCCACCTTCTCAAAATCCACCTCGTATTGGGGCAGCTTTTCATCTATGGCCCGTATTAATTCGATTTCCAGGCCGGTAAGCCGGCCGTTTTCATCAAAAAAAGAATTGCCGCTGGTCCCCGGGTTTACCCCGTAAATCAGTTTTCTTACCTTGAGCGGTTCGGCCGATATACTCGCCGCAGGATTGGCTGCTTCTTTTGCGGCGGCTGCCGATTTCTTGCAGGAGGCAAAAAAGCCGGCGACGGTGATTACTATACCGATGGATGCTAGTACAGAAAAAAATACCCTTTTCATTTTAAATACTCCTTTAACAATTTTAAACACAAAATATTGCAATTTAAGGCCGCTTCTTCCGGAACCGGCGGCCTTGAAAATGCTTCTGCTGATAAATATTCCCGCCCCGGAACAGCGGGATAACTTCGTTTGATTCAAAAAAACCCCGTGGGATTGGGTATTCGGCCTCCTTTTGAATAAAAATCAAATTTCATACGAATAGGCCGGTATGATACGGCTTAAGAATTTTTTGGTTCGATCCTCTTTGGCGTTGGTAAAAATATCCCGTGGGGCGCCTTGTTCCACCACCACACCGCCATCCATGAAAATTACCTGGGAAGCAACTTCCCGGGCAAACTGGATTTCGTGGGTTACCACAACCATGGCGATGCCCTGCCGGGCCACGGTTTTCATAACCTCCAGAACCTCCCCGACCAACTCAGGATCCAGGGAAGAAGTCGGCTCGTCAAAAAGGATTACCTCCGGCTTGGTAGCTAACGCACGGGCAATACCCACCCGCTGTTGCTGTCCGCCGGAAAGCTTACTGGGATAGACATTAAATTTTTCGGAAAGCCCTACCAGATCCAGAAGTTCCTTCCCCCGCTTTTCCGCCTTTTCTCTGGGGACCTTCTGTACCACCACAAGCCCCTCGATAACATTTTCCAGGGCGGTTTTATTACGGAAAAGATTGTACTGCTGGAACACCATGGTGGATTTTCTACGCAGGCCAAGGATTTCATGCTTAGTCGCATGGCGGGTATCCACATTGAGATCACCTATGGCCACCGTTCCATGATCCGCCCGGACAAGAAAATTGATACATTTGAGCAGAGTTGTTTTACCGGAGCCGCTGGGTCCCAGGATTATGGTAACATCCTCCTTATCAGCCTCCAGGCTTACCCCTTTTAGGACCTCATTAGCCCCAAAAGCTTTATACAAATCTTTAACTTTTATCACCGCCTATCCTCCTATTAACTATTATTTCTCTAGTAATAATAGGTAATTATTATAAACCGAGGCCTATTTTTCCCAGGGAATCTGTTCCACAACACAGGGTTTTGGAACAGGTTCTAAGGTCTATGATTTTACAATGTCCAGCAACTCGTCCACTGTGGGCAAATCGGCGACATTTGCCGCGTAATGGGCATACGATACAGAATTATCAGCCTCAACGATAAACAAGGCGGGAAGCTGTAATTCATCCCCCTCATATTTACCATGGGTAAAACCGCTGGCCTTTATCTGATCCACCTTTGTCTGGAATTTAAGCGCCAGGATAGGATCTTTCGGCCGGAGGTCCTCCTTAGAATCCGCCGCCTCAATGGAAAAACGTTTATAGAACCGCTGTTCCGGGTCGGCGATTATCTTGTAAGGAACCTCATCCCCTTTAAGGTCCGCCTCAATGGTTTCCGGCGGGCTTTGCAGAACCACTAAAATTTGAACCCCCAACGCGGTAAATTCGCCGTACCGTTCCTTGATAACATGAATATCATAGCGGCAACTGGTGCACCCCACATAGCGCAGTACCCAAAAAACAGTCTTTTTTGCCCTGGCGATTACTTCGCGGGTTCTTAAATCCTCACCCCCCGCGGTATGGAAGGGAAAATCCGGGAATGTATCCCCTTTGGATAACTTTGACATACCTAAACCTCCTTGAATGTATAACCTACTATACCTATATGAATTATAATAAATATCTATTTTTCCCGTCAAGCCCTTTTGAAAAGTTTTTACGAATTTTTTTTGACGATTTTTTGGCAGCCGTTCACAAAGCATACCTATATGTGGTGTGGCATTATCCTCATGCCGCCACATATAGCGTATAGGTGGTTTTAGAATTTAATGTGGATACGGGTACGGTATCTGGCGGGGTATATTCCGGGGAAGGTCCCGGCTGATTTGGCCTAGCCTGTCTGGAACCGGAGGCCTGGAACATGACGCGCTACCGCATTTGTTAATTAACAGCTTGCCGGCATGGATGCCATTTTTGAGAGGCCAAAACCGCTTCACGGTTTTGGCCCGCGCAAGGGATTGAGCGGAAATACCGGAAGCCCGCCGAAAAGGAGGGCTGAGGAATTGGAGCGAAAGCCCGGTTCCCGGCCCCGCGGGGCCGGGAATGCGCCCGAATTCAAAATAAAAATCGCGGGTATAGTCTATCTATCTATCGCGGCGTAATCGAGGCGAAGTCCGTCACGAAGAGGGGGTAGTTTAAGATGTTGGCGTAACGCCCCCTGGGGAAGGCCCGGAAGCTGTAGATGTCCTGGATGTACACGCTGGCGGCGTCGT
>JAISNI010000142.1 GCA_031276295.1 Treponema sp.
GAAGCCCTTGTTGACCCGCTTGAGTCTACAGGCTGGCAGGTACAGAAAGCGATACTGCCTGATGAATGGATAAACAGCGGCAAGGGGCTGCTGACAGGCTGGACAACGGACAAGCCGGATGCGGATCTCCGCATCCATGTCCGGGGGAAATCCGTAGGAGTGCTCTTTACTGAAAGCGATCAGTACCGTAACGGCCTGGCATGGATCGAAGACAGCGGCGGAACGGAGAAACCCAAAGTAACCATTAACGCCTATGTAAGTTACCGGACCGGTTACTACGGGTATGCCTACGCCGAAATCGCCGATAACCTTGATCCGGCGCAAGAGTACATCCTTCATCTTGCGGTCAATACCGGCGGTAAAGAGAACGCCGCTGTCCATGTGATCGGCGTTGTTTGTACAAATCTGTAGGAGCATAGAAAGGGTTATTTATGTACACCGGGAAAGAGAACACGGATGAGGAAGAAGGGGTAATGACGAAGTTGTGGAATATCTACAAGGGACATATTATTACCATGGGGGTCATCATCGCCGTGATGGTTCTCTTTTTTGCAACCCGTAGCGGGGAAGAAAACCTTGCCGTAAAATACGAAGGCGCCGATTTAAGCGGGGGAGAGATTGGCCGGGCAAATACATACATCCGGTATCTGGAACGCCACGCGGATGTTCCACCTGGCTCCAAGGATATTCCGGTTGATATTTTTTCCTATACGGCGGCGGAGGGCGTAACTGAGCTTGCTGATTTTGAGGGCGGGCGGAAGGCCCTTCTGACAGAGGAAGATAGCTTTGTAGAATATACTGTCCACCTTGATCATCCCGGCTTTTATAATCTCTATCTTGAATACCTGCCCGTTGAATCACGGGGGATCGCCGTAGAGCGGAGCCTCAAGATTAACGGGGAAGCGCCGTTTTTGGGCGCGGAACAGCTTGTTTTTCAGCGGGTCTGGGGCGATGCGGCAGGAGGCGTCCGGACCGATAATCAGGGCAATGAAATACGCCCTGCCCAGGTTGAAAAGCCCCGCTGGGAGACAGCGCAGTTCAAAGATCCCCTGGGTTATACCGCTGAACCGTATATGTTTTATTTTAAGGCGGGGGAGAACAGCATACGTCTTGAGGGCATTAATGAACCTATGGCAATCCGCGCCTTTGTCCTTGCCGCCGTTACCGGGGCTAAAAGTTACGCTGAGTATGCGGCGGGGTTTGACCCGGATAAATTTAAAAACAGTGATACTGCTTTTATGCTGAAAATTCAGGGGGAAGACGCGGCGTACCGTTCCGATCCTTCCCTTTATGCGGTTTACGACCGCTCCTCCGGCGCGACAGAGCCGCCCAGTGTGGCGAAGATCAAGCTCAACATGATAGGAGGCCAGAACTGGCGCGTGTCCGGGCAATGGATAGAATGGGAATTCACGGTTCCTGAGGACGGTATGTACCGGATTTCCGTCAAGGCCCGGCAGAATTACAACCGGGGCTTTGTGTCGAACCGTTCTGTTCTGATTGACGGCCAGATTCCCTGCGGGGAAGTCTCGGCGGCCCCTTTCAGATACGACAACAAATGGAGGCTGGTTACTTTTCAGGACGAATGGGGAAAGGAACTCTACTTTCCCCTGACTAAAGGCGGACATTCCCTGCGGCTCCAGGCTGCTTTGGGAGAGTTGGGAGGCATATTAAAGATTATGGAAGAAAGCGTGTACCGCCTGAACGTCAATTACCGTAAAATTCTGGTCTTGACCGGGCCTGACCCTGACGTGTACCGGGATTACCGGGTGGATGTGGTGTACCCGGAAATTATTACCGCAATGGCACTGGAAAGCAAAATCCTCTACAAGCTGGTTGACGATTTGACGTTCTATTCCGGTGAACGCGGCGCTCAGGCGGCAGCGGCGCTGACCCTTGCGCGGCAGCTTGAACTTTTTGTGCGGCGGCCCGACAAGATACCCCGGACTCTGGTGAACTTCAAGAACAACATCAGCGCTTTGGGTGATAGTTTAATAGCCCTTGCCCAATCGCAGCTTGATATTGATTATATTTTGATTAGCGCGGCGGAGGCGGAACTCCCATCAATAAAAGAGGATTTTTTCCTCCGCGCTTCCCACGAAATCCGCTCCTTTATCGCGTCCTTCTTTGTGGATTACAATAACCTGGGGGATGTGTACAAAGGCAGGGACGCTATTGAGGTATGGATGCTGGCCGGACGTGATCAGAGTACGATCCTCAAGGCAATGATCGATGACACGTTTACGCCCAAAACAGGAATCAGGGTAAACGTAAAACTGGTAACCGCCGACGCGGTTATGCCGTCTGTGGTGGCCGGCGTCGGTCCGGATGCGGCGATTACCGTTCAGCAGGCCGATCCGGTGAATTATGCCGTCCGCAAGGCCGCAATGGATATTGCGAAATTCGACGGCTTTGACGAGCTTGCGAAGCAGTTTGACGGCAGCGTTTTTATGCCTTTCCGTTACGCCGGCGGCGTGTATGCCCTGCCTGAAACCCAGTATTTTCACGTCATGTTCTATCGTAAAGATATCTTTGAGGAACTGGGTATAAAAATCCCTGAAACCTGGGACGACTTGATCAGTATCCTTCCGGTCATTCAGAAAAACAAC
This sequence comes from Treponema sp., assembly GCA_031276295.1. Classification (GTDB taxonomy): domain Bacteria; phylum Spirochaetota; class Spirochaetia; order Treponematales; family Breznakiellaceae; genus JAISNI01. The sequence goes on from JAISNI010000142.1 coordinate 2,607, forward strand.
ATGAATGTTGGTATTCCCTCTGTAGCGACAACGGTGCAGGCATCCATCGACTTCTCAAACTTCCTGGCTCATCTCTATCAGCGGCATGGAACGCTCTACAACGAAGACGGTTCCCGTACCATGCTTGATGGGGAAATTGCCATAGAAGCCTTCGACGCCTATTCGAAATTTTTCACCCATTATAAAACGCCGATGGTCTTCGATTTTGTAAACCGTTTTCGTACCGGTGAGATGCCCCTGGGCTTTGCTGATTACACCAACTTCAATACCCTGGAAGTCTTCGCCCCGGAAATACGAGGTCTTTGGGGATTCGCCCCTATGCCCGGCATCAGGCAGCCGGACGGAACCATAGACCGCTCCGTACCCACAGGAACCCTCGCGTCGATGATTTTCTCCAACGCGGATAATCCCGGACAGGCATGGGAATTTTTGAAATGGTGGGTCAGCGCGGATACGCAGCTCCGTTTCGGGCGGGAGCTTGAAAGCGTCATGGGCGCCGCGGCCCGGTATCCGACGGCGAATTTTGACGCCTTCACACGGCTTTCCTGGGGCGCAGAGGAGATGGCGGTATTACGGGAACAGCGTTCCTGGACGGTGGGTACGCCGGAAGTTCCGGGCGGCTATTATGTTACCCGGCATATAACCAACGCGGTACGCCGTGTCCTGAATGAGGGCGAAGACACCAGGGAGACCCTGCTTGATTATAGTTTGACTATTAATGATGAATTAATAAAAAAGCGGAAAGAATTTGGTCTGGAATAGGGGGTGGAAGGATGAGTCTTATACGTTACGCCGCAAAGAAAAAGCGTTCATTTCTTCACCTTATAAAAGAGGTTGTACGATACAGGACGTGTTATTTTTTCCTTGCGCCTTTTGCGGTAGTATTCGGCCTTTTTTATGTAGCGCCCTTGGTGGTTTCAATATTCTACAGTTTTACGTATTACAATATTCTTGAACCCCCAAGATTCATCGGCCTCCGCAACTATATCAATCTGCTGCTGGGGGATGATGTCTTTTTGACCGCCATGAAAAACACCTTCATCATGGTGGCGATAGCCGGGCCGGTGGGCTATATCGCGTCTTTTCTTTTTGCGTGGTTTATCTATGAACTGCCGCGCTACATCAGGGCCTTTGTAACCCTGATATTTTACGCCCCTTCCATTTCCGGCGCGGTCTATATGATTTGGGCGATTATTTTTTCAGGCGATGCTTATGGGTACATAAACGGCCTTTTGATGCATCTGGGGATATTGGATCAGCCGGTTTTGTGGCTCACCGATCCAAAATACATGATGCCGGTGATCCTGGTAGTTATACTGTGGATGAGTCTGGGCGCGGGATTTTTGGCCTTTATTGCCGGCCTTGCGACTATCGACGAGACCCTTTATGAGGCGGGGCTTATAGACGGCATAAAAAACCGCTGGCAGGAACTCTGGTATATCACGCTGCCGAACATGAAAGGGATGCTCATGTTCGGCGCGGTCATGGCAATTACCCAGTCCTTCGGGGTGGCGGACGTAACAATAGCCCTGGCGGGCTTCCCCAGTACGGATTACGCGGTGCATACCGTGGTGAACCACCTGGTAGATTACGGATCCATCCGTTTTGAAATGGGTTACGCTTCCGCCATTGCGACCCTGTTGTTTTTGGCCATGATCGTGTGCAACGCGCTCATCCAAAAGATGCTGCGCCGTGTGGGGACCTGAGGGGGTATTGCTATGGGTATGATGAAAAAGACGGTAAAGCGAAAAAGAGGCAGAAGGGGGCTGAACCGTTCTTATGGCGGCGATGCTGTTATTATTGTGATACTCACGGTCTTCGGTTTGTTCTTTGCGTATCCGCTGGTGTATGCGGTAAACAACGCCTTCAAGCCGCTGAACGAGATATTCCTGTTTCCCCCCAAGCTCTTTGTCCGGCAGCCTACGCTGAATAACTTTCAGGACCTCTTCATCATCATGAGCAAGTCCTGGGTTACTTTTTCCCGCTATATTTTCAATACCGTGTTTATCACCGCTGCGGGGACGGCGGGGCTTATTATCGTGGCGTCCATGGGCGCTTACGTCATCTCCAAGTACCCTTTCCCGGGAGGGCGTCTGTTTTTCAACCTGGTCATAATTACCCTTATGTTTTCCGGTTATGTTACGGCGATCCCCAACTACCTGGTGATGACCAGGCTCGGCTGGGTCGACACCTATCTTTCCGTTATTGTTCCGGCCTTCGCCATGCCTATGGGTTTCTTTTTGCTGAAACAGTTTATCGACACTATACCCAACACCCTGCTTGAAGCGGCGAAGGTTGACGGCGCCAGAGAGTGGCGTATATTTCTACAGCTGATCCTCCCCATGATCAAGCCCGCATGGCTCACGGTGATGATATTCTCCGTGCAGAATTTATGGAACGCCAGGGCTTCAAACTTTATCTACTCGGAACAGCTCAAGACGCTGCCCTACGCGCTTTCCCAGATCATTTCAGGCGGCGTTGCCAGGGCGGGTGCCGGCGCGGCGGTTACGCTTTTTGTCATGATAGTCCCGCTGGTCATGTTCATCTTTGCCCAGGGTAATGTTCTACAAACCATGGCGAATTCAGGGATAAAAGAATGATACAGGGGCATTTGACTGGTCAGGACAAAAGATCATCCCACGCAAACGCGCCTTCTAATGCCCCGGGCATTGCCGGTTTAGGACGTATCGTATTTATTGCGCTGCTGTTTTGCGGCCGCGCCTTTGCGGGGCCGTCGAATTACACGTACAATTACGATTTCTGGAACGAGCAGGCTGCCTCGCCGGACGCCTACCGGGTGGGCGCGTATCTTCTCGGCTCGGCTCTGGGTACGGACAATTTCCGCGATCCCCAGGGGCTTTTTATCAGGGATAACCGGATATATGTCTGCGATTCGGGCAACAACCGGATAGTCCTGATCGGCGTAAACGTAAACGGGGAATATGAACTGAAGGCGGTGATTTCTTCGGCGTTGATAAACGGAGAGGAAAGCCCCTTTAATTATCCTATGGATTTGTTTGAAACAGGGGACGGCGAGATTTATATAACCGATACAAACAATCAAAGAATTCTCAGGTTTGACCGGGATTGGAACTATCTTTCTTCAATATTAAAGCCGGACGATCAGAGTATAGACGCGGCTTCAGAATTCCTGCCTACAAAGATAATCGTTGATTTCGCCGGGCGGATCTTTGTACAGGCCCGTAATGTCAACAAAGGGCTCATGGAATTTGACAAACAGGGAACTTTTACCGGCTACATGGGCGCTAACCGGGTACAGGTCAACATACTTGATTACGCATGGAAATTCGTTTCTACCCAGGCCCAGCGGGCCCGGATGGACCTGTTTATTCCCACAGAGTACAACAACCTCTGCCTTGACCGGGACGGTTTCATTTATGTTACAAACAGCAGCGGTCAGGCTGACCCGATCCGGCGGCTCAACGCCATGGGGCAGGACATCCTGATACGGAACGGCTACGAAGACCCCGAAGGGGATCTTGTCTATGGTAACGCCGGCGGTATAGCGGGGCGTTCCAAGTTCATAGATGCCGCCGCCCTGGAAAATGACTCATACGCCTGCCTTGACCGGGTGAGGGGGCGGATATTCATGTATGATTTTCAGGGCAACCTCCTCTATGCTTTCGGCGGAGTAGGTAACCGGCAGGGTTATTTTTTACAGCCCGTTGCCCTTGAAAAGATGGATTACTCTCTATTCGTCCTTGATTCAAGAACCTGCGCGCTTACCCGTTTCGATTTGACGGGGTACGGCGCTGCGATAAACGCGGCCCTTGACGAATATCAGGCGGGGCGCTACGAGTCTTCCGCGGAAGAATGGGAACAGGTTTTGAAAATGAACGGCAACTACGACCTGGCCTATATCGGCATTGGCCGGGCGGCGCTCCGGCAGGGAGATTACCGGAAAGCAATGAAGTATTACAGGCTCAAGCGCTACAGCGAAGGTTATGGCAAGGCTTTTCAGTTGTATCGCAAACAGTGGATGGAGGAAAACCTTTGGAAGATACTCCTTGCTTTTGGGGTTTTGCTTATAGGGCCGCCTTTGGTTAAAGGTGTTTTTAAAATCAGGAAGGAGATCATGGAAGCATGAAAAATCCATGCCGGAACCTGCTGCGCCGTTCCGGGTCTGCGGGAAGGGCGGTTCCTTTTTCTTCGGGGATAGGGGAGATGGTTAGGTTTATTGCGGATAAACCCAGGTGGGTTCATTTGGGGGAAACCCTTAAATATGCTCTGTATGTGTGTACCCATCCCTTTGACGGCTTTTGGGATTTGACCCATGAGAAACGCGGTTCCCTGGCTGCCGCCAATGTTATTGTTGCGGCAACGGTGCTGGTAGAGATACTGCGCCTTACCCTGACCAGCTTCCAGTTTATCACCGTCAACATGGAATACTTCAACGCCCTGAATGCGGCCCTCCGTGTTATATTACCCCTTTTGCTTTGGACTGTCTCGAACTGGAGCCTTACGACCCTTATGGACGGCAAGGGGCGGCTGGGCGATATTTATATGGCGACTTCTTACGCCCTTACCCCCTACGTGATCATCAATGCGGCGATGATAGTGGTGAGCCATCTTATTACCTATGATGAAGGCGCTGTTTACTACGTTATGATAAGTTTTTCAGTCCTTTGGTCAGGGCTGCTTGTCATTGCGGGTATGATGATGATCCATGATTATACCGCGGTAAAAACCATTCTTTCAAGCCTGCTTGCCATAGTTGGTATGGGCGTAATGGTATTTATTTTTGTGGTTTTTTTCAGCCTTATCAGCGATGCCGCCGCGTATTTTGTGTCACTGTACAAAGAGATGCTTTTTCGTCTGATTTAGGAGGGATGGTGAAAAGATTGCTTTTTGTTTTATCGTTTTTTTTCATTGTGCTCACTTTTTTTTCCTGCGTGGGGCAGGATATGGAAATTCCTGATATTGTTATATATGAGAATGACGGAACCGGAAAAGACATGATTCTTGAAAATGAGGCGCTGGAATTTCGTTTTCTGCCCGAAACAGCGGAATTTATTCTTACCGAAAAAGCATCAGGCCGGGTTTGGCATTCCACTCCACAGAACAGCGCCGGTGATCCCGGCGCTGATGCCATAACAAAACAGTTTATGCGTTCCCAGTTCTCCCTTCAGTACGCCGATGAGTCGGGAGTGGAAATGACCCTTTACAGCGGCAGGCACAGCGTTGAACAGGGTACTTACCGTTATACGGTTGTTGACGGCGGTCTGGAGGTGAATTACACCGTAGGCAATATCGCGCGGGTCTACCGGTTTCCCGCTGCCGTACCGGAAGATCGGATGCGGGATTTTCTGGAAAAAATGGACCGGGGCGACAGGAGAAAAGTCGAGGCAAGCTACCGTCTCTACGATATCAATAACCTGCGTTCCGGCGATGATAAAAACGCCCTTCTTGCCCTCTACCCGGATCTTGCCGGAGATAAGGTTTATGTTCTGCGGGATAATACCCAGGAGTACATGAAGGCTCAGATGGAAGAATTTTTCGCCGCCGCCGGCTACACTTACGAGGATTATTTGACGGATACGGCGCGTTACAATCCCGCCGGCGCGGTTGAAAAGCCGGCGTTTAATATAACTCTCCGCTATGAACTTGACGGAAATTCCCTTGTTGTCACCGTGCCTTTTGACAAGATGGCGTACCTGGCCACTTATCCCATAACCCAGTTGACGCTTCTGCCTTTTCTGGGAGCTGGCGGCCTTGAGGACTCAGGCTACCTCTTTGTCCCTGACGGCAGCGGGGCGCTCCTGCACTTTAACAACGGCAGGCAGAATCAAATTCCCTATAGCAGCAATGTGTACGGCTGGGACGAGGGGATGCCCCGGGACGCGGTGATCAACGAGAACAGGGCGCCCTACCCCGTATTCGGCGTACAGAAAAACGGAGCGGCCCTTTTTTGCGTCATTGAGGAAGGCGCGTCTTATGCAATGGTACGGGCGGATGTTTCCGGCAGAAATTGTTCCTACAACCGGGTATATGCCCAGTTTGCCATGATTCACGGCGCGAAGATGGACATCTCCGGAAGATCCGATAGGGATGTGTACCTTTACGAAACCCGGCTTCCTCCCGGAGAACGTATTGTGGAACGTTTTATTTTCTGCGCTGAGGACGGTTACACCGGCATGGCCAGGGAATACCGCGCCTGGCTGCAAAAAAAATACCCCGGCCTTCAAAAGCGGACGGACGGCGGCGTACCGGTCGCTGTAGAGATAATCGGCGCGGTGAACAAGACCCAGCACAGGGCCGGACTGCCCTTTGATCTGCCTCTCAAACTTACGTCGTACCGGGAAGTGGAAGGCATGATCGGCGATTTTGCGTCTTTTGGGTGGAAAAATGTACAGGTAAAGCTGGCCGGGTGGTTTAACGGCAGTGTCGATCATTCTGTGCCTTCTCGCATTAAATTGATTAGGAACCTTGGCGGTAAACAAGATTTCAGAAACATTGCGGAAACATCGGCGCAAAACGGATATGATTTTTATGCCGAAGCTGATTTTCTTTATATGAGGGACAACGATCTTTTTGACGGTTTCGGGCTTTACCATGACGCGGCGCGTTATGTGAGCCGTGAACTGATAGAGTTATATCCCTATAGTTTTGTCTGGTTCGGAGAGCGGGATCAGTGGGGAAAACTCAGCTATCTGGCCCATCCCGCCTATATGTCGAATCTTATCGGCGGTTTTGTTACGCAGGCCGGAAGACTGGGCGTCAGAAACATGGCCTTCAGGACCATAGGCGCGAAGCTCGCCGGGGATTACAACGAAAAGCGTCCTGTAAGCCGTGAGGCCTCAATGAATATGCAGCAGGCAAGGCTTGCTGAGTTGCAGCGTTCCGGAACAGGAATTCTGGTGAACACCGGGTACGCCTACGCCGCTCCTTACGCCGCTTTCATTACCGATATGGCTCTGGGCAGCCAAGGTTTCGGCATCACCGATGTTTCCGTGCCGTTTTATCAAATCGCCCTTCACGGCCTTGTACCCTATGCGGGACGCGCCATTAACCTTGCCGAAGATTACACGAAGATCCTGCTCGAAACCGTTGCGGGCGGGGCGGGTCTGTATTTTAGTTTTATGACCGAAGAAACCGCCGTACTTCAGGAGACCAAGTTCCGGCAGTTCTACGCCAACGAGTATGACAAATGGGTGTATGACGCCGATGCGCTGTATAAAAAATTTAGCCGGGACTTTGGCGGCTTGTTCAGCCAGTATATTGAAAACCACGAAATACTTGCGCCTGATGTAACAATGACCGAATACGAAGATGGGACCAAAATCATTGTGAATGCTGGAAGCACCCAGTGGGACTACAACGGCGTCCGTATCGGTGCGGATAATTACGCGGTTATCCGGTGAGGGTGAGGAGGAAAGAATGTACATAACGAAAAAAAAGGGCAGAACCGCCTTGACGCTGGAAGGTAAAAACGCTGTTGCCGGATACCTTTTCATATTTCCCTTTCTGATAGGTTTTTTGGCATTCATGTTTTTTCCAATTCTGGAATCCCTGCGCATGGTATTCAGCGAGGTAACTATAGATACGGTAAAGCGTGGTTTTTCAATGAAATTTACCGGCTTTTCCAACCTGAAAAGGGTGTTTTTTGTTGATCCGGAATTTAACCGCTTCCTTACGGAAGAAGTGGGGCGTATGCTTTTGATTGTACCGGCAATCATCATTTTTAGCCTTTTTATAGCCCTGATCCTCAACCAGGAATTTACGGCTAGGGGATTTACGCGGGCCGTCTTTTTTCTGCCGGTAATTCTTTCTTCAGGCGTGATGATAGGGTTAGAGACAAACAATTCACTGCTGAATAACATGGCGGAAATTATACAGCGGAGTAATTCGATGAAGTCGTCTATTACCGGCGTACTTGAAGATATACTCGTTACCGAAGGCGCGGGGAGCGGCTTTATGGGGTACATCTTCGATATAGTGAACCAGGTTTACGACATCGCTATGGCTTCGGGCATACAAATCATCATTTTCCTGTCAGCCCTGCAAACAATCCCGCCGAGTATGTTTGAGGCTGCCAAAATTGAAGGCGCTACCGGGTGGGAATGTTTCTGGAAGATAACCTTTCCCATGGTCAGTTCGCTTATACTTGTCAACGTAGTCTACAGCGTGGTAGATTATTTTATCAGAACGGACAACAAGGTGATGGAGAAGATAAACCGAACCTTCATGCAGCGAATGGAATACGATTTCTCGACGGCTATGGCCTGGGTATATTTTTTGGCGGTCATTGTGATAATCGGGCTCGCGGGAATATTTATTTCAAGGAAGGTCTACTATTATGAATAAAAAAAAGGCGGTTGATTTAGGCGGATTCATGGAACGTAACCGCCTGTCCAATGGTTATCTTCTTAAAAAAACCGCCGCGTCTTTTGTCTATAGGATATGCCGCGCAATCCTCCTGTTTGGGCTTTGTTTTCTTATTGTACAGCCCCTTCTGGACAAGTTAAGCGTCAGCTTCATGGAACAGCGGGATTTGTATGATGCCACAGTAATAAGTATACCCCGCCATTTTACCTTGGAAAATTATCTGCTCGCTAATCAACTGCTTGAATTTTTGCCTTCCCTCTTTCAGACCCTGTTCATCGTGGTCATCAGTTCCGTCCTGCAAATCGCCGCGTGTACCCTGGCGGGTTACGGTTTTGCCCGTTACAAGTTTCCGCTGAGGAACTTCTGGTTTATTTGCGTAATGCTGATTATCGTTGTCCCTCCCCAGACCATAATGGCTTCGCTCTACCTGAATTTCCGTTTCTTTGATATTTTTGGAATAATCCGCCTTATTGCCGGGGCGCCGTTAAACCTGCTCAACAGCGTGGCCGGTTACTGGATGCTTTCCGCAGCGGGGATGGGGTTGAAAAGCGGATTATACATTTTCATGCTCAGGCAGTATTTCCGCGGCGTTCCGAAAGAACTTGAGGAAGCGGCCTATGTGGACGGCTGCGGCAGGTTTGCGACTTTTAT
>JAISNI010000021.1 GCA_031276295.1 Treponema sp.
TCCTGATAATTTCCTATAATTTCACTATGAAATTATAGAAAAACAACACTTTTTTCTGTTTTTTTATTTTTTTTGTGATATACTGAAAATATAGGAATAGGAGGCCGAAGTAATGAGAAAACTCATATTGGTGGGATTGTTGACTGTTGTTCTGGTACCTTGTTTCACCCAACAACCTCAGGTTAAGATTCCCAAAGTAGAAGAAGGGAACGCGTTCCTGTATGAGACGGATGAAACGGGATATTATATTTCTCATGCTACTTATCCATTTGGGACTCAGGTTGTCGTAACCAATTTGGATGCCGATCCGCCCAAACAGCTTCAGATGCAGGTTGGCGGACGAATAGAGCAGAATCCTGACTGGCTGGCGGCCATTTCTTCAACCGCCGCCGGGGCGTTGGGAATGGATTTCGTTAAGGGATATACCAGGGTAAGGATTGCCGAGATTCCCAAGGTGACCCAGCGCAAGGCCATGCGGGCCACGGTACGGAAATTTTCCCAGTTTGGGTTGGCCATAGGCCGAAGAGATGGGAACGACATGACAGCCGCCCATCCCTCGCTTTCGGTGGGAACAAAAATAAGGGTGACCAATCCCAAGACCGGACAATCCGTAGTTGCTACCGTTACCGCCCGAATTCGGGCTTCCCAGACCCGTGTTCTTGAACTTTCCCAGGCCGCCGCCAAAAGTGTCGGCGTAAACAACCGGTCTACGGAAGTAAGAATAGAATCGGTGGATAAATAAATCACTACCCCTGTCTTTTGGGGCTATCGGTATCCGGGTTTTTGAAACGGCCCAACGTTTGAAACTGACAATTCGAAACCAACTCACTTGACATATAACGATAATTTTGGTATAGTAATATGCCAGCTTGTTTGGGGTGGAGAGGATATCAAACTGCCCCAAATAAATATGTTGGAGACGCTTTCAGGATGTGCGGGGCGTCTTAAAAAATCTTAAAAAGAGGAGTGTTTTCGATGAAAAAGCTTAGGTTATTGGTTATTTTCGCGCTTTTCGCGTTTCCCTTGCTTTCCGTTTCCGCTCAACGGAACCGGGAACTCTATATTTATACATGGGAAGAAATGTTCCCCCAGGAAATTCTGGACGGTTTCACCAAAGCAACCGGTATCAAGGTAGTGATGGAAACCTTCGTGTATAACGAAGACATGCTCATGGAACTGGAAACGAGAGAGGGCGGCTATTACGATCTGGTGATTGCCGACGACTATATTGTCGATTTTATCATTTCCGAAGATCAGCTTGCCCAACAACTCGACAAAAGAAAACTTTCCAACCTGAAAAATGTCAATCCCCTGTATCAGCATCAGTTCTACGATCCCACCGATGAGTATACCATTCCCTACGGCGCCGGTGTTCAGACCATAGTGTACGATCCTTCCAAAGTCAGGACTGAGGTTACGGGTTACACTGATCTTCTCAACAACGCCCTGCGGAACAATGTCGGGATCATCGGGAATTACCGGGTCATCAACGGAATGGCCCTTAAGGCTTTGGGGAAGAGCTACAATACGGAAGATGTCGCGGATATCAACGCGGCGGGCCAGTGGCTTCAACGCTTTGCCGGTAATGTCAAAGTCATTGACGACGAAAAGCTTCAGCAGGATTTGCTCAACGGCAATGTTGGGGCCGCGGTGGTGTATACCAGTATGGCAACCGCTGCAAAAACCGGAAAACCCAACCTTAAAGTCGTGTTTCCCAAAGAGGGGATAGGTTTTGGTATTATGCCGGCCTTTATTCCCGTTAAAGCGCCAAACCCCAACGCGGCCCACGCTTTTCTGGATTATATTATGGAAGCCCGGCGGGGGGCCCAGTGTTTTGAATATCTGGGGTATTACTGCACCTTTAAGGCATCCGAACAGTACATTAGTCCTGAAAACAAAGAATTCCTTATCCTTCCCGGATTCCGGAATTTCGAAATGATAGAGAACCTTTCCCAGGAAGCCGAGGATGCCCATGCCCGGATATGGCAGGCTTTCTTGTCCGCGTCAAAAGCCGAGGTAAGGTAAGGTTTTTACCGATGTATGGAACCCAAAGTAATTACCCGTGATTATATCAGGGATTTTTTTAAATTCGGAGATACTGAAAAAGAAAAAAAAATACTGAATTATATCACGCGGCATTTGGTTCCCCGGCATTATCCGCATAACGCCTATATTTGCCGCGCGGGGGATGCCTCCACGGCTATGTACTTTATCGAAGACGGCGTATTGAATGTCCGGGGGCCGCGCAACGAAGTCATTAACGAGTTGCAGCCCGGACGTTACTTTGGGGAAATTGCCGCCATTACCGGGGACAAGCGGGGCGCCGATGTTCAGGCCTGGGGCGATGTTCTGGTTTATGAACTTGACAAGAGCATACTTCATGCCCTGCTAAAAAATAATCCCGGAATTTTCGGCATTTTTTTAAAAAGCGTTTACGATCAGGGGACAGACCGGTACCGCAAGCTTATCCGGGCGCTCAATTCCCGCCGCGGACTGGGGTTTTCCGGTTCCCGTATCAAGATAACCCCGCTGTCGCTTTTTATCAATTACTACCTTGTTTTTTTTCTCTTTCTCAATGTCCTGCTCTTTGCGCCCAACATGGTTTCGGGTCAGGTGCATCCGGTCTGGTTCTGCCTGCCTATAGTATTTTTGGTGACCTATATTGCCATTACCGGCCGCGCCCTGGAATCGATCGTACTTGCGGTTATGCTCATCACGATATTGCTTTCAAAGCTGAATTTCCTCGGCTCTTTTTATATACATATTCTGGATACGGTAATTGAGACTCCGGATATTATCCTGCTGGTGGTACTCATGGGATCTTTGACCCGGTTGTTTTCCGCGTCGGGCAGTATCAACGCGCTCAAGAGGATGGCGGAACAGAACATTAAATCCGGAAAGGGCATACTGCTCACCGCCTTTTTTTCCACAGTACTGGTGGCCATTGACGAATATCTGTGCATCCTTATCAACGGCGCCTGTTTCATACCCCTGGCGGATCAGAAACGAATAAGCCGGGAGAAATCTTCCATGGTGATGGGCATGGCCCCCCTGGCCGTCTGTATAATCAACCCGATTTCCCTGACCGGCATTTACCTTACCGGGGTGATCGTTCTGGCTGCAGGCGATAGGATGCTTTTTCTCAACGCGGTACGGTACAATTTTTCGTCGTTGCTTACGATAGTATTTGTACTGTTTCTGTCTGTAGGGCTGATTCCCCTGATGGGTCCCCTGAAAAATGCCTCAAAACGGGTTAAAGAAGGGGGGCCGCTCTGGCCCCCGGGTACCGATGTTCTGGATGAGCAGGAAGGGGCCAGCCGGGGACGGGTGGCGAATCTTGTTTTGCC
>JAISNI010000037.1 GCA_031276295.1 Treponema sp.
TTTATGTCGTAGTAGTGGAGCACGCGGTCGGGGCTTTCGAGTATCTTATTGCCGTTTATGATTTGCGCGTTGTCGTGGAAGATCATCAGGGCGAAATAGTCGCGCTTCTTGGCAATGTCCGCCGTCAGGATATACTCGTGTACACGCGCCCCTTAATCTTCGCTTTCAAGCGGGTAAAAGTAGCTATGAGATAAAAGCAGGGAAGAATCCGATAATGCAAACCCTATTACTCTTCCTGTAAAACTATTTTCATTCCGAATCAAATGTGCAAAATACGTATCTACTCTTTCGTAGCTATAATCTTCCCCATAGTATTTTTCAAAATAGAATGTTATCCGTCCTATATCGTCGATCTCAAATTTTCCTTCAAATGTCGGCGGGTAGTCCATGTAATATCGGTAATATTCTTTGAAACTGTCCCCTTCGATATAACTCCAGGTCCCGTGATAATTTTTAAATCTATCCCCTTCAAAAACAAACCTGGTCCCGTCAGGTCCGTCTGATTCCCAAACGCCGGTGATATCAAAGTCCTGGGGCATACCTCCTTTAATAAATGCCCTCGGCTCCGCGCCTATCGGGTTTATTGCCGCCGCGATAGCGATAACGGCTATGAGCAAAGCCCTGGTTTTCATACCCCGTATCATACGGCCCCCCGTGTCAAACCGTCAAGGGTTCCGCTTCCCCTATGGCGTCCAGATCCATAGCGGCGGCCCCGGCGTTCATCATGCGCTCGATGTCGTCATACCCGAACACCTGGTCTCCGGGCTCCACAAACTCAACGCCGTACTCCTGGCGGTACATCATGGGCCCCATCTCCCCAAGGTTGAACTCCTGTTCCTCCCGGTTCATGTGGCGCGGCGAATAATAGCCCAAAATACCCTGCGCCGCCCGTTGTTTCCGGTACCCCGCTTCCGGCCCCGCCGGTTCCAGCCGGAATTCAAGGTCAACAACGTCCCAGGGGCTCCGCACTTCGTAACGTTCCCATTTGGGGTTGCCGAAGCTTTCAAAGAAAAACCCTTCTTTCCCGTTCGGCGTGCTGATACTAATAAGCTCGCAGTCCGGGTTGTCGGTCAGCATGGGGATAATGCCGGAACGGTATACAATGTCCTCGATACGGCTGGCCTCGTCCAGGAGGATAAGCCGGGGGGCGCTGGGGCCCCTGGCGGCCTTTTCCGTGGCCGGGACCACCATGATCCAGCTGCCGTTTGCCAAAGTCACCAGGCGGTCACTGTCCCGCCTGATTTCCGGATAGCCGGGGTCGTGGGCTATAAAGTCTTTAACCTTCTCCATGTCATAAAAGGCCTGTTGTTCGGTCGCGGCCACGATAAGAGAGACGCTGGCGGGGAAGTGTTTAGCGATATGGCAGGGCTTGGCGCTAACGATGGTGCTCTTGCCCGCCTGCCGCGCCCCGTTGACTACCTTCCGCTTGTGCGGGCTCCGCAGGACGGCCTCCTGCCATTCGTAGGGCCGGAAACCGATACTGCGGACATAGCGGTAAGGGGACAGGGTGTGCAGCAGGGCCGCCGCCTCACCCCGCGTTATCTGTAAGCTGTTCGAGCCCGGCAATAATCCGCTCCCGTTCTTCCGGCGATTCCCCCGCCCGTTCAAGCAGCAGGTTCTTCAGGTCAACCATGCGCGTGTCGTCCCGCAGGCTTACCGGCTGGTCGTCTTTCCCGAATAAAAACTCCAGCATCTGCCGGGTAAGGGAAAAGTCGTTCTTCCGGGCCGCCTCTATCACCTGGCCCATAAGGGAGAAGGTCAAGACGCTTACCCGGTCGCCCTCGGAATCTTTGAGCCCCTCCAATTCGCCCAAGGTGTAATTCGCCAGCAGGCTTTTAAGCATCTCCTGGGCGTCTTTTTTACTTAGGTTGCATTCCTTGACCCACTTCCTGACCAGCTTCGGCTTCCGTCCCGCCCCTTTCCCCTGATTGCGCTGCCTTGTTATGGGGACCGCTTTCCCCTCCAGTTGCTTTGGCATCGGCATAGTCTAATTCCTGTCGGAAAACCCGGTTAGGGGAAAAGCCGGGAAAAGCGGCATACCTTGAACGCGAAAAACGCCGCCCACGCCCCGGCCAGGGCGGCGGCTGTGATTAACCGCGCCCGGCTGCGGCCTTTATAGCGTTCCGTCTCCAGGGCCTGACCCGCCAGTTTCTGTTTCAGGCCGGCGATTTCGCCATTCTTCGAGGAGATCAGGGCCGACTGGCCGGCCTCGTACTCGTTGAATAATAGCTCCAATTTCCTGCCCCGCTCCCTGGCTTCCTCCAATTGCAGATTCAAGCCCGCCGAGAGATTCTCCAAGTTTTTCAATTTCTCCGCCGATTTCCCGGCTGCCGTCTTCAATTCCTTTACCTGTGACAGCCAGGCTTGTTTCTCCCGCTCGCTGTTCGCCTTGTAGTTCTCGATAATCAGCAGTTCCAATTCCGTTATCAGGTACACCCGGCCCGCTCCGGCATCCGGCGGACAGGCCGGTAACGAGGCAAAGGCAAAGAGCAGTAAAAAAGCGGCTTTCATTCATGATTCCCCGTTCCGGGATATGGGCGGGCTAAAGTGCGGAACACGCGGTTTTGTACAGGCCGTCTCCTTGGTTACAGCATACCCTGCCGTGGCGGCCCGCGTAAAGGCCGTAAAAGGGTGATAGTGTTTCATCCCGCTTCCCGGTACAGCCGCGCCAGGTTCTTTTTCAGGTGTACCCTGGTAAACCCCCGCAACTCCCCGACAAGGGCCGCTATCTTCTCCGAGGGCGGCTCGGGCAGATGGTTGCACCCCGTGTTGGCACCGATGTTGATCTGGGTAGGCTGGCACATTTTTAACAGTTGTATAAACTCTTCTCCAAAATCGAGGATCGGCTCGATAGTTATCATTTTGGGGCGGTTCTTTATTCCGTGCATTGCTTTTACCCTCTCAATTATTGGCGGCGCATTTTGATAAATAGCGGGATATTCCCTATTGCTTTCAAGCGTTGTGCATAAATAGGCGTTATAGGGAATATAACCAAGCCAGTCTATAAATCTTTCCGGATTTTTCGACTGAAACAAAAATGACACATTGTGCATATTTCCCTTAACAAAGGATAAAATGCTCCTGATCCACTCGTCGGGAACATTTTTAGCCCAACAATCAAAAGCCGAACCTACAAAAATGATTTTATTTTTACCGAATGTGTAGCCGTATTTCTCGCTTACAATGTTTGGACGAGGCGGTAGTCTGAACCTCTTATAGATTTTTTTCATATAGCAATATGAACATCCGTGCGGACATACGCCCCTAATCGGGTTCCATGTATGCGTAATCCATTCGTACATATTCCCGGTTGCTTTATTCAGCGGCATTATTTATCCTCCCTCTCCTTAATCACGATAAAGGCTTCGTACAGCTTGCCTTTATGGCGTATGGCGCTGCCCAGCTTGCGTTCAGCTATACGACTATCGTGGATATATTTGAAAATATATTCCCTGGATATTTTGTATTCAGGAATACCCGTACCAATGATTTTCTCCCTACTTTTGCCCATTTTTTCCTCCCCGCCGGCCTCCCTGCGGGTTACCCCATACGGATTAGACGTTGCTCCGACCATACACTCCGTGCAACGGGTAAATTTCATCTGCCATTTCTCTTTGTGCAAATCCTGATTAAGCAAATCACAATGCCCCTCATTTTTTTCGTGCCATTTACAGGCGTTGGCGCATAAATGCGGATCGCTTCCGTCAGTTTCTATGGAGACTTTCGTCCAGGTGCCTTTTGCGAACATTTTAGCGGCCCTCCGGCGCCCAGTCGTCAGGCGGACACCCGGCTTCCGTGGCGCAGATAATTTCAATTCTGCTATGTTCATACTCTTTATGCACATCTATGTTATCTTTTGCTTCATCATACGTTGCCAGACTCCAAGGCTCTCTGTCGTAGCGTGATACGCATCTTTCCCATACCGGAAAATCATCCGGCAATTCCGCCCCTGTGCGCTCCTTCCACTGCTCCGGGGTTTCCCAGCGGGGCGGGGATTTCAGTTCGGCTATAGCCTTTTCAACAGATTCTATGTAGCACGGGACAAATTCTC
>JAISNI010000085.1 GCA_031276295.1 Treponema sp.
ATGTGGCCGGGAATGCGGTATACTGACAACAGGAGGTTAAATATGGATACAAAACAAACGATACCGGAATGGAAAGCCGCCGCGGATGAGATATGGGCCGTGTTGAAAGAAACCGACCGCATTATGAAAGAAAACGCTCAAAAACAAGCGCTGGAAGCGGCGGAAGCCGCTTTACGGCACGCGGAAATCGACCGCATTATGAAGGAAAACGCTCAAAAGCAAGTGGCGGAAATCGACCGCATTATGAAAGAAAACGCCTTCCGGCAGGCGGAAAGATCCGCCGACTTGGACAAGAAAATTGAGCGTGTCAGCGCCAATGTCGGTGGGCTTAACCGCTCCATGGGCGAACTCATCGAGACCCTCATCGCGGCACGGCTGTGGGAAAAGTTCCCCGAATACGGCTTGGTGCGCTCCTACCAGCGGGTGCCTATTTACGACGAGACCAACCGTATCAGAACCGACATCGACATTCTCCTTTCCAATACCGATAAAGTGATGGCCGTTGAAGTCAAACACGAACTGAACAAGATACGGGATGTGGACGAGCACCTGAAACGCATGAAACTTATCCGAAAATACCCGCCGTTGGAAACGGTCAACAAACAATTATTGGGAGCGATGGCGGGCGGGGTGGTGAATCCTGAGATTATGGAGTACGCATACGAGGCGGGATTTTACGTGCTTGAATTAACGGGAGAGTCCGTGCATCTTATCCCGCCGCCCGCCGGCTTTACACCCCGGCGGCAGTGGTAGGCGGGGACGCCCTTCCGCCCCCTATTTTCTCTTTTCGTTTTTTTATATAATCTTACATTGACAAACGTTATTTCATTGACCTGAATTCGGAGGAAAAAATGTTGAAGCTGCGCGGCGCTTTTACCGCACTTATTACCCCTATGAAGGATAATGGGGAAGTCGATTACGACGCCTGGAGAAAACTCATTAATTTTCAGATTGACGCGGGTATAGACGGGCTTGTTCCCCTTGGAACTACCGGTGAAACCCCAACGCTTGATGAAGATGAGGAAGAAAAACTTATTAGAATTGCGGTGGAAGAGGTAAAAGGCCGTGTGCCGTTGATTATCGGAACCGGTTCCAATTCTACAAGGCACATGGTTCTCTATACCCAGCGGGCCAAAAACCTGGAGGCGGACGCCGCCCTCGTGGTTACGCCCTATTACAATAAACCCAATGACGAAGGTCTTATCCGCCATTTCCAGGCGGCCGCGGCGGTCGGCCTGCCGGTGGTGGTCTACAATATCGCAGCCAGAACGGGCAGGAATATTTCCGCTCCGCTTATGGAGAAGATCTCCCGCATTCCCGGTATTATCGGGGTTAAGGAAGCATCGGGCGATATAGTGCAGATAGGGGACATGATTAACGATGTTGCCGAAAAGCGAAGGGCCGAAGGCGCACCCTTTTCGGTGCTTTCAGGGGACGATAGTTTTACCCTGCCCCTGCTGGCCCTGGGCGGAGACGGCCTTATCTCGGTTGTTTCCAACCTGGTTCCCGACAAGGTTGCGGCCCTGGTAAGGACCGGCCTTTCCGGTAATTTTGAGGATGCGCGGAAGCTGCATTACAAACTGCTGCCGTTTATGAAAGCCGCATTCATCGAAACAAACCCTATTCCCATTAAAACCGCTATGACCTGGGCCGGTCTGCCCGGCGGTTCGGTAAGGCTGCCGCTGGGAACGCTCGATCCGAAGAACGAAGCGCCCCTGAGAACGGCGATGCGGCAGATCGGGATTACCTATATTCACAACGAAGAGCAAAAAGACGGATAGACCCCGTGCTACCCTCACGAGCAGTTTGCTGCGCTTCAGCGCAAAATCGTATAAAAATCCACAAGCGCGACAAGCTGCTCGTATTGTAAGGAGTTATCATAAATGGCAAAAATTCCTGTAGGAATCCTCGGTGCTACCGGTATGGTAGGGCAGAATTATATAGCGTTGCTCGATAACCACCCCTGGTTTGAGGTGAACTATGTTGCCGCTTCCCCGCGCAGCGCGGGAAAGAAATACAAAGACGCGGTTGCGGGCGGCCGGCAGCTTGTAAAAACCTGGCGGCCTTCGGTCGGAGAACTGGTCATAGAGGATGCCAACGATACCGGACGCGCCGTAACCGCGGCAAACGCGGGGCAGCTTGCCTTTGTCTTTTCCGCCCTGGAGATGGGCAAGGACGAAATCCGTTCCCTGGAAGACAGCTACGCCGCCGCGGGGATACCGGTCATCAGCAACGCATCGGCGCACCGCTGGACGGAGGATGTGCCCGTACTCATTGCCGAGGTGAACCCTCACCATACGGACATCATCCCCCTGCAAAAAAAAGCGCGGGGCTGGGAACACGGCTTTATCGCGGTAAAACCCAACTGTTCGATACAGAGCTACACCACCCCGCTGTGGGCGCTGATGCAGAAGGGTTACGAGATACGGCGGCTTATCGTGAGCACCATGCAGGCCGTTTCCGGCGCGGGCTACCCGGGCGTGCCGAGCATCGACATGATAGACAACATTGTCCCCTACATCGGCGGCGAAGAGGAAAAGTCCGAACGGGAGCCGCTCAAGATATTCGGCGCTATTGAAAACGGCGTCATTAAAAACGCGGAACTGCCCAGGATAAGCGCCCATTGCAGCCGCGTGCCGGTAACAGACGGCCATACCGCCTGTGTCAGTCTGGAATTCGGCGTAAAAAAACCGTCCCTGGAAGAGATCAAGCGAATATGGTCTGAGTTCAGGAGCATCCCCCAGGAATTGGAGCTGCCCACCGCGCCCAAGCAGCCCATCATCATACGGGAGGAACCGGATAGACCCCAGCCCAGGAAGGATCGGGACGCAGACAAGGCCATGGCCGTCAGCGTAGGCCGTATACGCGCCTGTAATGTTTTTGACCTACGGTTTACCGGCCTTTCCCACAATACCGTCAGGGGAGCCGCGGGCGGCGGCATACTCAATGCGGAACTTCTGAAAGTAAAAGGATATTTATAACCATTTTAAGGATTTAATGATTTAAGGAGACGATATGCCGGCAAAAAATTTCCCCCTGGGCAGGCCCCAACTTGAGGAACTTGCAAAAACCTACCCCACGCCGTTTTACGTTTACGATGAAGCCGCCATACGGCGGAATGCCGGGGCCGTAAAAGACGCATTCTCCATCTTCCCCGGTTTTGTTGAACACTTCGCGGTCAAAGCCCTGCCCAACCCCTTTATCCTCAAGATACTTGCGGACGAAGGCTTTGGGGCGGATTGTTCCAGCTACCCTGAATTGCTCCTGGCGGATATGGCAGGGATCAGGGGTGAAAAGACAATGTTTACCTCCAACGAAACCCCCATAAGCGAATACCATGCGGCAAAGGCCCTGGGGGCGATCATCAACCTGGACGACTTTACCCACATAGAATTTCTTGAGAAAAACGGGGGCCTCCCCGATCTTATTTCCTGCCGTTATAATCCGGGCCCCCTTAAAGGCGGCAATGCCATAATCGGCAAGCCGGAAGAAGCCAAATATGGTTTTACCAGGGAACAGATCATCAAGGGCTTCCAGTTGCTTAAAGAAAAGGGCGTAAAACGTTTTGCCCTGCACACTATGGTAGCCTCCAATGAGCTTACGGTAGATTATCACATTGAAACCGCCCGCATCCTCTTTGAACTTGCCGTGGAGATAAGGGATAAGACCGGGGTGCGCCTGGAATTTGTCAACCTGGGTGGAGGAGTCGGCATTCCCTACCGGCCTGAACAGGCTGCCGTTGATTACGGCAAACTTGCGGCGGGTATTATGCAGGTATACCGGGCCGTCATTGTCCCCGCCGGACTTGATCCCCTGGGCATACGCACGGAATGGGGGCGGGTTATCACCGGCCCCTACGGCTGGCTTGTTACCCGCGCCGTCCACACCAAGAGCATTTACCGCGAATACATCGGCCTTGATTCCTGTATGGCCGACCTTATGCGGCCCGCCCTGTACGGGGCCTACCACCACATTACTATTCCCGGTAAGGAGGCCGCTCCGGCAACCGAGACCTACGATGTGGTGGGCAGCCTCTGCGAGAACAACGATAAATTTGCCGTTCAACGTTTACTGCCCCGCATTGTCCCCGGCGACTTTGTTGTCATCCACGATGCCGGGGCGCACGGCAGGGCCATGGGCTTTAACTACAACGGCAAACTGCGGTGCGGCGAACTGCTGCTGCGCCCGGACGGGTCTATTGTCCCCATACGCCGTAGCGAAACCGTCGAGGACTACTTTGCCACCCTGGATATGGCGGCCCTGAACAAGTTTAACGGTATGGTTCCCAACTGTATTGCAAGGAGGTGAAGCGTGAAAAAAATTCTCTGTGCGGGCCTGGTTGTCTGCGATATTCCCCTGCGGCCGGTTCCCCGGAATATGTTCGATATGGATCATGTTACCATTGAGGAGCCTGAGTATTCGACCGGCGGGGA
Source organism: Treponema sp. (assembly GCA_031276295.1). Taxonomy (GTDB): domain Bacteria; phylum Spirochaetota; class Spirochaetia; order Treponematales; family Breznakiellaceae; genus JAISNI01. The sequence continues at coordinate 4,434 of JAISNI010000085.1, forward strand.
TGCGGTAAATGTGGCGATAACTTTAAGCAAACTGGGGATGCAGGCTTTTTTTTCGGGGCTTGTCGGCAACGACGCCAACGGCGATTTTATCCTGGGCCGCCTCGCCGCGCTTGGCGTTGATACCGGCGGCGCGGCGCGGCATCCCCGCCTTGGAACCGGCGTTTCCTACATCATCATAGAGCCGGAAGGCGAACGGCATTTCCTGACCCCCGGCCTTATCAACAATGAATTTTCCATAGAGCATATCCCGCCGGATCTTGTGGGGGAGGTTGACCTGGTGTACCTGGGCAGCGCCATGTCGCTGCGCAAAATGGACGAAGGCGGTACGGCCGCGCTCTTTAAAAAGAGCCATAGCCTTGGCAAGGTAACCGCCGCGGATGTCTGCGGCATCAGGGCGAATGAGGACGGTTACTGGCGCAAAGCGCTTGCCCCCATGCTGATGGAAACCGACATCTTCCTCCCCAGTTACCGGGAAGCGGTAGAGATTACCGGCAGGGACGATCTTGACGGCATCAGGGATGCGCTTTCCGGTTACGGCATCAAGCTGCTTGTCGTTAAGCGGGGGAGCCTCGGCTGTTATATCACCGATTTTAAAGACGAATGGAATGTCCCGACCTTTACCGAATTTAAGGCGGTTGATACGACCGGAGCAGGCGATTCGTTTGTCGGCGGCTTCCTCTGCGCGTACCTCCTCGGCTGGCCCCCTCAAAACGCGGGCCGCTTCGCAAATGCCGTTGCCAGCTTTAACGTTACCAAAGTCGGGGCGACGGGCGGCGTTCCTGATTTCGATACGGCCTATCAATACGTGCGGGAACACAGCCCGCCGGGAACCTTTACGGTGAATGTCTAGCAGCCTGTTGCTTTTGCGCTGAAGCGCAACAAACTGCTAGCAGCCTGTTGCACTTGTAGCTGTTTTGGCAGTTTGCGTTTATCATGGACCCTTATTCCCGCCTTGCGCCGGAAATACGCGAGTATATCTACGAAAAAAAATGGCAGCACCTCCGCCCGGTGCAGGAGGCCGCGATAGCGGCTGTGCTTGACCGCGATGAGCATATTCTGATTGCCGCGGGAACGGCTTCGGGTAAAACCGAGGCGGCCTTTTTCCCGGTTCTTTCCCGGCTGCTCCTTGACGCGGGGCAAACGGTGGGCCGGGGGGTGCAGGTTCTCTATATAGGCCCGCTCAAGGCGCTTATAAACGATCAGGCGGAACGGCTTGGCGATCTCCTCAACATACTGGGAATTCCCCTGTGGCGCTGGCACGGCGATGTTGACGGCAGCCGCAAGAAAAAATTGCTGGACAATCCGGCGGGTATACTTGAGATCACCCCCGAATCGCTTGAAGCCATCCTTTTAAGACACCCCGAACAGGTACAATCCCTTTTTCGCGGCCTTGCCTTTATTATTCTTGACGAGGTTCACGCCTTTATGGGCAGCGAGCGGGGGGATCAGGTACTTTGCCAGATTAAACGCATAGAGGATGAAGCCGCCGTCCTGCCGCGGCGTATAGGGCTTTCGGCAACGCTTGGCAACTATGGGGAGGCTCTGGCCTGGCTTGCCTCGTCCGGCGGGGGACCGCAGGGGGGGAAGGGCCGGAGCGCGGTTCTGGTAGAGGAAAGCGGCGCCGGAAAAAAAATACGCCTTGCCCTGGATTATTTTAACTACATGGACCCGACCGCTCCCGGGGACGGCCCCTTTTACCGCGCCCTCTACCGGCAGTGCAGAACCACGAACCTGCCGGGAAAATGTATTATCTTTACCAACAGCCGTCTTGATGCCGAGGAAACCATAGGCCGCCTGCGGGAAATGGGACGCGGGCAGGGCGAGGAAGAACTTTTTCATATACACCACGGGAGTATTGCCGCGGCCTTGCGGGAGGAGACCGAGGAGCGGCTGCGCAGCCACGAGGGGCCCGCGGTGGTCGCCGCAACCGCGACCCTGGAATTGGGCATTGACATAGGCGAGCTTGACCGCATTATACAGATAGGGCCGCCTGTAAGCGCCGCCGGCTTTGTGCAGCGCCTGGGGCGTTCGGGCAGGCGGAGCGGCCGTTCGGAGATGTACTTCACGATGCTTGAAGACCCCGGCGAGATCCGTCCCCCCGAACTGCCCCTGCCCTGGCCCCTGCTGCGGACCATCGCGGTGATAGAACTGTACCTGAAAGAAAAATGGACCGAGGGAATAGAAAAGCGCCCCCTGCCTTTCAGCCTGCTCTGCCATCAGATTCTGAGTATGCTCAGTTCCCTGGGGGAACACACCGTAGCGGACCTTGAGCGCCGGGCGCTTTCCCTGCCGCCGTTTAAATATGTAAGCCGGGAAGATTTCAGGCTGCTGCTCAGTTCGCTTTTACAGAACGGCATAATCGAGAAAACCGACCGGGGCCTTATCACCGGTCTTTGGGGCGAGCGGATAGTCGGCCATTATTCTTTTTTTTCGGTTTTCCCCGATGAAAGCGAATACCGCGTAAGCGCGAACGGGAGGGAACTGGGCAGGGTGAATTTTCTGCCGCCCGAAGGCAGCAGCATCATCCTGGGCGGCCGGTACTGGCTTGTTGACGGCATTGACTATGCAAAAAAGACCATAGCCGTAAGCCCCGCGGAAGGCGGGGGCAGCCGTGTCTGGCGCGGCGGCGGCGCGGGCATACACACCAGAATAGTCCGCCGCATGAAGGCCCTTCTTGCGTCCGGGGAAGATTACGCCTACCTCAGCGCCGCCGCGCGGGAGAGAATGGCGGAGGCGCGTTCCCTCGCGCGGGAGAGCGGCCTTTTGGCGGACAACTGTATCCCGCTTGAACGCCCCGGCGCACGCCCCGACTGCCCGGTACGGGAGGACGGGGACCCTCCGCGGAACAAACGGTACGGCTTCCTGTTTTTCCCCTGGCTTGGTACGCGGGGTATGCGAACCCTGCTGCATATCCTTGACATACCGGAAAACCGCGCCGCGCTCCGTCTTGCCGGCCTGTACCGTGAAAACGAATTCTGTTTACGGATAGTTTCCGCCCTTGACATTCCGGCATTTAAAGCGGAACTGGCAAACATAACCGGCAGCCCGGACGCGGACAGCCTGCCCGTAGACCCTGAAAAGATACCTTTAACCGGCAAATACGATTATCTGCTGCCGCCCGAACTGCTGTGCAAGCAATACCGGGCCAATATGCTCGATCTTGACGAGCTCAAGGGCATGGATTAAGGGATTAATAGATTAAGGAACAATCCGTAATAAGGGCTGTGATGTTGTGCCTGGCGCCCCCTGCGTTTGCGTAGCTGATTAGGCTTCCGCCGTTTCCGCAAGAGCCATTTCCCGGCGGATCATGTCGTTAATCAGTTCCGCCGGTGTTTTACTCGTAGCCATCATCTTTGCTTTAAGGTATTCAGCGGAAAATGTATCAAGAATAATCGTTCGTTCACGGTTTTTGATAAACGGCCCCTGAACATTGGCGTCCGTCTTCGGCGCGGCTTTGGTTAAAAGCTCATCAAGGGCGTCCGCTTCTTCGTCAGTTAAAATAGGCATAGTAACCCCCTTTCCGTTAATTTTTGTAAAAAATCCTTCCTGCACCGCATGGCGTGGAAGACGTTAGCAATATCGTCATCGACCAGATTATACATCACTTCAAGGAAATTCCGGTTCCGGTCGAAACCGATAATTAAATACTTCTTGTTAAACCCTTCGATCAATTCGTCAATAAGTGCGGTCGCCATTGCCGTCTCGATGTCCAATTCGGTAAAACCATGCTTGAAAGCCGATGGGTTATATACAAGGGTCATACTTATACTATTATAACACAGTCGGACGGAAAAAGGAAACCGTCTCATCAACCGCCGCCAAATACCGCGGGGTATCTTCGTTTTCGCTCTCCTCAAAATCCGTGTTGGAGTGGTGCCCCGCAACCGCCTATGCAATCATCTGCCTGTCCTCTTCTTTTCTGTACGGGAAGAAGCCGCCTGCGCCGCCGTGTCCGCTACTTGACACCCCCCAAACCCCGCGCTACCATAAATTTACGCTTTTGGGCGGGAAACCACAACCAAGGGGGAACCATGACAGGCCGTGATCCTTTTGACGCGCCGCGCGCCGCCTTCCCCTTCATTATTTATCCCCCCCCCCGCGCACTAAAATACGTTATATACAGATACACGCCGGCGTTTGTCCCGTTAGCGCCTGCGCTCAGTCCGCTATCGCCTGCGCCAGTCCTGTTAGCGCCCGCGCTCAGTCCGCTATCGCCTGCGCCAGTCTCACTATCGCCCGCGCTCGTCCCGTTAGCGCCTGCGCCAGTCCCGCTATCGCCTGCGCTCAGGCCGCTAGCGCCCGCGTTACTCCCGTTATCACCCGCGCCAAAAGGCGCGGAGCATATATCACAAGATAAGGAGGCTACTATGCCCGGAAAACACTATATCCCGACCAAAGAATCGGAGTTTATCGAATGGAGCGCGAATCTGATCGCCGTGTCCGTCGCTCACAAAACCCTGTGGGGCCTGCCCGACGACAAGATCGCGGAAATCCAGACCCTCCACGGCGAGGCGGAGGCCCTGTACGAAAAGTGCAAAACCGCGTCCTACACCAGGGTGGATATGGAGACCAAGCACGAAAAGGTGAACCTGCTCCGCCATCTTGAGGAGGTGTTCGTCAGGAACAATTTACAAAACAACGATGCGATGACCGACGCGGGGCGCACGGAACTGCGTATACCCATCCACGACCAGCACCCCACGCCCCACCCCAAACCGGCCACCATCCCGGAAGTGGAGGTTGAAACCCCGCACCCCCGCGTGCTGCGGATCAAGTTCCGGGACGAGCACGCGGCGCGCTGGGGCAAGCCCGAGTATGTGCA
>JAISNI010000140.1 GCA_031276295.1 Treponema sp.
CTGCCTAGAATTAACCCGTTGAGTAATTTTTTGTAATACAATAACTTAGGTCATTTCAGTTACATTTTCATAATGTCTCAAACTCCTCTTTTTGGTTACTTTTTCGATGTCTCACTGCGCCCCCTTGACAAGATAAATCAAAAAGTATATAGTATTCTTCAATAAGGGATTTATCCCCAAAAATATCGGCCCGTTCTGGAAGTTTGCTATCTCGGGCGGGTAAAGTTATAAACGCGGCCATGGTGGAATTGGTAGACACGCTAGCTTGAGGTGCTAGTGCCGAGAGGTATGGAAGTTCAAGTCTTCTTGGCCGCAATTCGTTACAGGATAAGGAATTAATCCGCTATATCCGAAGATCGATTTATCCCAGATTTATAAAGCTATTTTATCGTCCCCGGAGGCTCTGCGCCCCCGCCCTCCGGGGTTTTTTTCAGTTACCCGTTCATATCCCCCACTGCTCTTGAAATTGCCTCATCTAGTAACCTGTTGCACTTGTGGATTTTTTGCATATTCATGCAAAAATCCCGATAAGCGGGGCTGCCTATGCAGTTTGCAAGGTATAAAAATTCACTTTCGTGAATTTTTATACGATTTTGCGCTGAAGCGCAACAAACTGCTATGTATATTTTTCGCTATGGTAAAGGCAAGGAAGCTCAAAAGCAGCGCCGCAATGATGAGGATACTCCAGAGGGCAAATTCGCCATAGTCCCGCTTGCTGCCCCGGCTTTTTCTGCTGCCCGGCTCATAGGTTTCTTCGCCTGTCAAACCGGCGCTCTCAAAGACCGAAAGACCGGCAATATCAAGCGTGGAATCGGGCGGGCAGAGGCTGTTCCCGTAGGCGGCTTTCCAGGGCCCCGGCCCGCGGGCAAGGAAAACAATTTCCCGTATCTCGTAGTTTACAAGCATATCGGGGACGGACGCAAAGGACTGGCTTCCGGCGGCTTCAATTTCCCAGTACGGTGCGGGGGAACTCGTTTCCAGAGGGCTGTTTTTCCTCACGCTTCCGCCCCCCAAATACTGAAAAATCGTTAATGAGCCGGCATAATTCCAATCCTCGTTCAATTTAAAGCGGTTTTTAACCGTAACCTGAATAGAATCGGGCTGAGGGAGCAGCCAATCGGCGCATATAAGGGGGAAGTATCCTCTGATAGTATAGGCAACTTTCTTCTTGTCGGCGCTTCTCTCTCCGACAACGCGCAGATCCCTGCCCGGGGTGTTCCGAGGTTGCGCCTTGAACCGCGCTTCGGCGGAAAGCAATTCGGGGGTTGGCAGGGAAAAACTGAGAAGCAGATAGCGGAAAGCGTCCAAAGGCAGTTCCAGAGAATCCCTGCTTGCCCCCGATCCGCCGTAATAGCTGAGGGTCTGTTTCCTCGTAAACAGGGTCCAGTTTACCAGATCGGTGCTGTAATGAATAACGGCCAAGGTATTAAAAAATTCACCGGCGCCCTTCATCCTTAATACCAGGGAAGCAGGAGGCTCCGAAAAGATCGAACAGTCCAGAAGATAAACAGGGGATGCGGGGGACTCCCTATAATTTCTAATGGTGATCACCGTCCCTTCGGCATTGAGTTCTATATCCTGATTATGGGGAAAACCGTCGGCATCGGAACCTTGCCAGATAAAGAAGGGTACGCTTTCAGGCGGCGGCGTAAACAGGGCTGCCTCCGCCTTCCTTATGGCAAACGGAACCATAAGACCCTCCGCATCGAATACACGGATATCCCCAAAGTCGGGACGTTCCAGCCTGCGGTAAACAATTTCCGGTATCTCCCAGGCAAGGATGGCCCCGCTCTTTCCGTTCAGGCCGATCGTTCCCGCAAAATCCACCGGGCTGAAGGCATCGCCTTCCCCCGCGTAAAGGCGAAAGCCCGGACTAACGATGCCGGACAAGGCAATCAATACAAAGACAAAAACGAGGCTTTTCTTTAAAACATTCATACCGCCCCCTTCCCCTTACAAGCTATTCCGTATCACGCCCTTCATCATGGGCAGCCGTGCCGGCGGCCTTACTGTGCCCAGGCGGAAGCGGGGCCGCCCAGCCTATAAAGAGCAGTATAAGCCCCCCGATAAAGAAGGATGCGATACGGACCAGAGCCCCGGAATCCGCAAGATCGAAAATGATAAGTTTGGCTATATCCGCGCCGACCATGACAACACCGGCAATCCAGACCGGGCGCAGGGCCAACCGGCGCCCCGCGATAATATGGACAATCCCGTAGAGCGCCAGGAATATGAAGTAGGCCAGACGGAACCCGCCTGTTCCCGTAACCGCGGACAGGGGGAAGTCTCCAAAAAAATGAACGGACCGGACAATGATCGCGCTTATCCAGAGGAATACGGCGGTATCGGCAACAGAGACAAGCGCCTTCATGGACATAACAATCTTCCTGAGACCGTGGTCCGGGTTCCCTGCCGTACACTGCTGCCAGTAGATAAAAACCGCGATACAGAACCCTTCCTCAAGGTCAAGAGGGCTCAGAATGGGCAGATACACGGGAAGGGGCGCGGGATCGCCCGCGAGAAAGAGGGTAACGATAAACCAGACACCCAAGGCGGCGCAGAGCAGGGCGGGCAGTATGCCGCAGAGCAATTTTCTGTGTTGAAAAAAAATGCTTTCCCGCCCCCCGTCTTCGGGAATTGCACCGGCGCCCCCGCTTTCCCCCTCTAAAACATCCGGCAGGGGTTTTTTTACCCATACCAGACGGGACAGCGCGAATACCGCGGCAAAAAGCGGAAACACCCCCGCAAAACTGACCCAGGATGGTCCGAAGTGCCATTCACGGAAACTGTACCTGGTTTGGGAGCTTACCACGACAATACCGATAAGCATAAAGCTGAAAAGCCAGGCGGCGCGGACCGCGGGCTTTACCGCCGTCCTCAAAAAAACGATAAGGAAGACCCCTGCCGCAAAAAAGACAAGCCATCCGGCCAGGTACATATCTTCAAAATAATTAAACGTAAAGATACTATCAATAGAATAAACTATGCCAAAATGAGCTCTGCCGGCGGCATCATAACCGAAGAAGCCTGAAACAACAGCGGTAAAAATTGAACCGGCGGCATAGAGTAATCCGGGAATGACGGCGGCGGACAGGATAGGGCAGCGGAACATACGCGCGCTTATGCCGCCTGCAAGCGCGGTAAGGGTGCAGACGATAAAGAAAACTTCCCCAACGGCGGGCGGACGGACGGTCAAGGACAGCCGCTCAAGTTCAAAGAACCATGCGCCAAGCCACCAGCATAAGGCCCAGATAAGGGTAAGGACAGAGAACACCGGGTAACAGGTTTTAAAGTCAATCACGGCCAATCGACCCACGAATCTTTCTATATTTTTCTCCCCGCGCTCCCTTTCCGTACAATGCCGCGCCCGTACCAGCATAACGAAGGCAGAAAGGGCTATGATGAGCGAACCTATAAAAGAACCGCTCCTCCAGGATACGGCGGTTTCGGCATACATCCGTATAAGCGCGGTACTCAAGGCCCTTGTTATAAACAGTACGGCGGATGCCGCATGGAGGATAAGGGCTCCCAGGATTATGCGGAAATCTCCGGTCCTCAATCCGTACAGAAACACGACAAGCCCTTCGGCGGCCCATACCGCGCCGGCTGCTTGCGGGGAAAGCTCTAAAGGCAAGGCTATGTTGGCAAGGAGCACCGCGAGGGCCAGGTAGCCTTCGGCAATGACCGGGGAGCTTTTACCGATATGTTTCCAAACGACAAGGCATACCAGAAGATAGAAAGCGGAAAAGGACAGGCTGATGATAGCATAGCCGTGCGGGATAACAGAAAACATCCTCCATTCAAGAATAGCGCCCAGAAACGGCGTACCGAGCAGCAGCGCCGCATCGATACTCCCCCGTTTGATCTTCTCCCTGCCCGCGCTCCGTATGCCCAGGACGGTAAAAAGTACGATATAGGCAAGGACGAATAGTTCGCTTACCATGAAAAGCCTGGGGAAATAAGCGAGCATGTCCATAAAAAACAGGGAAAGAAAGGTACAGAGAAAAGACAAGAGGAAAAGCCCCTTCCATTTTTGTCTGAAACTTATGGCAAGAACCCCCAAATCGAGGGCCAAATAGTAGGAAAACAGGAAAACAGGGTTCCCGCCCGGGGAAGCAAGCAGAACCGGGGCCGCAAACCCGCCCAGAAAACCGAAAACCGCGAGCGGCTGGGAAGTCTGAAGCAGGGCAAGAATGATGGCCGGAGGTACAAGCACGCTCATAAGAACGATAGACGCGCCGGCGGAAAAGTACGGCGTCAGTTTATGGGCCGCAAAAACCGACAGGTAGAGTATCCCGATGCCGCCGCCCTGGAGGGTGAGGAAATAGACCGGGCGCTTCAGCCTGGAATGCCACCCCAGGACGATGAGGACAATCCCGCTCAGGGCGGCCCCCGTAATGCCCATTTCTACGGTAAAAAAGCCGTGCCGTGCCAGGTAGGTTATCAGCATACCAAAGGCCGCGGTAATAAGGATGACGCCGCCCGCAACCCACAGGTTCCCGCCGCGGATAAAACCGCCAAGCATTGCCGCCAGGCCGGACGCTTGGGATGCGGTCGTACTGTCCGTTTCCCCATCCGCTCCCTCAGCGCGCCCGGAACTCAAACCCGTATCCTCCGGCGGTATACTTGCCTGCAAGCAAGGCCGCGAATCCCGCCCGTAGTCAGGTTCAGCCTCTTCCACATAGGCTTCCGCGATATGTACGGAAAGCTGCTGGGCATCATACGGCCCTCCCGTACCCGCCGGCAGATAGGGCGCATCTTGGGGTGTAGGCTCCGGCTCTCCGTCCCGCGCATCTTCCCCCATAAGAACCGGCGGTTCTTCCTCGTAACCGGACGGCGCCGCGGGTTTTTCGGCAAGACGGGCGCTTCGTTCAAGGCGCTCTATGCGGCGCTCCTGTTCACTCATAATCTCCGTAAGGCGGGCGGTTTTCCACAGGAGGTATGCCGCCGCGATAAGGGCAAACAGGAAAAAGCCGCACACGGCCAGGAACAGAAAACCAGCGCCCCACATGGCTTTAAGTTTTTTCCAGTATCAGGGTTTTGGTTGTCTGGTCGCAGACTTCGGGCGGGCCGAAATATTGAATTGAACCGGGAAAGAGAAAGCTGGTTGTTACCGCCCAGTTATCCCTGTTTTCCGCAAAGGTCAGGAACGGCCTGTCGTTAAGTTTGACAAGGGCCTTTTTGATTACCGGTTTTTTTGCGCCATGCCGCTGTTCCATGTTCATCATCATGGTAAGCGGAACGCCGCCCACTATCCATTCCACGGCAGGCTTGACAAGATTCCGCACACTGGAAAGGTAGCCGGTAAGACCGAATGCGATGAGTACAAAGGCGCAGAAACCAAGGCTGTAACAGTAATCGGCGTCAAAGTTGGACGGAAAAGCGCAACGGCCTTCATATCCAAAGAAATGCCCCAAAGCGCTGAATTTCCCCTTGTAAACGCCTTCTTTTTTTAACTTTGCAAGGCGCCGCTCGACCATATCCATAAGAAGTTTCTCGGTTTCTATCCGCGAAACCTGCACATTACCGTGAGGGTCTCTATCCACAAGCAGTTCTTTGGCGATTTCCGGCGGCAGGGTATTGAGGAATTTGCAGGAAGCAACGGAAAGCCGGGGTTCAAGCCAGTACAACTGATCGATAAAAGAGCTTTTTTCCGCAAATTCTTCTTTATTGTCGGCTATTATATCGTTTAGTTCCCCTATCAATGTTTTCATTTCTGGAATAAATTCCACAAGACCTTCGGGAATAAGCACCACACCAAAATTATCACCCTTCTCGGCCCTTTTGATCACGGATTGGCATATCTGCTCCACCACCTGGTTTAACGATATTTTTTTTGCTTCTACCTCTTCCGAGATAAAGCATACATTCGGCTGGGTTTGCAGCGCGCATTCAAGGGCGATATGGCTGGCTGCGCGGCCCATCAGTTTGATAAAGTGCCAGTATTTTTTTGCGCTGTTGGCGTCCCGCTCGATATTGCCGATAAGTTCGCTGTAGGTTTTACAGGCAGTATCATGGCCAAATGAAGTTTCTATATACTCATTTTTAAGATCCCCGTCTATGGTTTTAGGGCAGCCTATTACCTGGGCGGAAGAACCTTTCTCCGTAAAATATTCGGCAAGAAGCGCCGCGTTGGTATTGGAATCGTCCCCGCCTACTACAACCACCGCATTAAGCCCCAGTTTTTCAACTGTTTCATAAGAAGCGGCAAATTGCTCAGGAGTTTCAATCTTGGTCCGCCCGGAACCAATGATGTCAAAACCACCGGTGTTCCTGTACATATCAATAATCTCATCGGTTAGTTCCACCACCTTGTTGTTGATAAGTCCGCTCGGCCCGCCGAGGAATCCGTATAATTTTGAGGCGGCATTACCTTTTCTCAGGCCGTCAAAGAGCCCGGCGATAACATTATGGCCTCCCGGCGCCTGTCCGCCGGACAGAATAACACCGACTTTTAATTCCTTATGAATTTTATCGTTCTTGCCGCTGACGCACATTGCCAGCGGTTTGCCGTAACTGTTCTTAAAAAGGGCCTTCAAATCCTGTTGATCCGCTACCGATTCGGTAGGAACGCCAAACTCAATTGAAATAGTATCAATATCTTGACTTAAACAGGCAGGAAGTTTTGGCTTATAAGCATAACGGACTTTTTGCAAGGCGGAAACATCCATAATATCTTCTCCTTAAATACCTTATAATAATATTGGGCTATGAAAACTACAACCATAGTTGCTTTTCATATCGATCCCTCTCTTAATAAAAAATAATACAGGGAAAAGATAATCATTTCAAGAAGAAAAAATATACGGTAAAGGCCGTTGAGAGCGATAGACTAACCTATGGTTGTCCCTATAAAATTTTCTCCTAAAAGTATCTTCTGTAGGTTATCCAGATCCCGGCCTGCGGCGCAGATCACCTTAATGCCTATCTTGGCTGCGTGGCGGCTTGCCACCGGATCGAAGGGGACGTTCTTACCCGGCGTCCATTCATCCCCAACCATAGCGCGGAAATCATTCCACGAGATAGAATCTATAGGCTTGGCATCGGGATTCTTTTTTGGATCATCGGTGTAGACCTGCGCAATATTGGAAAGATTGATAACAAGATCGGCGTTAAAGCGTTCTGCAAGGAGTACCGCATCGTAATCCGAAGAAAAACCCGGCTTCCAGCCTGCCGCAACCAGAACCCTGCCGACAAGCGGCTCTACCTGTATAGGGTTTATCACCACATCCTGACGGCAGTTTTCCCCCATAACGGCCTTTACAAGCTGTGCGTTAAGCCTTGTCGCCATTATACCTATCCAGTCGGCCTCGCCGTCGGCAAAGCCGCCTTCACTTTCATCCGCCAACTCCCGGTATGCCTGCTGCCAGGCCCGTGCAGGACCGCCGCCGCCTACCACCAGGATAAAACGCCGCTTTTCATCAATCTTTAACAGATTCCGTATCAAACCGGTAAAATCTTTTAGAAAATTAATATCGATCTTATCCGGGGCTACGATAGAGCCGCCTAAAGAAATAACCGTTACCATAAATCCTCCGCTCTTACTGTGTATACACACCGGTAATAATAATATCGCTCCATAAACTGGAATAGGAATCCAGCCCTCCCGATGCTTCCTCCCACAGATCCTGTAGGGCATAATCCCGGTTCCGCACGGATACGCGGCCCCGGGGGTCCATTCGGGAAACTCTGATCTCTCCCTTGGAAAAGGCAATACGCTGGTTGTCGATATTGCCGAAATAGTAGGCGGCGTGGTTCTCTTTCAGGTTGAATGCTGCCGGGGCAAGGCCTGCTCCCAGCGCCGGATCCACCGGTACCCAACCGAAACCGTCTATCCAGAATTCCGCCCAATAATGCTTGCTTGCGCTCAGGGAATGGTTCACCAGCACCCCGGCAACAGGCAGGGCAGGAACACCCGCCGCCCTGGCCAGGCTGCAGAAGATCAGGGCCGCCGTATAACTGTCGCAGCGTTTTTCCTCAATACATTCTACCACGGTACGATTGACAGTCGCCGCCTGCATACCGGCCTTACTTATCAGCCACCGGTAAATAAGCTGAGCCTTCAGGTGCGGGTTCTGCTCTTTCCCGACAATAGAAGCGGCAAGTAGCTTTATTTTTTCATTATCGGAAGGTATAAGGGAAGTTGACAGTGTATATGCCGTATGGATAGGGGAATTACGATTCTGCTTGATCTGCGCCGTGCGCAAACCGGTCTCTACCGTATAAACGTCGATAAGACAGCTAAAGAAAATGCCGGCGGTGCTTTGCGGTGCAAGATCAACGAGTTGGAACAGGCTCGACCCCCGGTAATTCTCGATAAACGCGTCATGGCTGCGTTCCAGTATTTGAATATTCCGCTGGGAGGAAGAGGTGATTGGCCGGGGAATCCACAGGTAAAGGCTGTTATGACCGGAAGCCTCCTGCACATGTATATCCACCGAATACCTGATGGTATAACTTCGTTTATCCTTAAATGTTTTGGTTCCCGGTTTTCCGGTAATGTCGAAAGAAACAGGCAGGGAAGAACCCCGCGGCGTCCGTGCTTCCACAGTTCCGCTTACCGTACCGTCAGGTATCCGTACCTGAATCTCCCGGTCGTTCCATGATTCATAGCCGAATTCCGTTTCGGAGGCTTCCACGGCTTCGTTTTGCCGTACTTCAGCCGGGGTTGCAGGAGAATTTTCAGCTTTCCAGGAAAACCATACCCCGCTTCCATCCCGTGAAGCACCGAACCCCCGCCCTTTGATAGTGATAAGGCTACCTACGGTTCCGGAAGCCGGCTCTATTGCTTTTATCCGGGGGCCTATTCCGGCATTATCTTCCTCTACCTGCATGGGGATGTCCGCACGGTTGGCAAATAATTCCGGGTTACTCTTTTTTCCCTTTACAAACACATACACCAGTCCTGATCCGCCGAATTCCGGGACTTTTACCTGAATCCTATCCTGCTTCCATTCTATATAAGAAGAAGTTGTAGGGGGAATACCCGCTATAGTAACATAGGATTCCGCCTGTTCGTCCCCGAAATTCTCCCCGGTTATGGTGAGCACTTCCCCTAATTGACCTATTCTGGGATCAATAGCGGAAATTACCGGCGCATCTTCTTCACATGAGGAAAAGGAAAAGATAAGACTTATGAGGGGAAGGAACCAGAAAAGAAAAAAACCGGTTCTCATCGGGGAATTTCATTCCCCTGACTGCCGCTTTTATCAGACTGGTTGCCTTCTCCCTGTTTTACGCTCTCCCCGGCTGTTTCTCCGTTACCACCCGGATTAACCTTTCCATGCCGGTCCGTTTGTCCGTTCCCGGCGTTTGTTGAAGGATCCGCGGTGTAGGGGTGCAATTCTAATTGTATTTCTATACGGGCTTCACCTTGCGAATCAAACCTGCCGAGGGGGAAAAAGTATATCTGTTCACCGAATTCCAAGGGTATAGTCTGCATGGTTGTCTGGTAATGTATCCCCTTGTTGGGGACGTTCACCCATATCTGCCCCTGGGCTACTAAAACATTATTGCCGTTTGGTTTCAGGTAAGGTGTAAATTGAACGGCAATGACGATATTTGCCCCGACCAGTTTCAACCCTACAGGCCGCCCGGGAATCGTAACCTTTGAATTGAAGGAATTCCATATTTCCTGCTGATCCTGTTCTACCACGCGGGCTACGATATTCAACACCACCGCCCTTTCTTTAAAGCCAGGGAGCAGCTCCTCCAGAGAAGTATCCTGTGCCAGAACTACGGTGCGTGCAACCAGGAACAGGAGGCTCCCTATTACTACGGTATGTTTTTTGCGGAGATGAAGAATCATCGCCCTTGAGTTCTCCTTGAATAATCTGCGGCCTTGATCATAGTAGGCTCCCCGGAACTTATAAAACTTTTACTTTCCGGCAAACGCATGATCACCATATCATTGGAATCTTGATTCCCAAGGTATTGAAGCACCCCGTCCATATCCGAGACGGGTACCATATCCTGCATATTAAGCCCCATACCTCCCGCCATCATATCCTGCTGCACAGCGGTTTGTCCCGGCTGCCGCAACAGGGCTGCCGCAAGAATAATGAAAAGAACGGCAGCGGCAGCGGCGGCCGGCAGCGGCAAGGAGACCTTCCGCCGCCAAAGAGCCCTGTCAGGCGCTCTATTCCCTGTTTTTTGCAGAAGATTCTTCCAGACCCGTTCCCCGGCAAGTTCCAAGGCGTCATTAAAGGCGGAAGGCTGCAACGCTCCCCCTCCCGTACTTTTTAAGGGATTTCCCACAGGAGACGATTTGAATGGGGGCCCTTCCCCTCTTTTCAACTTTGCTGAACAAAGAGTGTACTGCCTGAGAATTGCAGTACAGGCAGCACACGATGCAAGGTGAGCCTCCATCTTTTCTTTCCAGGGAGAAGGTAACTCCCCATCAAAATAAACAGACAGAATTTGACGATCAGGACACATCATTCACCATCCTTGGCTAGGAGTCCGGCCAGTCGTTCCCGGGCTCTAAAAACCCTAACTTTAACGTTCCCTTCACTTATTCCTAGGGTCCGTCCAATTTCCTTGTAATTTAGATCCGCATATTCTTTCAATATTAACACCATTCTTAGGTTTTCAGGTAATTTTTCCAGAGCTTGCTGTATTTCTTCCTGGATTTCCTTCTTTAAAAGGATATTCTCTCCGGTTTCCTCTACCCTGCTATCCTCCCTGAAAGCCTTTTGATAGACTTTACGTTCTCTGTCCTTCCGTTTTGCATAATTTAAAGCTGCATTCTTTACCACACGGATAAGCCAGTATTTGGCCTCTTCAGGACTGGGAAAAACCATGTTTTTCTCAAATAGGCGGAAAAAGGCTTCCTGGCACAGATCCTCTGCCGCCTCTTCATTTGATGCAATACGGTATGCAACCCGGTACAGAATAGGAAAGACCGTATCGTATAGCCTGCGGAATTCCTCCATCGAAATTCCTTTTCCCCTTGCATTTTCGGACGATGTCAATTTTGGGTTCTTTAGCTGTTCTTCATTTTCATCTATACTTAGAAACAAGTCTTTTCCTCATTCGTTACATATTAGGATATTCAAACCGGATGAGACGGAATCAGGAACGACGCCATCTGGTTCCTTGAGGGCTGTCCTCAAGGATGATTCCTTTTTCTTTGAGACCCTGCCGTATGGCATCCGCGCGCTCAAAATCTTTCGCCTTCTTCGCCTCGCTTCTCTGTGCTATAAGTTCCTCAATCTCCCGCTCAAAGTCCGCGGAGAGTTCCTCTTTTCCTTCCGCCTCCGCTTTTAAATTCAACCCGAGGACCGAATCCATTTCAAGAGCCGCAACCAGGGCTTCGCCGCTTTCCAGCTTTGTATCACGGAGAAGCCCCCAGAGTTCCGCTAAGGCGCGGGGGGTGGAAAGATCATCTTCAATCGCGCGGTCAAAAGCCTTTAGATATGCGTCTGCCCCTGTACCGGCGGGTACGGAGCTTCCCGCCTGCGTACCGGTATTTTCAGCGCTTCCGGCCTTATCCATAAGCGCGCGGATACGGTCGAGCAGCGCTTTCCGTGCATTCCTGGCCCCGTCAAGGCTTTCCCAGGAGAACTGGAGCGGGCTGCGGTAATGGGCGCCCAGAAGAAAATAGCGGTAATCCAGGGGATCGTAACCGGCGTCCACGAGGTGCTGCAGAGTGATAAATCCGCCGGCCGATTTGGACATCTTCCCCTTGTCCAGAACCAAAAATTCATTGTGTAGCCAGAACTGTACCCAGGGATGCTTCCCCGTTGCCGCTTCACTCTGGGCTATCTCGTTGGTATGGTGAATGTTTATATGATCGATGCCGCCTGCATGTATATCGAACTGCTCCCCCAGGTACCTGATGCTCATGGCGGAGCACTCTATATGCCAGCCGGGGTAACCTTTTCCCCAGGGGCTGTCCCAGACCAGGGCCTGATTCTCGAATTTACTCTTGGTAAACCAGAGTACAAAGTCCTCCGGGTTCCGCTTGTTTTCGTCCAGCCCTGTACGGGCGCCCGCTTTAAGATCGGAAAGGCGCAAACGGGCCAACTCCCCGTAATGGGGGAATTTCGATATATCAAAGTAGAGATTTCCACCCGAAAAATAGGTATAACCGTTCTCTTCAATACGCCTGATAAGGTTTATCATGTCTGAAATATGCTCGGTAGCCTTGCATATCACGTCGGGTTGTTTGATATTGAGCCGTTCCGTATCCCGAAAAAAGGCTTGCGTGTAGAAGTCGGCCACTTCAAGTACCGACTTTCCCCGTTCTTCGGCGCTTTTAAGCATCTTGTCATCGCCCTCATCGTTATCACCCGACAGATGGCCTACATCGGTGATATTCATCACATGGCGCAGTTCCAAGCCGGATCGCTTGAGGGTCCGTGAAAGTATATCGTGGGTGATATAAGCCCGCAGATTCCCGATATGGGCATAATTATATACCGTAGGCCCGCAGCCGTAGAAGCCGGTTTTTCCCGGGGTAAGGGGCTTGAACGTCTGTAATTTCCGCGTCAGGGTATTATATAAGACAAGGGACATGGTATACTCCTCTCAATTATGGATAGTCTAAGAACATTCATCAAAAAAATCAATACCGATGCGCGGGATGCGGGGATAGGCGGGGAATGCCTTGCGGATATACGTTATGACGAACCTATGTCCGCCCATACCACGTTTCGGGTCGGAGGACCGGCGGATGTGTGGGTACGTCCCCTGGGCGGGGCCCTGCCCGCATACGCATCTCTGCTTCTTGACGCCGCCGGAAAAGAAGGCATCAAGGTATTTATCCTGGGCGGAGGCGCCAATATTCTGGTTGCCGACAGGGGTATACGGGGCATAGTGCTTGATACGGGCGGCTGGAAGGGAATGGACAGGGGAGAGGGCGTTGCTTTTAGGAGCGGAACGCCGGTCGATGAGGCGTTGGAGGCCGCTGCAGCGGCAGGCTTGGGCGCGCTGGAATTCCTGGCGGGTATGCCCGGTACTATAGGCGGCGCGGTGTGGATGAACGCCCGGTGCTACGATACGTCTGTCTCCGATGTGCTTCTTGCCGTCGAGATACTTGACGAAGGGTTCAACCGTACCTGGATACCCTTCCGCGCTGAGGATTTTGCCTACAAGAAGAGCCCTTTCCAGGGACGGGATGTCCTTATCCTTGCCGCCTGTTTTGCCCTGAACCCTGAACCCGAAGCCGCGATACGCGCTAAAATGGAAGAACACCACCGCGACCGCGAGGCAAAGGGCCACTACCGTTTCCCCTCGGCAGGATCGGCGTTTAAGAACAATCGCGCCTTCGGTAAGCCTACCGGCAGGATCATTGACGAACTGGGCCTTAAAGGGCTCAGCCGGGGAGGTGCGGCAGTTGCGCCCTGGCACGGAAACATCATCATCAATACCGGCAATGCGGCTGCCGCCGATCTGCGCGTCCTTATGGAAGAAATTGCCGCCAGAGTGCGGGCGGCCTTGGGGATAGAGCTTGAGAATGAGATACTTTTTATCGGAGACTACTAGTATCGCGACACTATTCAAACTGCGGATAAAGGCGTTTGAGTTTAATCCGGGCATCGGCCGTCGTAAAACGCCAGTTGATTTTACAACCTTCCCTATTGCGTCTCAGGTTCC
>JAISNI010000141.1 GCA_031276295.1 Treponema sp.
TCCCGGATCCCCAGTTCCTTTGCCTTGGAGACTCCCACCGCCGCGCCCCGGGCTTTGAAGGTTCCGGTGGGAATAATGCCTTCATCCTTCATATACAAATTCCCAAGATCGTATTTCCCAGCGATCCTGGGCAGGGGCGTGAGGGGCGTAAATCCTTCTCCCAGGGAAACGATATGTTCGGAAGCCAGTACCGGCAGCAGTTCCGCATACCGCCAAAGCGTTGCCGGGCGGCTTTTGATGATCCCGGGATTAACGGTTTTGGCCGCCCTTTCCGAATCATATTCGGCCAGCAAGGGGGATCCGCATTGACAGAGGTGCTGAACCTCCCGGTGATTGTAGGATTTGTTACACCTTGGGCAAGTAAGCCTTATGATACAACTGTTGGTCTTCATGGTTCCTCATCATAACCATAATTTTGTGAAGACTCAATTCCCCGAATTGCCTAATAATTATTCTAGCAGCCTGTATGGTTAATCTTCTATTCCCAACTGTTGGATCATTTCTACCTCGCTGCGGGATATTTTGAGGATACTGGCTATCTCCTTAACATCCCAACCCATACGGGTTAACTTTATCACATCTTCTTTTACCTGAATCGAAGTAGACGGCCTGTTTTTAATATTTTCAGCGGAAACGGCGGCTTTTTCGACATCCCCCTTGAAGAGCTTCTTGCTGAGCCCCAGCAACTGCTCCATTCTGGTTTCCGCCGATGCAAGCAATTCCCTGGTCTTCTGCATACGCTCGATGCGGTTTTCGATATCTTTCAGGGTTTCGTCAAGGGACGCGATCTTTTCGGAGGCTTCCCTGGCCTTCTTTTCCCGTTCGGCCAGTTCCACAACCGATGTGCGTACCGTGTATATATCACCGGCAATGCGGCCCAGTTCCTCGTTCATCTCGCGGGCTTTAAGTTCGGATTCCTGCAAGGATCTAAAATTCCGGTCTATACCGTCGTTTGTTTCTTCCAGTATCTGATTCTTCCGTTCTATACGCTGATACTTCTCTTCCGCTTGAGTGATGGCTTCGTCTAAACGGCGTATCTGCACCTGTATTGCCTGAATAGTATCGTTGGAATTATTCACTTCGAGTAGTTTGTCTTCTACGGCTTTTGAGGTCTGAAGCAGGCGGTTGAATCCTGTTTCCATCTGTTCTATACGCCTCTGTTCCGAAAGGAAACGGGTCATCTTGGAGTTGATCTCATCTTCCAGACGCCGTATCTTTACAAACTGGCTTTCCATCTGAACAATTTCGGCCCGCCTCTGATCCAGGCCGTCCAAATCGCTTTGAATATCCTCAATTTGATTTTCCAGAGAGGTTTTTAGTTCCTCCGCACGGTCAAAAAGCCTGGTCTGCGCAATAAATTCCTTAATATGCCGTTCCGCTTCCTTAATACCGTTGTCCAGAACCTTGGCTTTTTCTTCGGTTTGGGTGAATATCTCCGTCCTGTGGGAATTCATCTCTTTAAGCAGATCGTCAATGGCGGCATAGACGCCGGCAATTTTTTCCTCGCTTTCGGTAACCATACCTCTGGCCTTGCCGCGGCTCTCTTCCACGGCGGAATCCAGATCGCGCAACTTAACGGTAAAGCTCTGCTGCCATTCCTCAAGCTCCCGCCGCGAAGCGTCCATAAGCCCTGTAATTTCTTCCTTGCGTTCATCGGTATCCTCAAGGATGCTGCGAAGCCGCGCTTCCAGATCCCGCTGATTCTGCTTGAGGGCGTCGGTTGTGTTCAGGGCATGGCGGCCTATCTCGTTTCTTATGGTAATATCGGCCTCCAGGCGGGATTCTTGCAGATCGCGGGTAAGCTGTTGCTTAAAGGAATCGAGGGTTTCTTCGGCGCCTTTGCTCCATGCCCGTATCTCGTCTTCAAACATGGTGGTTTCCGAGCGGAGATTTTCCAGTTCCGTCTTGAGGCGTTCATTGTTTTCCGCAAGCAATGCCTTCAGCTCTTCATGGTTGTTCAGTTCCAGCCTGCGGCTTTTTGCCTCGGATTCCCCCGCCATACCGGCCATGCGGCTGTCAAGGTCGGTCTGCCATTCGCTCAGGCGGCGGTCTATATCGCCGCTCCTCCGGGCAAGATCCGCAAAGAAATCATCTTCAAAGATCTTCAGCTTTGCCGAGACATTTTCGTAGGCGCTGTTTTTAAGAAGGTTAAGTTCTTTTTCAAGATCGGCCATTTCCATTTTAAGGGCGTCGACCGCGGCGTTGAACCCAAGGGCCGCCCTTCCCTGGGATTCAGCAGATTCCTTCTCGAAACGGGAGAAATCTTCATGCACGCGTTTTTCCATCTCCTGCATGAACATGCGTATTTCCCCGTCCAGAACGGCGCTGTCGTCAACAAGTTTTTCAAGACGCCTGTACTGTTCCCGCTGGACTTCCCGGTACTCTTCCAGACGGGTATCCGTCGTTTCCAGTATCTTTTGTTCCATGTCGATTGTAGTCTTGATAAGTTTCTGCTCAAGATCGGAGACGGCCTTTACGCCCTGGTTTTCAATTTCGCTCAGGCGCTTTTCCATCGCTTCGGTGTCGGCAAAAAGCTGTTTGTCCAGCCGTGATGTTTCCGTGAGGAGGCGCGTTTCAAGGGCCTCCGAGCCGGAAAAGAGGCGCTTCTCCATTTCGGCGTTTTCCGCAAAAATTTCCCTTTCAACAGCCTCCATTGAAGCCCTGAATTTGTTCCGAAGGTTTTCATTTTCCGCAAGCCAGGTTCTGTTTATATCTTCAACTTCCGTCTTGATCCGCTTGTTCAGGGCATCAAGGCTTTCGTGCAGCTTCCGTTCCAGGCCGCCGGTTCCGCTCTGCAACTGGGTTTCCAGCCTGATATTCTCGGATATAAAATGCTTTTCCAGGGCGTCTGTTTCACTTTGGATATAGTTCTCCAATTTTTCGTTTTCGGTCGTAAATTTCTGGTCAAGACCGTCAATGCCGGCATGAATACGGTTTTCCAGATTCTCGCTCAGGGTATTGAACTGCTGTTCCAACTGTAAAACATCGGCAAGGAACTGTTTTTTGACCGCCTCGGTACTACTGAAAACCTGGTTCTGGAGTTCCTTCAGATCCCCCGCAAGCTGTTGTTCAAAGGCCGAGGTATCGGTAAGGGTCTGATTTTTAAGGGCTTCTGTCTTGCCGGAAACATGGTTTTCAAGTTCCGCCATGTCCCCAGTGAACTGTTTCGACAGGCTTTCTATCTCCGTTTCTATCCGGTCCGAGAGCATAGCGGTCTTTTCGGTTATCTGATTTTCAAGATCCGCCGCTCTGACGGAGAACTGCTGTTCCAGGGCATCGGTCTTATTGAGGATGCGGCTTTCAATATCCTCTTCATGCGCCGTGATCCGGCTTTCCAGACTTTCTGCCCTAGAAACGATACGTTTTTCAAGATCATCCGAATCGGCGGCTATTCTGCTTTCCAGCGCTTCCGCGCCGACGGCAATGCGGTTCTCCAGAGTCTCAGTCTCCGAAAGAATATGTTGTTCAAGGTTTTCGGCCTTGCTTAGGATACGGTTTTCCATAGCTTCCGTATCGCCGAGGATACGTCTCTCAACTTCCCCTGTTTGGGCGAGGAGCCGTTTCTCCATATCTGCCGTCAGCGCCTCGAAGCGGCTTTCCATATCCCTGGTTTTGCCCAGGTACTGATTCTCCAGGTTTTCCCGCGATTCCTTCATTTCCTGTTCCAGAGCGCCTGTTTCCGCGTTGAATTTCGTATCAAGCTCGGTAACCCTGCCCTGGATACGGCGTTCCAGAGCCTCCATATCGGTAATAAGTTCCCGTTCCAGCCCCTCAGACGCGGTACGGGCACGGGTTTCAAGCGAATCTGAGCGGCTCCGGAATTCCTGTTCCAGTTCTTCAAAACGGCTGTGGAGACGGCCGTCAAAGGATTCTGTCCAGAAGGAAAATTTTTCTTCCAGTTCATCGATCTTGCCGGTGATATTGCTTTCCAGGTCTTTGGAACCGGATGTGATGCGATTTTCCATTGCGGTATTCTCGGTAACTATGCGGTTTTCAAGTTCGCTGTTATCCTTGAGCAGCTTGGTTTCCAGGGCTTCCGATCTGCTGATGATATGGGTTTCCAGCTCTTTTGCGTCTGCGGCAAGCCGCTTTTCAAGTTCGATGCGATCCGTGATCATCCTGTTTTCCAGGTCTTCGTTATCCTCTCGTATCCGTTTTTCAAGGCTTTCGGCATCTGCGGTAAGACGCCGTTCCAGGTCCTCCCTGTCCGCGCTTATACGGTTTTCCAGCGCGTCGGATTCGGTAAGGAGACGGTTTTCTCTTTCCATGGATGATGTTTCCAGGTTGACGAGTAATTTCCGCGCGGCCGTTTCCGCATCGGCTATCTGAGCGCTTATTCGTTTAAGAGCCGTATCCGCGGCGGACTCCCACTTTTTCCGCTCGGCATCCGCCGCCGCCGCCGCCGTCTGTGAAGTTGTATTGATTGCCCGTGTCAATTCGTCCTCAATTTGAAGAGCCGTCGCGCCTATCGTTGTTTTAAGCGCCATAAAGCGGTCTTCCGCGGCCTTTATATCTTCGGCAAGGTACTGTTTGATATTCTCGGACTTGGTTTCGAGGAAATTGACCTGCTCCGCGGCCACGCTTCCCGCTTCTTCCACCGCTTGCCGCCATCCTTCCCGGGCTGTTGTCCATTCTTCCCGGTGATTCTTTGCCTGAACATGGATTTCCTGTAGTTCCCTTTTCCATTCATCGCGCAGGCTACGGAATTTGGCCTCCATTTCGCTATGATCGCTCTTCCATTCTTCCTTATTGGCGCGGGCGGTATTCTGAATTTCGGCAAGCCGTGTCTTGACGCTTTCCTGCATGGTCTTTAGTTTATCTTCCATTGCGGTTTGCAGGATATTGATCCTGTCCTGGGCCTGGTCCCGCATCTTTGTCAGGGCCGCTTCCTCCATGATCCCGGCCCGTTCCGCCGCATGATCCACCGCCTCGTTAAGCGTTCTGTTGATAGTATCAATGTCCCGTTCCAGGTTTGCGGCCCGTTCCCTTTCCACCCTGTTTATCTCTTCGCGGTGTTCGTCAACCTGCTGTTCTATGGAGCCTACGGTCGTTTCCAGATCGCGCACGGTGGACTGAACGGAGGCGGTTACAATTTCCGCTATTTTTTCCAGCGCGCCGGTATTTTCCCGCTCAAACCGCGCCTCAATGTTCCCCAGTTCCCTTTCGACAAACAGAACTTTGTCTTTTGCCTCGTTAAGGCGCTTGTTTGCACCCTCGACAAAGGCCGATTCATCCCGTATGCGGTTCAAATTTTCCTGTACCCGGCTGGTCATGCGGACCAGTTCTTCCAGCCTTGAATCGTACTCGTCAAGGCGCTGGCCTATCAGGGTTACCTTTTCAGCTTTTTCAGCAAGCTCCTCATTGGACTGATTAACGCGCTTCATCAACTCCTTTGCCGAATCCTGATGCACTTTGAGTTCTATCCCGTAATCCTTGACCGCGTCCGCCTGTACGGCCGCAAAGGATTCAAGACCGGCTTTTTGAGCTTCAAAGTACTTTTTTACCTTATCCAAAACCCGGCTGCGGGCATCCATCTGACGGAACACAAACAATGCCACCCCAACAATACAGAGTGTGATTAAATTCCCTACGGTAAATAGAGTTTCCATTTGTTTTAACCTAACATATAATTGTATAATTGGCGATAGTTGCTAAAGACAAAAGCCGCCTCTCCCCTATAGTGTCTTTTCCAGCAGGAAGAACAGATCAGAGCGGCCTGAAGGCCGGCATTCCGCGCCCCTTTAATATCGTAGGAGATGCTGTTGCCCACATAGAGGAGCCGTTCCGGCTTTACCCCCATCTGCGAAGAGAGTTCCAAAAAGGGAACCGGATCGGGTTTTAGAAAGCCGAAGGTTTCAGAACAGAGCACCGCATCCCACAAACCGGAAAGCCCCAGGTATTCCAGTTTTCTTTCAGGGGGAAAATCCGAGAGCAGCCCCAGCTTCAATCCCGCATTACGGAAGCTGTGCAGGGTCTCTTTAACCAGGGGGAAGATCTTCAGCCCCTTAAAAAGAGGTTCCCAGCCCCTGTAGATGAGCCTTTCGGTTTTCTCCTGTATAGCCCGGGGATTGCGCTTCAAGATTTTACCCATCAAGCAGGACTGCCTTTCATAAAAAGAACCGCCTTCGGGGTTGTGCCCCCCGTTACTGTTTCTCAGAGCGCTATCTTCGCGGAGTATCCTGCGGGCCTTCCCTAACGCCCCAATCAGGCGGCATTCTTTGAGAAGAAATGGAAGCAAACGAATATAGAACCTGTAGTTCGGGTACAGAGTTCCATCCAGATCAAAAGCGACGCCATCAATATCTTTTCTCACCTTTTAGTTATATCTATTATAATGCAAAATGTAAACATTATACTTGTATAACTATGCAAATGCCGCTGTTAAAGCGCCGGAGAACAAGAAAGGTTCTGAAGTTACGCTACGACTGAAGAGTTACCTGCTTTTTAAATGAGAGCGTTCATCCGCGGACGCCTCATAGTCCGCCGCGCCCCGCGTCATTTAAAGCGTTCATTCAAAGGGAAAAACTTGTCCGCAGGCGTTTTTCCTGCCGGTAACGATCAAAGGCAAGGTCTATCAGCCTGTCGATAAGGACGGGATAGGGAACGCCGCTTGCCTCCCAGAGTTTCGGATACATACTGATCTTGGTAAAACCCGGCATGGTATTGATCTCGTTGACAAGAATATCGCCGCTGCCCTTCATAAAGAAATCAACCCGCGAAAGCCCTTCACATTCAAGCGCCTGAAAGGTCTTTACCGCAAGGGCTTGTATCTCCTTCACCTTATCGTCAGGAATATCCGCGGGAATCGTCAGCACGGCGCCCTTTTCGTCCAGGTACTTGGCATCGTAGGAGTAAAATTCATGCGAGGAGGCGACTTCGCCGGGCAACGAGGCGATGGGGTTTTCGTTACCCAAAACCGAACACTCAAGCTCCCGTCCGGGGATAAACTCTTCAATGATGATCTTTCGGTCGTATTCAAAAGCATCCCTCACGGCAGCGGCCAACTCGTCCTCGCCGCCTACCTTGTTGATGCCGACGGACGAACCCATATTGGCCGGCTTTACAAAGAGGGGAAGCCCAAGCTCCGCGCGTAATTCGGTGAAAGACGGCAGGGGGGAGCCGGCTTTCAGCGCCCTGAACCTGCCTATAGGTATCCCCGCATCACGGAGCAGCCTTTTCATCACATCCTTGTCCATACCCGCGGCAGAGCCGAGCACCCCCGCGCCGACAAAGGGAATGTCCGCCAGCTTGAGAAGCCCCTGAACCGTACCGTCCTCTCCAAAGGGCCCATGCAGGATAGGGAAAACCACATCGAGAACGGGCCCTTCCCGCCCGCCGGTCAAATTGGAAAGGACGCCGCCGCTCTCAGGCGTTAAGGCCACCGAATCGTTTGCCGTATTCAGGGCTATACGCTCAGGATCGGAAACGTTGAACAGGAACCGCGCCCGGTCGTTCAGGAACCAGCGTCCGGTTTTGTCGATGCCGATAAGTACCGGCTCGTATTTACCGCGGTCAAGAGCATCAAAAACATTCATGGCAGATTGAAGGGACACCTCATGCTCCGCCGATTTACCACCGAATAAAATGCCGACCCTGATCTTTGCGCCCATACATCCTCCGCCTAACAGAATATACCAAAAGAACGATCCGTGTGAAGCGCATGACCGAAAAAACGTAAAATATAAAAATTACCTGGATTCTGCCGGTACGTCCTTATAAAGCCGGCCTGTCTGAATGGTTGAAATCCCCTTTTTGCTCCCTTCCCTAACTTGTTTCATTATTATATGATTATATTATCAATAATTAGGCAGCCACAGGATCAATCAATTAATGAGGTATAACGAGGTATAATATGGTTATTTTGACGTTGAATTGCGGATCGTCTTCCGCCAAGTATCAGGTATACGATTGGGACAAAAAAGACGTGCTTGCGGTAGGCATTGTGGAAAAGGTAACGCTGGGCGGTTCCTTTATCAGCCATAAGGTAAAGGGTAAGGATGAGTATACGTTGAACTACGATTGCCCCACCCATACCGATGCGGTTGATCTTATCATTAAGACCCTTACCGACAAGGAACACGGCGTTATCACCGATATGAGCGTGATCAAGACGGTAGGCCACCGTGTGCTTCACGGCGGGGATAAGTTTACCAAGAGCGTCATCGTAGACGAAGCGGCTATGAAGGCTTTTAACGATGTGAAGGATCTGGGCCCCCTCCACAATCCTGCCAATATCATGGGGATAGAGGCTGCGCAGAAAGTGCTGCCCCATGTGCCCCACTGCGCCGTCATGGACACGGCCTGGCATCAGACCATGCCCCCGGAGGTTTTTCTCTATGCCGTCCCCTACGAATGGTACGAAAAATACTCGGTGCGTAAATACGGCTTCCACGGTACGTCTTTCCTTTATACCGCCAAACGCGCATCGGTGCTTCTGGGGAAGAAGCCCTCAGACACCAATCTTATTATCTGCCACTTGGGGAACGGAGCTTCGGTCAACGCGGTTAAAAACGGCTGTTCTTTCGATACCAGTATGGGTATTACCCCGCTGGAGGGCCTTATTATGGGTACCCGCTCCGGCGATGCGGACATGGCTATGCCCTTCTATGTGATGCGGAAAACCGGCATGAGCGCGGCGGAGATGGAAAGCGCCCTCAACAAGAAAAGCGGGCTCCTCGGCATAACCGGTAAATACGCGGATCGCCGCGACATTCAGAAGGCCAAACTTGAGGGGGACAAGAGGGCGGAACTCGCCCAGGATATGGAAGCCCACCGTGTCAAGAAGTACATAGGCGCGTATCAGGCGGTACTGGGACGGGTGGACGCCCTGGTCTTTACCGCCGGCGTCGGAGAATTCGCCTTCTTCATGCGGAAGAAGATACTTGAAGGGCTTGAAGGTATAGGCATAGCCTACGATCCCCATAAAAACGAACTTTCCCATACCCGCAATACCGAAACCATCATCTCCAAGCCGGAATCGAGAATACCGATCTATATTATCCCTACGGATGAAGAACTGGTGATGACCGAGGATGCCTATGCGCTTATGGCAGGGACCTACGACGTACACACCAAATTTGTTTATTCCTTCCAGAGCAAGGACTATGTGAACAAGGGCCGCGCCGAGGGGCTTAAAGAGGAGCTTTCCAGGAATGCTGAACTGGCTTCTATCATAGCGCAGCCCAAGTAACCGCGGCAGGAGATTAGAAAAATAATTGCGTAACGGGTATCAATGTGAAATTCTCTGCATAGGGAACGCGCTGATGGATATTTTTGCCTATCTGGACGATGATTTTGATTCCCGGATAGCTCTGTTTCCTCCGCTTGCGCATATACCGTATACAAAATTGACTGAAATCCTGGGGATTATCCCCGATTTTACGACCTGTTCAGGCGGAGGGGCGGCAAATGCGGCCAAAATTGCCGGGCTTCTGGGTATAAAGACAGGCTTTATAGGCGCGATAGGGGCAGGA
This sequence comes from Treponema sp., assembly GCA_031276295.1. Classification (GTDB taxonomy): domain Bacteria; phylum Spirochaetota; class Spirochaetia; order Treponematales; family Breznakiellaceae; genus JAISNI01. The sequence goes on from JAISNI010000141.1 coordinate 9,474, forward strand.
ACCATCGGGGAGCCCGATCATTTCGGCGGGCTCTTCGAGCGGGAACTTTCCGAAGCCGGGGTTATAACGATGCTCCGCCGGAAAGCCCTGCCTACCGGTATCTTTGCCAAGATCGACCTTCCTGACGGCGGCACCCGTATCTTAGCCGCCCCATCCGCCGCGCTGGAACTGGACGAATCCGACATTCCCGAAGATACGATCCGCTCCGCAAAGGCGGTCATTCTGGACGGCTATATGCTTGGTCGTACCGGCCTGTTCCGGTATATCCTGGAACTGGCGGACCGATATGGTACGGTAGCCGCTCTTGATCTGAGTTCCGTGGAGACGGCCGCTTCCTATGCCCGTGAAATAACCGCATACTGCCGGAACTATCCCCTCATCCTCTTTATGAACGAAGCTGAGGCTATGGCCTTTTACCAAGCCCAGAACATGGCCGCAAAAGACGGAATCCGCCTACCGGGGATAGAAAACCCTGAAACACATGAAGAAATCGTTCGCCATGCAAAGGATTTCTACAAGGATTTTACCAGAAATGATATCTTCCCCATTATCGTGGTCAAACTTGGGCCGAAAGGCTCCGCGGTATTTGCCGGCGGCAAGATATACCGCGAGGAAACCATCTCGGTGATTCCCCTGGAAACAACCGGCGCCGGAGATACCTTCTGCGCGGCATTTATGGCCGCCTGGGTTCGGGAATTTTCCCTCTCCCAATGCGCCAATATTGGAAACAGGGCCGCACGGGAAGCGCTGAACGTATGCGGTGTCCAGATTGACAGAACGCAACTGGCCCCTCTTGCAAAATTACTGAAGAAGAAAACAGCATCCGCGTCAATTCGGAGTCTCGATTGCCACTGTTAGCCGTGTAATGTATGTGGTTGCCTACAGCCTGTTGTACTTGTGGATTTTTTGCATCGGACCTTTGGTCCGCTTTATGCAAAATATCTGATTATCAGGGCTTTTTTATACATTTAACCAGATTATGAAAGAGGCAGGAATAGATTATCACTTTTAGGATGAACGACACCGAGGAGGAGGCCCTTCAGAGTCCCCGCAAAAACAGCATCAGGATCCTCATGATGTACGAGAAGGCCCTTGTACGGGGCTTCTCGGTTCCGAAGATTCACCACTTTCACTTTCCCTATAGGGCGGTGAAAGTAGTGAATCTGGTAAATCTTGCCCGGTAGAAACCAAAAGGCTTACATAAACCATTAAAAAGGATAGAGACCTATTCCTTTTTCCGGGCAAGATACAGCGTGTTAAGCGCCGCTCCGATTAACAGCAGGATGCTGATAACGGTAATCGCCGGAAAAGTGATTTTTCGGCAGGGCATGGAATACATGGCGCAACCGCCGATAAGGACATGGGGGATGAGCAGGGCAAGCACGCCGGCAAGGAAAACACCGATGGTCAGACCCAGCCGTGTTTTGGGGCCGGCAAAAACCACAAGGGCTATGCCCAGCGCGGCGATGAGGGCCCCCACGCCGATTTCCGCCTGCGACGACCAGTGGCACTTCATAATCATGTCCCCCATAACCGGGCAGACCTTAAACAGGAACTGGGGCCCCAGCGCGATAAGCAGCCCGGCAGTCAGCGCCGCGCCGCCTGAAACAATACGATCTTTCATACAACATCTCCTCTATACATTACATTCATTCTATTCCGCCCCGTTCGATAACCACTGTGTCCGGGTCAAGGGCGGCGCCGTACACCGGACGCAGGGTCGCTTCAAAATTCTTGTGGAAAAAATCGGCTTCTATGCGGCGGTTTATCACGTCGTTCAGCCAGAGCTGTAATTCGCCGCTGCCTTTCCGTACCGCTGGGGCGATACGCGCCTCCCCGTCCCTCCGGTAGGGCAGCGCAAAATCCGCCGGGGCCGGTTGTTCCGGGTCGGGGCCGAATCCCAACACTATGTCCACCTGATCGTTTTCAAGGAATGCCGCCCAATTTTCGCGGCTTACCGGCACAAAGCGAAGATACTTTTCCTTGTCGTCCAGTATTTCTTTGGCGATACGATGGGCAAAATACACGTCATAGCCCTGCCAGGCCCCTTTGGCATCCACAGAGCTGAAAGGCGGGTTGTTCGACGGAACGCCAATCCGAACCACTTCCCTCATGTGAATCCGGTGGACCGCTACAAGCTCATGATCGTTAAAGGGCGCCGAAGGGTCTTGTTCCCCTTTGGCAAAGAGGGGAAGCGCCGCGAAGGCTAAAAGCAAAAGGGAAACCGCTTGTTTGTTCATGCCGATTCCTTACCGGGCCTCCGTAAACGTAACCGGCGATTCCGGCAGCGCGCCCATTTGGTGTCCGCCCGAAGGCGCGTGTTCCGCCGCCGGCTCCGTGTGTGCCGCAGGCGTCCTATGTTCCGCGGGCTCCGCGTGTTCCACCGCGGCGTGTTCCGCATCCCCGTGTTCGGGGGCGTGGTGGAACGGCGTTAAGGTAACGGTTTTACCGCTGAACGTATAGGTATATGCGGCGCTTTCCCCGGTTCCTTCTTTGGCGATGGTAATAAGTCCGCCCTTTAGCTCGTAACGGTACACCCCCCGGTCAAGAGGGTCTCCGTGGTGGACGTGCCAGAAGTGGAACGTGCCGTCGGCGTTGAATTCCCAGCGGTCGTACATATTGTTCCGCCGGGGGGCATTCCAGTTCTTCCCGGCGAATACGTCCGCGCCCTCTGCGGCAAGCTGCGCGTAATCAACGCCGCCGGTGGTGGCGCAGGAGACAAGCAGCATGAGGAACAGGGCGGTAAAAACCACAAAATGTTTTTTCATTAAAAAACTCCTTCAAAATTTTTTAGAGGAATCCCCCTTATGGTATGGCAAAGGTTTCGCCGTCAAAGGTATAAAAAGTCTTTGCCGATTCATCGGTCCAGCCGATGGTGTTTGGGGTGGAAGAGTCATTGCGGGTAAAACCGGTAAAGACCCGTACCGTATACTGGCCGGTTATGGAAACGAAATTATCGGCGCTGTCAATGTAGTAGCCAAATTCGCCCCGGTCGATATAGTGCGGATCATCGTTCATCCAATGGTACACATGATAGGTACCGTCATTACTGAAATTGTACCAGTCGTACATCGTGGCGCCTGACGTATTCTTTGACCGCCAGTAACCCGTTATCGCTGTGGCAAGCACGGTTGTCCGGTTAACATCAGGATTTTCTTCTCCTTCCCGGGTATAGAGCGCGGTACTCCCTCTGAGGTCCTCAACAAGTTTGATGTTGTTGTTGTCGATGACACTGAAACGGTGTTTCGTGTAATACGGGGAATTGGTTTGGGAAATAACCAAAATATCGTCTTTCACCAGGTAGTACGAGGTACTTGATACCGGGTCATTTTCCCCCTGTTTTGTGGTAACCACAATAGTACCATCAGTTTTAAATTCCCTCGTGGTAGTTGTTTTCACGCCCTGCATATTGGTAGTTTCGGTTTTCCATGTACCTATAAAGGGGTTTGCCGTATCCGCAAGCCAGTCATCGTTCCCGTTTACGGGGTCATCACATCCGGCCAATACCAGCAGGCTGAATACCGCGCTTATTATTATGGCGCTTAACATACTCTTTTTCATATCATACTCCTTGTATTTGAGGCGCTTCCTAAATAATTGAACTTTTTAGAAGCACTGGCTATTTTTCTGCCCCAGGGCAGTGGATTTTGTAACACAAAACCTTTTACAAAAAACTGCGGTGATGAAATCAGTGGTAACAACAACACAATGTATCGTTCATTTTTTCCTCCTGCCTAAAAATGGTATCCCATTCCCACAAAGGGGTTTATCGAAACATCGTCCCCTCCCAGGCCGTCCAATTCGGCGCCGGCCCGGAGAACGATATGACCAAAAGTGAATTCCGCGTAGGGGCGTATGTCGCAGGCGCTCAAGTCTTTGTTTATCACAAAGGCGGCCTTCATGAAAAATCTGTCCCAGGTGAAACCCAAGGTAAGGGTGGTTCCGTTGTAGAGTACATCCGGGACCAGGGTCAGCCGAGGACAGAGGGAAACACTCAAGCCCATAGGGTGTTCGTAGCCCAGGGTAATATATGAATTTAAGCCGCCTTCGGGTTTGATAAGAACCGGAAGTCCAAAGGACAGGGAAATATCCCCGAAGTTCAGGGCATGACTGTAGGTAACACTGGGATCCAGCGCCGCATAGGCGAATATCGCGGCGTCAGGGAAAAAGACAACCAAGTCTTCGTTATCGAGCCGAAAAACCAGACGGGAATTTTCGCCGGGGGCAAAACGCCAAGCGATGTTTTCGGCAATGTCCGCCTGATGTGAATAAGGTTTGTCGAGAAAAACCGAATAAAACGCCCCTCCGTATATGTCGAAGCTCCCAAGGGAGCCTGACTCCCAGGAACCTGAGTATTCAAGATGCGGGGTGATATTGGCCTCCGCACCATCAGTTATGCCGCCGGTTTCAAGTCCGGCGGTAAAACCGGGATGCCGGGCGCTGTACGCATAATGGCGGACATTTTTTAGACGGTAGTTTGCGCCCCCGTTGTCCCTGGCGGTAAAGATCGACGCCCCTCCCCCGCCTCCGGGGCCGCAACAATCCTGGGCATGGGTAAAAACCGGCACTAATATAAAGGTAATGCACAGTATGCGTTTTATCATATTAATCACATATATTTACTCGGGAAAAAGTAAAAAAGTTGCATTTTTTTTTCAGATCGATAAAACAAAAACGGAAGCCGCCCGCCAAAACACGAAAGTGATTATGGGACCCGATCCCCCGGATGTTCATCTTCCCCTTTGGCAACTTCGCAGACGCAGTACTTTGTTCCGCAGCAGAATTTGACACCCGCCTTGGCGGGAAGGCAGGAACCGGTAACCAGGGCGGACAGGTAGTTGACGGAAAAGAGAAGCAGGAACACGCCGCAGGCCGCCAAAGTTCCGCGGAGGGCCCGGCGGGTAAACCTGCTTTTTTGTTCCCGCCTGACCCGCGTATTCCCGCGCCGCCAGGCGGCCCGGGAGCGGATTGTCCGGGCGGCGGCGTCAAGAGCCGCGCCGCTCAACTTCGGCGGGTTAAGACCGTCCAGGGCGCATAACTCGTCGATACGGCGGTCGATAAAATCGCCGTCAATGTCCTCCGCGTCTTTGTTCAGCTCCGATTCTATATCTTTGATACGGGAAGCCCGCATACGTTGTTTTTCCATTATCCGCCCTCTCTATTATAACTCGCCGTTTTTACGAAAAGTCGCGGCAGAACCCTCAATCTTCCAGCAATTCCCTGGCAAGAACGCTTATCTTTTGCCGCAGCCTGCTGGTCCGCGATTTCACGGCGCTGAGACTTATATTGAGCCGGGCCGCCACTTCATTGAGAGGCTTCTTTTGCCGGAAGGCCAGTTCCAGAATATCTTCATCCCTGGGCTTGAGGCGCATCCCAATCGCGGCGGCGGCGCGGTCCACGGCCTTTTCTTCGGCAATTCGGTCTTCCTCGCTCCGTATGTTTTTGGCGGCAATACGGTCAAGGGGCGATTCTTCACGGCCCTCGCCGGCGTTTCCGACGGGGACGGCAAATATTTTACGCTCCCTCCGCAGGGAAGCGGCGTAGCGTTTGGAAATGTTACCCGCGGTTTTATACAGCCAGCCGCCGATCCTGTCATAGTCTTTGAGTTTGGTCATGTTCTCATAGAGGACGAGAAAAATATCCTGGGTACAATCCTCGGCGAGGTTCAAGTTGCCGCCCAGCGCGTACACACAGAATTTGAGGATCCGTTCATAATACTGCCTGACGATGCCGTCAAACGGGGTATCCTCACCGGCGCAGGGTTCCATGACAGGCGCCGCCTTCAGGCTGTATGGGGTAAAAGATTCCCCGCATCCATGGCGTAGGTTTTATTGCCGTAATTCAGCGTATCAAGCTCATGGGTAACGATGAGTACCGCCGTCCCGCCCGCGGCGATAGCGCTGAAGAGCTTCATAATCTCCGCCGTGGTCTGCGCGTCCAAATCGCCGGTCGGCTCATCGGCAATGAGAAGCCGGGGCTCGTTGATAAGGGAGCGGGCAATAGCCGCCCGCCGCATCTCGCCGCCCGACAGTTCTTTGGGATATGAGGCGGCAAGATGGCTTATCCCCACCTTCTCAAGCAGGATAAAGGCCCGGCCTTCTATATCCCCTTCACGCTTGAACAGAAACCAGGGAATACACACGTTATCGAACACGGTAAAATTCGAGAGGAGGCTTTGTCCCTGGGGAACATAGCCGATTTTTTTATTTCGTAAAAATGAAATGTCTTTATCGTTTAAACCGTAGATGTCCCGTCCTTCAAAAAAAACCGCTCCTGCTGTTGGTTTGAGCAGCCCCGCTCCCATATTAAGCAGAGTCGTTTTTCCGCGTCCGCGTCTCCCCAAAATGCTGATAAAATATCCCGGCGCGACGGACAGACTTGCCCGGTTTACCGCGTTAAATGAGCGCTCCCCCCGTTTGTATTCTTTGGTCAGTTCATTCAATTCAAGAAGTCCCATCATTCACCCTCCCGCATCGTATAATAGGTTTCCGCCCTGCTGATTCGGAATGCCGAATAAAGCGAAGCCAGGGGACCCACCAGGGCCGAAAGAAACAGGCTCCCCAAAATGAGCAGAATGACGTTGAGAAACGGCGCATCAAGATAGGGCAGCCCAAGCCGTTCGCTGATCAACGTACTGAACGGAAAAATCACGATGCCTGCCAGGACAATACCCGCCGCGCCGCCCGCGATGCCGACCAGGGCTGATTCGCTTAACACCATGGTGATGAGTTTTTTTCTGGTGGCCCCGAGTATACGCAACAGGGCGAATTCCTTTTTCCGTTCATGGATGGAACCTGAAAACACCGCCGCCAATACGATCAGCGCCAGTATCCACAGGACGGCGGAAAAAACATGAATATAGGAAACAAGGCCGGACAGCGTAGCGGCGAGGGCGGAAAAAATACCCTGCGAAATTAACACCTCTACGCCTTCATTTTGTTTTCGTATGTTATAGGCAACCAGCGACGAGGGCTTTGCCGGATCAACCTTGGCCAGTACGGTGGAAATTACCCCTTCCCCATACTTGTCCGCCAAGAAGTTGTCCTTTTCCGCATGGGCCAGGTCAATAAGCTGCCGCATGGTATTCATGGTCATAAAAATCGAAGTGTCAAACCCGCTCGCACTGTTTGAAAGCTGCGCCGCTACCGGATATTCATGATTAAATAATTGAATGGTTCCATTGGGACGAAGGGTGATCCGGCTGCCCACCACAAGCTGCCCGTCTGCTATGGTTTCGCTGTGCTTTTCCGCAATCCAGGGTTGGACGACAAAATCCGTTTCCGGGTCATAAGCGATAAGCTGCACGGCGGCATCGCAGCATTCGGTTGAAAGGGACGCCAGATAAAACTGGGGGGAAGCGCAGGCTATACCCTCGGTTCCGGCGATCTTGCCGGTGATGCCGGCGTCGAAGTAGAAATAGTCCGCCCCTCCTTGGAGCAGCAGGGCCTGCGCCTTTTCGGAAGCCCCCTCGGGGACCACCATCAAATCCGCGCCGAAACGTTTGGTCATGGTGATCAAACCCTGACGGAGATTCAGGGCAAGGACAGACCCGCCGAACAGGGCGAAGGCAAGGATCACTACTACCGCGGTAAGACATGCGGTACGGACGGGCCTAGCCTTGAGGTTTTGCAGCGACAAGAGGCCGGTGTCTAATTTTCGTTTCTTTCTCATCGATTTTCTCCTATTTACATATATTTCCGATAGCAATAATAGGAAATTTAAAGAAAAAAACCTTTTTTGTCAAGAGAACGACGCTGATAATCCCGGACAACAGTACTTACTTTTTATGTGCCAAAATTCCCGCAAAATGAAGAACCCAAGAGCAAGTTCCGGGGTATCTTCGTTGGATAAGAAATTTATTATACCGGCCGGGTACATACCCCGATCCGAAAATCGGGGTACAACATTTTCTGTGGTGGGAAATTTTCAGAACAAGCTCCGGGGTATGTATCCGACCTTCCAATCAGTTTATAAGGGCGGCGCGCGGGTTCGGTTTAAGCACCGTCCGGTTTGCCATCATTGTTTTTGCCGGGACGCGGCTTTTACCGGGGGTTGCGGCGTACAATGTCCCGGCCGCTATCACGGCCTCCGTGCGTTTTACCCTCTACAAACCCAAAAACAAACCGGGTCTGGCGGGGATTATGGCGGATGTGCCGGGGGAGTGATCCTCCGCGGTTGTTTTGAACGTACCTGTCAATTCATAATATAAGAAAATAGAGTTGGAGGTGGCGGGAGTCGAACCCGCGTCCTAATACGCGAAATACGGGCCTCTACAGATTTAGCCGTTTATTGGTATTGTCGGGATTGGCGTGGCTAAACGGCGCGCTGCCTATCCGTATTCCGGGAATTTCTCACCTCACCCCATCCGGAACCGGAGATCGGCCAGCCTTGATTGCAACGCGGAAGTCCTCCCTCAAGGCGGCGGAAGGGTTCCACGCGGTTACGCAGCTAAGGCGTAATCGTAACTGTCATTGTTGGCAGTTAAATTGTCGCCGAATCAGGAGATCGGCACTCCATCTGCAACCTGTATCCCGAACCGTACCAGTCGAAACCGGGGCACCCCCAATTTTTATAATAATAATTATATATCGGTGAACAAGACAAGTCAAGGCATCGCAGTGAGACATCGAAAAAGTAACCAAAAAGAGGAGTTTGAGACATTATGAAAATGTAACTGAAATGACCTAAGTTATTGTATTACAAAAAATTACTCAACGGGTTAATTCTAGGCAG
>JAISNI010000143.1 GCA_031276295.1 Treponema sp.
TGCACATACTCGGGCTTGCCCCAGCGCGCCGCGTGCTCGTCCCGGAACTTGATCCGCAGCACGCGGGGGTGCGGGGTTTCAACCTCCACTTCCGGGATGGTGGCCGGTTTGGGGTGGGGTGTGGGGTGCTGGTCGTGGATGGGTATGCGCAGTTCCGTGCGCCCCGCGTCGGTCATCGCATCGTTGTTCTGTAAATTGTTCCTGACGAACACCTCCTCAAGATGGCGGAGCAGGTGCACCTTTTCGTGCTTGGTCTCCATATCCACCTTGGTGTAGGACGCGGTTTTGCACTTTTCGTACAGGGCAAGCGCCTCACCGTGGAGGGTCTGGATTTCCGCCAGCTTGTCGTCGGGCAGGCCCCACAGGGTTTTATGAGCGACGGACACGGCGATCAGATTCGCGCTCCATTCGATAAACTCCGATTCTTTGGTCGGGATGTAGTGTTTTCCGGGCATAGTAGCCTCCTTATCTTGTGGTATATGCTCCGCGCCTTTTGGCGCGGGTGATAACGGGAGTAACGCGGGCGATAGCGGACTGAGCGCAGGCGATAGCGGGACTGGCGCAGGCGATAGTGAGACTGGCGCAGGCGATAGTGAGACTGGCGCGGGCGATAGCGGACTGAGCGCGGGCGATAGTGAGACTGGCGCAGGCGATAGCAGGCTTAGCGGAGGCGCTAACGGGACAAACGCCGGCGTGTATATATATACATAACGGATTTTAGTGTGCGGGGGGGGGGGGGGGGGGATAAATAAAAACGGGGAAAGCGGCGCGCGGCGCGTCAAAAGGATCACGGCCTGTCATGGTTCCCCCCTGGTTGTGGTTTCCCGCCCAAAAGCGTGGGTTTATGGTAGCGCGGAATTTTGGGGCATGTCAAGGGAAAAAACTGGAGGCTGGCAGCCTGTTGCACTTGTGGATTTTTATACGATTTTGCGCTGAAGCGCAACAAACTGCTAGCAAAATATCCCGCAAAACCGTATACTCCTGTCCTATGCCACCACTCAACATTGAAGCGGAACTAAACGGCCCCCAGCTTAAAGCGGTAACGAGCCTTGAAGGGCCGGTACTCATAATAGCCGGCGCGGGTTCGGGAAAGACCCGTGTGATCACCTACCGCATGGCGCGTATGCTGGAAACAGGCATTCATCAATCCAATATCCTTTCCCTTACCTTTACCAACAAAGCCGCGCGCGAGATGGAAAAGCGGGTTAAGGAACTGACCGGCAAAAAGCTCCATAACCTGACGGTTTCCACCTTCCATGCCTTTGGGCTTAAAATACTCCGCGAGGAAATCGAATGTCTGGACGGTTACCGGAAGAATTTTTCTATCTATGACGAAACCGACCGGATGCAGCTAGTCAAAGATTCCCTGCGGGAATGCCGCCTATCGGTGGAAGGCGTGGACCTCTACAGCCTGGGCCAGACATTCTCCAACATCAAGATAGGCCGCTACCGGTGGAGCGATGCGCCGGAAGCCGCCGCCCTTTCATCCGCCCCCGCAGGTACGGCGGATAGCTCCTGGGAGCCGGTCTACCGCGAGTACCAGCAGAGCCTCAAGGTATACAATGCCCTGGACTTTGACGATCTCCTGACCTTACCCATAGCCATCTTCGAGGGCTTTCCCGCGGTACGGGAAAAGTACCGCGCCAGGTACCGCTATATCATGGTTGACGAGTTCCAGGATACCAGCCTTATCCAGTACCGGCTTATGCGCCTCCTTGCCGGACGGAATATCTGTGTGGTGGGGGACGACGATCAGTCAATCTATTCCTGGCGGGGCGCCAACTACGAGAACATCGTCAAATTCGAGGCCGATTTCCCCGACGTTAAGGAAATAAAACTTGAACAGAACTACCGTTCTACCACGACTATACTTGAAGCGGCCAACGGCGTCATATCCAACAATACCAACCGCAAAGAAAAACGGCTGTGGTCGGGCAAAAAGGAAGGCAAGCCCATAGAACTGGTCTATCCCCGGAATGAAAGTGAAGAGGCGGATTTTATTGCCGGGCGGATAACCGACCTGCGCCTTCAGGATAATCTCCGTTACGATGAATTCGGCGTGCTTGTCCGTACCAATTCCATGATCCGCATCATTGAAGAAGCCTTTCTTGCACAGAACATCCCCTATAAGGTTTCAGGCGGGACCAGTTTTTTTCAGCATAAAGAGATAAAGGACATTATCTCGTACCTGCGGATTATCGCCAACTCCAACGATGATGTCAACCTTTTGCGTATTATCAACACGCCAAGGCGGGGGATAGGTAAGGGGGCCATAACCGGCATAGGGGAATTGGCCCGTAAAAACCAGAGCTGCCTTTGGGATGCCATGATGCGCTTCCGTTTTGCCGATGCCGGGGACGGCCAGCTTGCCATGTTCGGCCAGGACGGCCTTTCCCCCGGCAAAGTTAAGGCCGAAATCGATGAATTTGTCAACCTTATCGAATTTTTCCGCTCCGAGATGATACGGGCTCAGGGCCGGAAAGGATGGACGCTCTCGGAACAGGTACGATCCCTGGTCAATAATATTGATTACCGGAGCTACCTTGCCAGCGAATACAGCAAAAACGAAAAGATAGCCCGCTGGAAATTCACCAATATCGAATACCTTATCCAATCCATCGTCAGGTGGGAAAGCGACCCCGACAACCTCGATCCGGGGCTCTACCCCTACCTTAACCGCATCAGCCTTATCACACGGGACGACGGTGAAGACGAAGCGGAAAAAGGCAAGGTCAACCTTATGACCATCCACGCATCCAAGGGGCTTGAATTCCCCGTGGTCTTTATTGCCGGGGCCGAGGCGGGGATAATCCCCCATGAACGGAGCATAGAAGAAGGCGAAGGCACCATAGAAGAAGAACGCCGCCTTTTCTATGTCGCCATCACCCGCGCCCGCGACAAGCTCTACATATCAAGCTGCCGCAAACGCCGCCGCCTCCAGAGCACGGTGGAATGTCAGCCCTCCCCCTTCCTTGAAGAGATCCCCCCCCACCTTATCGGACAGCAGGAAGATGATTCAGGCAAAAGCGAAGAGGAAAAAGCCGCCGAGTTCTTCGCGCTTATGAGGGAAAAGTTCAATTAAAGGCGCCTTGAGGGGGGAATTGACAGATACCGTTGCCCTTCAACAAGCCCAAGGAGCGTAGGGGGCCGAAGCAAAGCGTAAACAGTCCTACGTTTTTTCGGTTCTTACTATTTGTCATTGAAATATTCCCGGCCTTCTCTCCCTTCTCTTATTGTTTCCACCAATTCTTCTGTGGATACATTGGCCTTGATTCCTTTAATGCTTTCTAAAGGAGAATGTCCTTTGGCTTTTTTGTTATCCATTGGTATTATTTTAAATTTACTCCCGTCCCTTCGAGTTATTATAACTTCTTCTTTCAAAGCCGTATTCAGTACGGACGTAAAATTTTGCCTCGCTTCCGAATAATTATATATCCTCATTTTTTTCCTCCAGTATATCCAAATATCATGGTAATAATCGCACTTGCATCCATTACTATTTCCATAAGTACATTGCACCTGATTTTCCATATTATTTCAAGGCATTTTTGACACCTGAGCCTGCCGAAGCCCCCTTCATAAAAGTTTTCTTTTAATATACAATAATATATACTGATTTTGCTGCAAGGAGGCGCTTGTGTACCAGTCGTTCATAGGACTTGAGGTCCATATTCACCTGTTAACCGAGACAAAAGTCTTCTGCGGATGCCGTTCCGCATTTGGGGACGAACCTAATACCAATGTATGCCCGGTCTGTATGGGCTATCCGGGCGTGTTGCCCAGCCTCAATATCGAGGCTATGCGTATGGGCTGTATGGTAGCGAAGTCGCTCAACTGCCGTATCCCTGAACGTACCTGGTTTGAACGGAAACAGTACTTCTACCCCGACATGCCCAAGAACTATCAAATTTCGCAGTTCGCTTCTCCCCTGGGGCAGGAAGGCTATCTGATGCTTGAAGGCCGCGACCATACAAGCGGAAAGACGATACAGAAAAAAGTGCGTATCAAGGAATGTCATCTGGAAGAGGATGCGGGTAAGATGATACATACCGGTACGGTATCGCTCTTGGATTACAACAGGGCGGGGGTTTCCCTGCTTGAAATCGTTACCGAGCCCGATATGGAAACCGGGGAAGAGGCGGAACTTTTTATCCAGCAGTTGCGGCGCATGGTACGCTATCTGCGTGTCTGCGACGGCAATATGGAAGAGGGGAGCCTGCGGGCGGACGCCAATGTGTCGATTAACTTTCCGGGGAAGGGCCTGGGGAAAAAAGTTGAAATAAAGAACCTGAATTCATCCCGCTTTGTAAGGCTGGCCTTGAACCATGAGATCGCCCGCCAGGGAGAACTGCTGGATGCGGGAAAGGCCGTTATACAGGAAACACGGCTGTGGAACGAAAACCGCGATCAGACTGAGCCTATGCGTACCAAAGAAAACGCCCAGGATTACCGCTACTTTCCGGAGCCGGACCTGCCGGTCTTTACCCCGGAGCCGTCTTTTCTTGCTTCGGTGGAAGCGGGCCTTGTCGAATTGCCGATGGATAGGATGAAAAGACTCTGCCTGGAATACGGCTTGACCGCGGAGGCCGCCGACCTCATCACCGAGGAAAAGGCGGAGGCTGACTATTTTGAGCAAGCGGCCGCCTGTGCGGTAGAACAGGGCCTGGACAAGAAAGAAGCGGCCCAGCGTATAGCTCATCTGCTCTTACAGGATATAAAACATATACTGATGAGGGAGGGCATACCGCTTTCCGGCCTTTCATCCTTTGCGTTGAATCCCCGGCACCTTGCCGATCTTGCCGTCATGGTATGTAAGGGCAAGGTGTCCCTTAAAAACGTCAAACAGGCCCTGGAAATTGCTGTTTCAAGCGGCAATCCGCCGGACAGTATTATCCGTGAACACGGCTGGGAGCTTATCACCGATGAACAGGCAATAGCCGAGGCGGTGCGGGCGGTCTATGCCGCGGAGGAAAAGCTCTTTTCCGAGGTACGGGCGGCCCGGAGCGGGGGCAATGCCAAACGGGGACGAACCCTTGCGGCATTCCTTGTCGGCAAGGTTCTCGATGCAACCGGCGGCAGGGCCGATCCCAGGATAGCCGGAAAGCAGATTGAAGAACTTATTCGGATGGAAGCATGAGCCGGGGGCCTGCGGGATTTTTAGCAAATACGGAGGATGTATGCGTGTACTTGCAAGGGATATTGTAAAAGCGGCAGGGGAGCAGAACGGGGCAGAAGTTGAGGTGAAGGGCTGGGTTCACCGTATCCGCGATATGGGCGGCGTCAGCTTTGTGATCCTCCGTGATCGTTCAGGGATAGTTCAACTTGTCCTGGCGGAAAAGCCCGATCTCAGTCTTGAATCGGTGATTGTTGCACGGGGAATACCGGCGCTTAACGACAAGGCCCCGGGCGGCGCCGAGATACAGGTAAATTCCCTGGAATGTATCTCAAGGGCGGACGGCGAGCTCCCCTATCAGGTGAATGCCGATATTGGCAAGATAGGCATAGAGGCCATACTGGACAACCGGAGCCTTTCCCTGCGGAATCCCAAGATACAGGCAATTTTTAAGGTGCAGGCTACCATCATAGAGGCGTTTTCCGCCTACCTCCGCTCCCAGGACTTTACCGAGATAAGAACCAGCAAACTGGTGGGGAGCGGTACGGAGGGGGGGACTAATCTCTTTGAGGTAGAATACTTTGACCGTAAGGTTTACCTGGCGCAGTCGCCGCAACTCTACAAGCAGATCATGGTGGCATCGGGGCTGGAACGGGTCTTTGAGATAGCGTCCGCCTACCGCGCGGAGAAACACGATACGCCGCGGCACCTTAACGAGTATGTATCATTGGATGTAGAGATGGGCTTTATCGAATCGGAGAAGGATCTTATCGAGCTTGAAAAGAATCTGCTTGCCCATATCTTTACCGAAACGGCGCGGAAGAATGCGCGGGAGCTTGCAATGTGGGGAGCGTCTGTCCCCGACGCCGAAGCGGTGTTCAAGGCGCCCACCCTGGGTTACGAGGATGCCCTTAAAACGGCCAATGCCGAACTTGCCGCCGGCGGGAAAAAACAGGCGTCCGCCCGCATCTTCGATATTACCCCCGAAGCTGAACGCCTGCTCTGCGAATGGGCGGGACGCGAACACGGCATAGAACTTGTCTTTGTCAACGAATTCCCCCGGCGTTACCGGCCTTTCTACACCTATCCCCTGGACGCAACCCGCACGATGAGCTTCGACGCCCTTTTCCGCGGCCTTGAGATTACCAGCGGCAGCAGACGCCAGCATGATTACCAGAGCTTCCTTGAGACCCTTCCCAAATTCGGCCTTAAACCCGAATATATGGCCGGCTATCTGACGGTGTTCAAGTACGGCTGCCCTCCCCACGGCGGTTTTGCCATAGGCTGCGAGCGTCTTACCCAGAAGATACTGGGCCTGGCAAACGTCAAGGAAGCCAGCCTTTTCCCCCGGGACAGGAAGCGGGTTGAACCCTGACCTAAACTAACGTGAAATCGGCAAAAAACTTCCGGCAGTCCGAGACTGCCGCCCCTCGACAGGCCCAAGGAACGAAGAAAACCCGGCGGCCAAGTTTGTCGAAGCCCCGCAACCGGTGCGCTTTAGTGCAAAATCGTATAAAAAACGAAAGTTAATTTTTATACCTTAGAAACTGCCAGGGGACTTAAAGTCGGCGCAACCCCGATAATCGGGATTTTTTGCATAAAGCGGACCAAAGGTTCGATGTAAAAGAATCCGTAAGCGCAACAGGCTACTGGTATCCAGTCAAGAATAAAATTGTGATTTTTACAGTATCCCCTTTTGACTCAAAGGGGATACTCTACGGGAATAATGGGCGATACAGGAATCGAACTTGTGACCCCCAGCGTGTCATACTGGTGCTCTAACCAACTGAGCTAACCGCCCGTTTAACCGCCTTGAGTTTCCGACGGCACTATATAAAATGTCTTATGTTGCCACTATATACCAACAACCTCTTACCCTTACTTGTGGATTTTTTGTAGAAACATACAAAAAATCCCGATTAATAGGCTACTTTAGCACAACTTTAGCAATTTACCTAGTATAAACGCAACAAACTGCCAGACAAATAATCCTTACAACAGAACCGGATGTTCGATATAAAACAATAAAACAAAACTGCTGTTATAAGGCATTTCTCTTATATACGTTCACGAATAACTACGTTAATTTCAATCTTACCGTCTTGACCGTTCGGTCCCAGATCCATCGGAACAATCAGGGCTTCAACGTCCAAACTATTGGATATCTCCATATTTTCACCGCTAAACAGCGCGGGCGGGGTAAGATCGAATTTAAACCCTAGATCGTGCAGCTTTGTAACTGCCTGCGCGGTGATCATATTGGCAAGCTCGGTGATAGTAGCTTTTACCATATCATCAAGGACATTGAATTCCTCACCGTTCATGATACCGGCAACAGACAGGGCGGTCTCTTTAGTCATATCAAACAAGACGCGGCCTTCTACATCCCCGGCAAGACCTACAAGAGCGGCAACCCCTTTAATCGACATTGATGACGATTTAAGATAGAGTTTACCCCGTTCTACTTCACAGTTAAGGACTTCCTTCAGCACATTAACGGCTGCCTCAACAAAAGGATTAATATATTCAACTCTCATATAAACGCTCCTCTAAATACTACCATAATAATATAAATTATACAAGGGATCGTAAAGTAAAATCACCTATTTTTTTCATCATGAACTGCGTATAAAAGCAGAAATTGGCTCTCTGCCTATAGGCTGCCACTCACTTTCAGGAAGCTGTTCGTTTGCTCCTAAAATGACAACTCCTCTTTTCTTCAGTTTTTCCATAAAGAAAGCAATGAGCTGTGCCTGAGTTTCCGCCGGAAAAAATGACAGTATATCCCTTGCAAGAATAATATCCAAATCCGGCAGGGCATTTTCATTCAAAATATCGTGATACTCAAAAACAATTGCATCCTTGATAATCTGAGTAAAGCTATAACCATTCCGGCCCTTGGACATATAAGCCCGGCAGTATTCAGGTATATCCTCCAGGTTAAAAATCATATTCGGCGCTTGGGAAATTGCCATTATATCATTATCATGCGCCCATATTTTGATATGTCCATCAGGATAACGCTGCTTTAGTATACAGGCAAATGAAAAACTTTCATAGCCCTTTCCGCAGCCAAGATTCCAAACCTGTATATTATTGGAAGGCATATCCGGTAACATATCCCTCACCATACCGGCATAATCATCATCCCAAAAAATACCATTGTAGGGAGAATAGAAATTCCCAAGGAATTCATCCGCGTCGTTTACATTCCTCAGTTGGATATCCGCTCCCGAACGGACGCTGCTCCACTCGGCAAACCGCTTCCGCAACCAGAATTCATTCACATTACTAACAGAAAAATGCTTGAGAGCAACAAGACTCTCCTGGATAAAACCAAGATCAGAGTCGTTTATCGGAGGTTTTTCCGCCGGCGTCTGGGCTGCCGCGGGAGGCGTGAAATAACCCTCACCGGCGCTCTCCGGTATGGGCCCGTGGGATTTTTGCTTGTCTTCCTCTTTTTGGGTACTAAATATGCGGATCACGTCAAGAATAATGTAAAGATCGCCCTGTTTTTCTACCACTCCACTGATAAATTTAATATTAATATCACCGAATATAGGGTGCGGCGGCTGAATAGTTGACGTATTGATCCCTACAACCTTATCGATCTTATCCACAATGGTACCGTATACTCTTTCCTCAATACGGAGAATAAGCATATTCTCTATGCCATCCTTCTTTTTTTCCAGGGGCAGATGAAAAAATGATCTCAGGTCTATGATTGGGATAATATCTCCGCGAAGATTATAAACACCCCGAACATAAGAGGCTGCGTTAGGTACAAAGGTAAATTTATCCGCCTTGGCAATCTCCTTGACATTCATTATATCAACGCCATAATCCTTACCTGCAAGGCTAAATGTTACCATTTTAAAATCAACGTTATCAACCCGATCCTTTTGCTGCTGCAATTCAGCGTTGACCGTTGCCAGATCTTTTATCAATGCCATACCCTTTTTCCTCTAATGTCCGAATTTTCCATAAGGGCTGCCTCTATACGAGGAAAGCCTTACGTCCTCTCCCCAAAAACCGCCTGTCCATCACTTTTACCGCACTGAAGCTTCACGGAGACGGCGTTCTTCCATTTCCTTATGGAGCCCTAATTCCAGAAGCTGGCTTACGTCAATAATCAGCGAAACCGAGCCATCCCCTAAAATGGAAGCTCCGGCAATACCCGGCGAGTTAGTATACTGATCCCGCAGGGGCTTAATAACAACATCTTCCTCACCGATGAGGCTGTCTACCATAAAGCCCATCTTCTTTTCGGCGGTACCCACTATAACAATAAAGTTATAATCCTGATGCTCCTCCGTCCGTATACCGAAAAGCCGGTTAAGACGCAACAGCGAAATAACGTCATTGCGGATATTAAAGACCTCGTAATTGTCTATCATCCTGATATCTTCAGGCTTAATGCGGAGGCTTTCAATGACTGAGGTAATGGGGATTGAGTATATTTCCGTACCCACCCGTACCAGGAGACCCTGAATGATGGCCAGAGTAAGGGGCAGCTTAATAATAAACTTGGTACCCTTACCCTTTTCAGATGTTACCGTTACCGTTCCATTCAGCTTTTCTATTGAACGGCGTACCACATCAAGGCCTACTCCCCGTCCGCTTATTGCGGTGATGGTCTTGGCCGTAGAAAAACCAGGTTCAAATATCAGGTTAAAGGCTTCCACATCGGTAAGTATCTTATTTGGGCTGATGATACCCCGCTCTATGGCCTTACTCTTGACGGCCTCTACATCAATACCCTTGCCGTCATCAGCAATCTCTATGAGGATCATGTTACCTTCGTTGGCAGCCTTGAGGAGAACCATGCCTTCTTCCGGCTTGCCTGCCGCTTTTCTGTCTTCCAGAGATTCAATGCCGTGGTCAATGGAATTCCGCACCGAATGCATAATTGGGTCAAGAAGATCCTCAATGACCGACTTATCAAGCTCGGTATCTTCACCTTCTATAACAAGGTTTATCTTCTTGTTAAGGGACTTGGAAAGATCGCGGACAAGCCGCGGGAAACGGCTGAATATCTGGCTTATAGGCACCATGCGGATACGCATAACCCCTTCCTGAAGTTCCCCTGTTATACGCCCCAAGTTTTGCGAGGTAGACCTGAACTTACCTACATTATTCTTTATTGAGGCCTCAAATCCGTCAAACAGGGAGAATATATCCCCGTATTCATCGTTGATCTCTTTGCGTATATCCTTGATAGACTTTCCGTTCTGGATATTTTCCAGGTACGTGGGAAGGCTGTCAAAAAGTCCCTTGATCTTCTCCCGATATGCGGCTTCCAGACCATGTAAGTCGTTGAGCAGATCACTGAACTGGTTGCTAATCTGGTTAAAAGTCGCCTTTGTAATAACCGTTTCCGACACCAGGTTGAGGAGATCGTCAATGCGCTTGGAATCAACCCGCAGTATAGAACCGGCTTCTTTTCCGGCCTTCTTTGCATCCGCGGCTCCTGCTCCGCCGATCTTTGCGGCTTCTTCGCCCTCGGCTTTGGGGGCGGCAGTCGCCGGTTTAGGTGCGGCTGCAGATGCCGATACCGGTTTGGGGGCGGCGGCCGACGCCGCAGAAGCGGCTGGTTTAGGTGCAGCGGACTGAGGCGCTACGGGCTGCGGTTTTGCGGCGGCAGGCGCTTTCCCCTCAACCATATTATCAATATTTATAATGTCCGCAGAAAGGGAAACGTCGGGTATTACGACATAACGCCTTATATCTTCCACGGTTTTCCTGCTTGCAAAATAATAATCCACTGTAGGGAAGAAGTTGTCCTCATAGAGCGCCTCAAAGTTGGGCACTGTCTTCAGTATGGTACCGGAACTTTTAAGCGATGCGTAGACCTGGATACCGCCAACAGTATTCATAAGACCGTTTTCATCAAACTTAACCGACACACGGTAAATAGGCATATCAGCGTCAACAGCTTCCCGCAGTTCCAGCATCTCATATTCGGTAAGCCCGCTCGATGCTTTAGGCGGGTTGGGGGCAGCCGGAAGCGGTGGAGGAGGCGCTACAGGCTTCGGTACTGCCACCTTTGTCGCCGCTCCCTTCTTCTTACCTGCCCCTTCGGGAAGCAGCACGGAAAGACGGCCTTCTATCTCGGAGGTATTCTCCTGATAGACGGATCCTTCCATACGCCGGGCAAGCATGGCCTTTATAACATCAATAGCGGCAAGTAAGGTATCTACAACATCCTCATTTATGGAAAGCTGATTAGAACGGATGGCATCCAGAACATCCTCTACCAAGTGGGTAAAGTGCGAGAGTTCCATCATCTCTACCGTGGCAGACCCCCCCTTCAGGGTGTGGGCCGCGCGGAAGATCTCGTCTACCGCATCATGGTTTCCGCCTTCATTTTCAAGAACCAGAATATTCTGTTCCAGCGTATCGACCTGCATTTGGGCTTCGCTGAAAAAGTCTTTAAGAAGTTCTTCATTATTGGGATCTAGATAATCGCTCATATAGATATAAGTTTATACACAATTCATAGAGAGTCAAGGTATTAAAGAAGGATTTCTTTATTAAACGAGGGAATATGGGGCTTATTTTTCGCGCCTGGTTTCTGGAGGGGCAAAGGGAGGGGTTTTTGAGAGATTGCCTGGTTTGTTAATATTTGATTGTACGGGGATTGGTAATAAATCATCATATGTGTTACTATTATTAAATAAGAGTAACTCTTGAGCCGCCCTTGTCAAAGCAAGGGAAAACAAGAAAAGTTCTGAAATTACATTGCGGCTGAATAGTTACAAATAATCATTATGATGTATAAATTTCTTATACAGAAAACATTCTGCCTTGTTCTCCTGATTTTTGTTGCAGGAATGCCACTTGCCGCTACGGAGATTTCCGTTCCCCGTCTGGAATTTGCCTCGCGCGGGGCTGTCGAGGATGGAGAATTCGTTCTTTCTTCCAACCTTGCCGCTGACATTGCCCTCAGCGGGGGCTATAAATACGGCGTTCTCCTTGGTTTCTCCCTGGAAGCCGACAACCTGGGCAAGGCTTTGGCTTACAGAAACTTCCGGTTTGAACATGCGCCGGCTGATACCCGTGTTACCGATGTGGAGTACAACGGCCTTATCGACCAGCTCAACGACCGTATGAACAATCAGGCGGTTCTTTCCTTCCGCATTGCCGAAGCGACGGTAAGGAGCATCTTTCAACTGCCCCTGGATGTTTCCTATTTTATCGGTATTGCCGATTCCTTCTGTTCCGGCAGCGAATTTACCGAGCATTTCGGTACAGTACCGATAAATTCCAGTTTTCAAGGTTTTTTTTACTTTCCGGAGGGAATTGGCGGCAATATCTCGCGCCGGTATGATGGTATACATGGGGTAAGGGGTACTGGTTTTTCTTTAAACTGGAATACAAGCGAATCGGTGGTTTCGCGGCTTTATCTGTACCAGGATCTTTCTTTTCTTAACGATATAACCGGCGCTTCGGATTCAGCCCATTATTCCGGCGATCTGCGCTTCCTCATCAACAGGGAAAAGGTCAAGCTGGAAGGTTTTGCGGGGATCACCACGACTCAAAGTCTGCAAAACAGTTTGAGGGGAGGCATCATGGCCTGGTTTTCGTCGGGCGTGGGGGCGGATTTCTTCCTGCAATGCGGCATCCCTGATTGGGAGACCGATACCGATTTCAGCATTGACAACCTCTATTTTCTTATGGAACCGCGGCTTAAATTCAAACCCCTGTCCCTATACGTTACTTTCTTCTATCATCCTTTTGAGTATCTTCATATAAAGACCCCAGAAGAACGGGGGAAAGCCGATATTAATGTAAAGTTGTTTCTTGGGGACATTACTTCCTCCAATTTTGAAGGGGGGCTGGAGGCAACTATGGGGCTGAATATAAACGGACTCCAGGATTTTGCCCTCTATACAGGCCCTTTTGTAAGCCTTATAAGCGACGGCCTGCATTGGGAAGCTAAAATCAGGGTAAACCCGCTCGAATTGAGTACCAATGTAGGGCAAGCTCTTGATTTTTTTATCGGGGTACGGACGGCCTATTGACATGAAACATATTCAGAGAGTTTTGATAATTCTGTCGATGCTTTTCCCCGCCTTTCTCGGCGCTATGGATATGAGGATAGAGGGATGGGCCGGAAACCTGCACTTTGACCCTGAGAGTACCGCAGCCCTGGGACCGGACGGAAAGGCATTTGAACCTTTTTTCAATGTTGACGGCCTTATCCAGTTAGATGGAAACTACGGGGAGCACTTTATCTACCGCGTGGGGTTAGAACGGGACGGCATACTGAATAACCGTATAATCACGGCGGCAGGCTTCGATTTGAACTATGTCAGACTGTACCTAGGCCCCTTTGCCGGTATCTTCAACACGGAAGAACGGCTGATGAATCCGGGCATTGCGGCTTCTTTCAGGTTTGACATACCCGGCATACTGTTCGGGGCGGCGGCAGTTGCATCTACGCTGGGCGGTTCGCTCCAAAGCCCCGGGGATTACAGCCAAGAAATGGGTGAATTCAGCCTGGGTTTCCAGGCGCCCCATATCATTATCACCGCGGGCATTACAGACAAGCGGTTTTCACGGCAGCAGGATACGGCGGTCCTGACCAGGGATGAACTGAGCCGCTATAATGTGCAGTTTGAGATATTTGCCAAAAATGTTCCCTATATGGTACATATAAACATGGGCTATCAGAATTTGAAGCGCAGTTACATTACCCAAAGCATTGATATGGGCGCGCCGCCTTATCTTGTCAATAACACGGTTACCGATGAACTCAATTCCATCTATGCCGGCTTTGAATTCATCTATCAGATCAATTCAAAGATCAAGGTATTTGCGGGTATAGAATCGCCGGTTTACGCTTGGGGCGAAGCTCCCCTCAAAAGCCCTGCCAAAGATACCTTTATCTTTAAGGCCGGCGGCGGACTGGCCGTGAGTTTTGGGAATGAGTAATGAAGTATGTGGAACCTCAATAATCCTTAAGCCTCAATCCTGACAGACAAATGATGCGCTTCCCCGGTGTATCTGAACCGATTTCAGCACCAGCTTGACCCTGTCATTGGGTTCTACCTTGCGCCGTATGGGGAGCTTGGTCTCAAGGCCCAGGGCGGGGATGATCACCGCATGGTCCCTTCCCTTTGTATCCAGGACGATACCGTCCCAAACCGATTCAATTTTATCGCTGAGATAGACCGCGGTCCAGTACGCGCGGGAAGAGCGTTCGGCGCGGACTGCGGCGGAAGCTGCATTGTCGGCCGCGTTCAGGCGGAGCAGGACTTCTTCCCCGGCAAGCGGCTGGATGCCCCGTAGAAATGCCCGTATCTGCTGATGGGCCAGGAGATCGATATAGCGGCGCAGGGGGCTGGTAACCTGGGTGTATTCGTCCAGGCCGAGGCCCCAGTGTATGCCCGGTTTTATGGAAAGCGCGCGGGGGCGCATACTGCGGCGAAGCTGGTACGAGCCTGCCATGCCGGGGAGTATGTCATCGGGAATTTCCCCGGCTTCCTGGCTGATAAAGGGAAAGGGAAGACGGCGGGCAAGGGCCCATTTTGCAGCGCCCTCTCCTGCCAGCACCATACACTCCCTGACAACCGCGGAGGAACGGTACTGTGTAATCGGGTGTATTGCCACTCCGCCATCGGCGAACGAAATATGGATTTCCGGTAGCTCAATGGATACGACTGCCCCGGAGTTAAGGCGGCGTTCTTCATTCTGCTGCGCCCAGCTAAAAAGCCGCCGTAACATAAGGGAGATGCGCTCAATTTCCGCACGGCCCAAGCCGTCAAGGCCGGGTATAGCGCCGGACGAATCTTGATCCGAAGGCGCACCGGGATCATCCTGAATGCCGGCCAGACGGTCGGCGGCTTCGTAGCTGAGGCGGGTAACCTTTACCCAGGAACGGATGATCTCGGTTTCCGCTATGGAAAGATCCGGTTTTAAGGTAATTTTGAAGGACAGGGCCGGCGAGATTTCCGTAAACCCCAGGGCAAAGAGGGCAAGGCTCTCCTCCGCAAGCATACGGGAAGCGCCTTCCGGCAGGTAGAGGGTAGCCCCGCGGGACCGCGCTTCAAGGTCGGCAGGGCTTCCCGGTATAACCGATGATGCAGGATCCGCAACATGCACCCAGAGGATATGGAGCGGGCCGGCCTCTTCCAGGGACACCGCATCGTCGGGATCGTCGCTCCAGGAATTGTCTATGGCAAGGGAACAGAGGTTGCTGAGATCAACACGATCCTCATCGGGAGGAGTTTCGGGAACGATCCGGGCCGAAGAGACGGCAAGCCCCTGGCGCGCAGGATGGGGATTCACCGATACATTCCAAACACCGGCGGAAAGCAACAGCCGGTGGGCTTCTTCCGGCGTTTCGC
This sequence comes from Treponema sp., assembly GCA_031276295.1. Classification (GTDB taxonomy): domain Bacteria; phylum Spirochaetota; class Spirochaetia; order Treponematales; family Breznakiellaceae; genus JAISNI01. The sequence goes on from JAISNI010000143.1 coordinate 15,466, forward strand.
TGAGGCCCATGTCCCGGAGTGTACGGCTCTTGTCGGTTTGACCATAGGCTAAGGCCTCAGCATCCTGTAAGAAACGGCGATCATCGGGGAGGATCAGCTTTTTCTCCTTGAGTCGTTCAAGAAAAGCATCCCGCGCTCTTATATCCCGCTGTTTCTCCGCCCTCCGCTTTTCTTCAACCGCAAGCTCATCCGCCGGCCTTGGTTTGATCGTGCGGATAGTGCCGTTAAAGTAAAGCCCGTCGGCCAGCAAGCGGCAGGCAGCCCAGGCTGTCCGCGGGCTGTATTCGCCGTAGACCAACTCAGAAAGTTCCTGCAGCCTGATAGCCGCTCTATTGTCGGAGAGAAGCTCCCAAGCGCCGCGTATATCCGTTTCCGAAATTATGCCTTCGTTTTCCAGTTCCGAAAAACTTTGTACGGGGCCGGGATGCAGCAATTCCACATCCTTTTCCCGTACTTTAAGCTGTTCCCCGCCCAATACGGTAATGCCTATCTTTTCCCCTACCGTATCCACAACCAGAGCAGGACGGTTCTTGTAGAGTACCAGGCTTTTTTCTTTAAACATAAACGGAGTTTAACATATAATGTTGCCGTGTGAAAGGAGCGTCGCCGTTTTATCGCAGTAGTTCAGTTTCTTGTCCCCATCCCCCTAGCCGCCTCAAAAACCCGTTCCAGGTAGGACTCCCAGTTTTTATCGCGGCTTGGAAATTCGCGGCTCATTCCGTCCAGCACGATGAAATCCTTGTCTTTTACACGGTCAAAAAGCCGGTCATTCAGCATCACCTTTTTCATGCTTTCAAGCAGCCCTGTTTCGTTAAAGTAGGGCAGGGTATTGCCTGCAATGCAAAGCACAAGACCCGCTTCAAGCTGTTTCATGGCTCTGCCCTTTCCGCCGGCTTCGCCGTAGGCAAAACCGTAGGTCCAGACGCGGTTAAACCAGCCTACAAGTTTTGCCGGCGCTTCGGTCCAGAATACCGGATAGATAAACACGATTGCATCAGAACGGTTTATCTTTTCCTGTTCCGCCTGCACGTCGGGCGGTACGGGCAGATCGGCGCGGTAATAGGCTTCGCGCAGGTACTCGGCCTCACTCATATCGGTAACAAAGCCCATTTTATAAAGATCCGAAATTGTATACGAATGTCCGGCGCTTTCAAGCCCTGCAATAAAGCTGTCGCGGACATGCCGTGTAAAGCTATCCTCGCTGGGATGGGCATACACAATAAAAACACGCATCAGGGTTGTCCCTCCTTTAGTAGCTGCTCAGGTGGTATACGCAAGAGCAGTAAGTTCCCTCTGTTTTGAAATCTCATGCCGCCCTTTTTAAAGGCGTCTTCTACAATTTTCCCGATCTCTTCACTTCCAGGTAGCGGTTGATGAGCGCGCCGGATAGATGCGCCGATGAAGTTTCCAGGGTAAGGAGGCCGGAATGTTCCCATAACCGGTACAGGCGGCGTCTGGCGTTTAGATAGGAAAATGCCGCCGCGGTTTCCAGCCCTTCGTCGGGTGTCGCAGGCTGCCTATGGGCAATGTCCTCGGCTTCCTGTTCCCGCAGGCTTACCAGGAGAAGCAGGTGGCGTTTTTCTATTCGTTTCAGTATCCAGGAAAGGGACTCGCCGTCTTCTTCACGGAAATTGCTTACCAGTATAATGAAGGTACGCCGGTGGAGGCGTTTGAGCGCATCTTCCAGGGCGGAAAAGGGCGAGGATGGAACCGGGGCGCTTTGCAGGTCGTAGAGGCCGTTAATAAGAACAGGGAAGGAACGGATGCCCTTGCGCGGGGGCAGCCAGAGATCGGTGTTGCCGAAAGCGCCCGCGGCTATGCTATCCCCGTGTTTAAGGGCGGCATACGCGAGGAGGATCACCGCACCCAGCGCGCTGTCAAATTGCAGGGCGTCCCCCTCGCGCCGGTGCAGGCGGTAGCCCGTATCCAGCAGGATCAGCACCTGCTGGTCCTGTTCTTCCTGATATTCACGTACTATCACCTTCTGCCTGCCGTCGCTCTGGCGGTTCCGGCTGGTAGCGCGCCAGTCTATAGCCCGTATGGAATCCCCCTCCTGAAATTCGCGGAGGCTCATAAATTCCATGCCCTGACCCCTTTTGCGGATGTTCTTAAGGCCGGTCCGCTCCAGGATACCGCGTATATCGCCCGCCGAGGTTTTGATCTTATTGAAATCGGGATAGGTCCGCCCATGACTGGGACAGGGGCGGCTTATCCTGCGCTGCCAGAACCGCAGGGGCGATGAAAAGAGCAATTCCAGGCCCTGAAATTGCCATTTACCGCGCTCCAGGGGCTGGATTGGGTATTCAAATTGAAGCTCGCCATCCTGTAATTGCCTGCGGTCAAGAAGCGCGGGAAAAACCACGCACTTCATTGAAGGCGGGTACAGGTCAAACAGAAGTATCCTAAAGGGAAGAAAGCCCTTGCCGTTTTTTCTGATACGCAGTACAACCTGGTGGGTGATACCCTGGGTCAGTGCTGGACTTATTGTTCGTTCCACCTCCAGATTATCGCTAAGAAGGGCCAGGAAAAGGCCGTCCAGTATGATAAAGGGAAGCAGGCACACGATACTGAGAAACCACACCAGCGAAAACGGATGAAAGAATGCGGCGGCTGTCCCCAGTAAGAGCCAGACCAGGCTTGCTATGAAAAGACCGGCGCCGGCTTTCATGAACGGGGGGCCTCAATTCTGGCAAGAAGGCCGTCGAGGATGCGGCTTTCGTTTTGGCCTTCCAGTTCGCTCTCCGCGGACAGGGTAATCCGGTGTATCAGTACCGGTTTGGCCAGCGCTTTGATGTCGTCGGGAAGGACAAAGTTCCGGTTCTCAAGCAGGGCCTTGGCCCTGGCGCAGCGTATAAGGGCCAGGCTTCCGCGAGGGCCTGCTCCGGCGTCAAGGCTTGAGAGTTCCCGTGTTGCGCGGACAAGGCGTACCGCATAGTCTATAATTGCAGGATCCGCCCTGATCTGCGAGCTTAGCGTACAGATAGCCTCAAATTCGTTTATCCCCACCGCCTGAGAAACCGCAGTTACGGAAAGTTCCGCTCCGGTCCCATTCCTCAGCACCATGTCCACCATAGCCTTTTCTTCCTCAACCCCGGGATAATCCGCCATAAGCTTCATCAGGAAGCGATCCTTTTGTGCATCCGGCAAGGGGTAGGTTCCCTCGTGCTCAAGGGGGTTCTGGGTGGCCAGTACCATAAAGGGCCTGGGCAGAGGGTAGGCGGCGCCGTCAAGGCTGACCTGGAATTCCTGCATGGCCTCGAAAAGGCTTGCCTGGGTTTTTGCCGGCGCGCGGTTGATCTCGTCGGCAATAAAGAGATTGGTAAAAACAGGGCCTTTTTTGGTGATGAATTTTCCCGCCGCCGTATCCAGCATGATATTGCCGGTAATGTCGCTGGGCATCAGGTCCGGGGTAAACTGAACCCGTTTGGAATCGCCGCCTATGGCCGCGGCCAGGGCGCGTACAAGGAGGGTTTTACCCAAGCCCGGCGCCCCTTCAATGAGGAGGTGCCCTCCGGCAAGCAGGGTTATGAGGGCATGATCGACCAAATTCTCCTGGCCTATAAAGGCCTTTGCGGTTTCAGCCTTGATTGCCTGCAAAATTCCCGCGGCGGATTCAACCGTATATACGCTGCCCGGATAGGCAAAGTTAGTATCTCCCATTATAAACGCTCCAATATAGTTTGTAGTGTGATAATATCGCCGGCAAATTCCTTGCCCCGGTATCTTTTCTTCATCGTTAATGCTTTTTTTACCCTTTCAGTATCCACCGCGGCGGAATTCCCGCTTCCCGCCCTGCCCTTGCAGATCTCCGCAATGCGCAGGGGTATATCTTCATCTTCAATAAAGCCTTCCCTGCGAAAAAGCCGCCGTTTTATCTCCTGGATATACGAAGAACGGTATATATCCAGGGCGTGATACTTTTTAAGGAAGCCTGCCTCCGCAAAAAAGCGTTCCCGGATAGGTTTAAGCGGCGTTTCATTTTCCGGCAGGGGAAAGCCGAAACCGGGCAGTACCATCCACAGAGCGATAACTATGAGGAGCAGGCCGGAGATGATGAGATACGTAAAATCCCCCCGTTCAAAGAGCTTTCCGAAGAGGCTTTCCACGGGCTTAGTACCGCGGATAAACAGGACGCCTGTATTGCCGCCGGATTCTGATACGGCGGCTCCTGTCTGATCTGTCCTTTGAGGGGCAAACACGTCGTTTTTAAAGAGATTCCAGGTAAGGCCGGCATTCTCAGGCAATTCAAGATTCGACGAACGCATAAATAGAGGTCTTCCCATAACCGTAATCCAGCCCTGACCCCAAGCCAGGCTGACAAGCCTGATCTTTTCGTCATTGCTGGTCATCACCTTTATACTGCTCGCCGCCCTTTCGCTAGCCCCGCCGCTTGCGTCATCGGCCCGTTCCCCTTCGGCTTCCGGTATGCCGAATTCATCGACAATAAATGCTACATCCCGGTCAAAGGCAGGACGCGGTTCCAGGTCCTCATCGGCGGCATCGGGAACATCCTCGTAAGGATTGGAACGATCCCGCCATATACCCAGCATGGCAAGGAATTCCGAGTATACGTCGTCATCTTCATCGTACCATCGATCATCCAGGGAGATAAGAAGAACCCCGCCCGCCTCCACCCAGTCGAACAGTTCCGTCCAGTCTTCCTCGTACCAGTCAAAGAGGGATGCCTGAACGAAGATGGTTTTTTCGTCGGCTTCTGTGATGGTATATATGTTCCCCCAGTCCAGAATGCGGACGGGACGGCCTGTCCGTTCAAGCCATTTATCCAGGACAAAGTAGATGTTTTCTTCTGCTTCCCGTGACGGCGGGATATGTTTGGTACGGGAATATACCTCAAGTTGAGTGGATGCAATAAGGAACAGGAGCGCGATAACCGCCGCACTGACGATGAAGATAAGCGCATACTTACGCACGGCGCTTTCCTTCTTCGGAATCGCGGCCAGGGCTTTCGGGTACGAGGAGTGAAAGGCCGAAATTCAGGGCTTTTTCAAAGGCCCCTTCAGGCGGAAGGCGGTCCGCATAGGCAAAATAGACCCAGTTATGTACGAGGCCGGTAAATTCTTCAAGTTCACGGGGAATCGGGCTGCCGGGATTCGTGTTTTTCTGCTGCTGTTCACCACCGGCGCTCTGCCTGAGCGCGGCGCTGATAAGGGCGAGGCATCCGTATTCCGTGGCGGCTGCCGGTATACTGATCCCGCGGTTTAGCTTGAATGCGGCAAGAATTCCCGCTAGGCAGGCTGCCCAGGCTTCCCGCAGCCGTCCCTGATCGCGGAAACGCCGGGCTTCGGTTAGGTAGAATTCCGCGCTTATGGCAGGATCGGACGCAACGCTATTCTGGACGGCCTTTAAGGGGCTCCCGCCGCCTTTGTATTTCCGGTAAAAATACAGCAGGGCAAAGACGGCAAAGGCCGCGATCCCCAGGACAAGGATAAAACGGAGGCCGCCGGCAAGAGCCGTATTGACAGCCTCCATCCAGGGAGGCGTTTCCCCCGCTTCCTCCCCGTTCCGCTCCTCGTTACTTTCTTTAAACCGTATCCCCCAGGTGTTCTGCGTACCCCCCATGTCGGGGGATTGGAGGATACCCTCCAGGATAAGACGGGCGTATTCCGGGGTTTCCTCTGCCGGAATACTGCTGTTTAAAGGGCCGCCGGGACGGAGTACCTTTACCGGCCTATCCTCGTCAAGGCCGGTATCAAGGCTGTCCGATTCTTGGGCATAAACCGGGAACAGGAAAAAAGTTAGCGCAAGAAGGAAGATAAGGGGCGGCAGAACGAGCCTCGAACGGGGGGCGGAAAAGCGTTTTTGCGGAGCAGAAATCCTGAAGCAGAAATACGAAGTATTTTTACGGCGGAACCCCCTTTTAAACAGTAACGGCAATTTGAACATCTAAATACCGCCTCCGTTTCTGTCCGCGGACCTGCCTGATTGGGTAAAATTGGCAAACATAAGCTGAATATCCCAACCTTCAACTTCGACACGGCTGTTGATGTAGAGGCCGAAGCCCATGCACACATAGAGGCTTTCGGCTATGATAAAATTGAAACAGTAGATTACATAGAGGTAGATATCGTAATCGTCAAAAAAATTGTAAAAGCCTAAGGCAAATTCCGGGAATATCATATCCGTTACCATCAATGTGAAGAACAGTTCCCCGAAAAACATGGCCGCTTCCAGAATGAAACAGATAACCGTTATCGAAATACAGAAATTGAGGCCGCCCGCTGCAAGTACCTGTTTGCGGTGTTTGGCTGCCCTGAATTTAAGGCCTTCCAGAACGCGGATAGGTATATGAACCGCACGCCAGGGACTGAAGCGCCGCCAGAGGAGGTCGCCGACCAGGCCGCGGAAGAGACGGCCTATAAAGCCTTTGAAAAGCCTCCGTAAACCGGAGCGCGGTTCAAAGAAGCGTACCGCAACTACGTGCAGGATCATCCTGTCGAACAGGGGTTTTAGATACCAGAGGATCAAATAGCTCCACGGCTGGAGGGATTCGGAGAACAGACGGAGGCTGAAGGCAACGATCCACAGAGGTAAGGCAAAAAAGGGGATAAAATAGAAAAAATTCTGCCTCCACAGGAGCAATCCGGCATCGGCTGCTTCCCAAGAACTTCTCTGCCGCAATACCAGGGAGCTTTCCTGGTAAACCGGCGCGCTACCCGAGGCGCTGTTTAAGCCCGTACTCATTGCCGCTTCCCCCTTCCGCAGAAAAACACATAGACCAGAAACAGAACCCAGCAGGCTGCTCCTGCGCCCAGGCGCAGCTCCAAGGGGAGCGTAAAACGCGATGACCAGAAGGCTTCGAGTATCGCTGCCAGTACCAGGAGCAGGGCGCTGCCCGCAATGATAGGAAGGCTGGTTTTGCCGGCGGCTTTGATTGCGGCGCTTAGGGAAAGGCCGCGCCGTACAAAGAAGCGCCAGCCCATGACAAAGCCTGCATACGCGGAAAAGACTATGGCGTTAAGCTCGAAGGCGCTATGGGCTATGATGAAGGGGAAGAAGGTTGATGAAAATTGCCGGTTGATGATATGGCCGGCGCAGATCCCCAGGAAAAGCGCATTACTACAGAGAATGAAAAGGCTGCCTATACCTGCAAATATTCCGCCGGCAAAGGTTCCAAATGCAATGGATATATTATTGTAGATATAGTATCCGAACATATCCGCATCGGAATCCACTTCTCGCGGCGTCAAATAATGATAGCTGTCGGGATCGTACATTTCCTCAAGAACCGCCGCCTGATCCCCGCCTATAAATTCGTACACCACATCAGGGTTGTTGATTGTCAGTATACCAAAAAAAAAGGCAACTCCATAGAAAAGCAAGGCCGTAAGGGCAATACCAAGGGCATGGAAACGGATAGCGCGGGGAAAGTCCCTCAGCACAAAGCTGAAAAGGTACCGGATAGACCAGGTGTGCTGGCCGTATATAAGCTGATTCCCCTCCAGTACCAGGCGGTTAAGGCGGTCTATTATCGAAGGATCGAAGGCGTGGGCCCTGGCCGTGTTGAGGTCCTGGGTGATCTCGCGGTAAGCGGACGGAAACCAGCCGGCCTTTTTGCTTATTTCCTTTTTTCCCCCGTTTACCAAGGCTTCAAATTCGTTCCAGAAAGCCTCGCGCCGCTGTACAAAATTCTGCTCTTTCACGGTTTGCCCTCCGCCTGGGCCCCCTGGGAAGCATCGCCGCTCAAACTATGGGCAATCCCCAGAAGAAATTCAGAATCGGACAGGACAGACCGGGGGATTTGCCCGCTATCGACCGGGCTTCCGTTTAGGGGATCGTCCGAAAACGCCTCCGGCGGGGCGGGACGGAGCATACCGGCAAAACCGCGGGCAATTTCATCGCCGCGGGCCTTGCCCAGCAGGGGATAACGCCGGGCAAACATCAATACGGCCTGTTTTTCCTCGTAGGAAAGAAGGCGGGAAGGGCTTGCGATGCCGACGCCGGAGAGCCAGGGCATGAGGAGTTTTTTGACCGGTGCACGGGACGAGGCCGTATAAACAACGACCGTATCCGCAGCCCAGTCGCCCAGACGGCGGAACCCCCGGCTTGCCGCAATGCTGATAAGCGCGATAAGGTTGAGGGACATAAAGGCATCGGCAAAGCGCAAAAGATTCCGCAGGAAGGAAGCCCCGGGATTAACCGGGGAACCGTCGCTGCGTACCACACGTATCCCCATGATACGCTTGCCCAGACTTTGTCCCCGCGAGCTGAGTTCCCAGATAACAAAGTAAAACCAGTTCATCAGAAATTCCACCAGGAGCAGGAACCACTTACCGGACATCATGTCCAGGGTATCGGTAACGATAGAAACAGTAAGGATAATGATCCACTGGAAGATAGCATCAATTCCATAGGCGCAGGCTCTGATCGCAATACCGGCAGGGTACAGGACAAATTCTATACCTTCCGGCGTCTGTACGCTTAAAGTTGAATCGGCCTTTCTGACATATCCATTCATCGTTTAGAACTGCATGGCAACTGCCGCGACAATACCTATCACCATAGCAACAGGAATAAAGGCAAGATAGATAATCGTACAGATACCAGAGAATTTCCAGAACGATTTACTATTCTTGAATGCAAGTTCAAGTTCTTTTTCCGAATAGGTTTGGCAGTAGTTCCGTAACTTTGCCCCGTACAGGTAGAGAAAACGGGCGGGAAAGAAAATAAGAAAACCGCTGCCCAGTACCATAAAGCCCGAAGATAAAAGCCCCGATGACAGAGAGTCAGTCGATAGTATTTCACTATTTTGAACCGCCTGGACGAATCCTACAATTATTAAAACAAAACCGGTTAAAAATATCAAACCGCAGGCTATATAGCTGACTATCCCCAGGAAACGTACCCACGGGGAAGTTTCTTTGAGGTATTTGGTCATAAGATCCGTTAAAACACCCTGAGAGATTAGCGGTTTTTCCGCAATTATAGCTGCCTGGGGGCTTTGATATGGATTACTCTCATCAGACATACGCTACTCCTTCCCTTTATACTATAGGATTGTATAGTCCTGTGCAAGAGAGGAAACGGGAAAAGATACAAAGAGAGCTATACTGCTGCTTATGGATAAGGCCAAAGCGCCCCTTAACGCGGCGCCTTTGCAAGATCGCAGATGCGTCTTGCCATGTTGGTAAGCGAAACCTGTTCCATAACATGCCCCAGTTCGTGGGCAACCCGCGGCATACCGTATACCACCGCGCTTGCCTCATCCTGACCTATGGTAAGGCCGCCCTCGCGGTATATGGAGCCAAGTTGTTCGGCACCGTCCCTGCCCATACCGGTCATAATTACCCCCAAGGCATGGTTAGAGTATGCCTTTGCTACCGACGCAAAGAGTACATCCGCTGAAGGCCGGTGGCCGCTTGTAAGGGGCGCGTCGGTAAGACGGGCTATCGCGGCCAGGGATTTTTTTTCTACTTCAAGATGCTTGTTCCCCTGAGCTATAAGAATACGGCCGGGTTTAATAATGTCCCCCTCCTCCGCTTCTTTTACTTCAAGGGGGCAGATACGGTCCAGACTTTTTGCGAATTCACTGGTAAAGCCCGGAGGCATGTGCTGTACAACCAGGATAGGCGTCTGGAGATCTGCATCAAGCTGGGCAAATACCAGCCGCAGAGCATCAGGGCCACCGGTGGAGATGCCTATAGCGATAACTTCAGTTTTTCCCGGCTTCCGCAGTTGAGCCAGCGGTTTAGAGGGACCGGTAGAGGGCAGTATGGAACCCAGCGCCGCCTTAATTGAAGAAGTTGAAGACCATGTTGAAGAAGGCGCGCCCGCAACCGGCGATGCAGCCTGAGTTCCCGCCGCCGGTTTTGCAGAATATTCAGAAGGAGTAAGAACCTTTTTCCCCTGAAGTCTGCGGTACCGGCCGCCGTATCCCAGGAGCATGTTCGTCAGGGTATCCTTTACCACATGGAGATCCTCAGAAATTGAACCTGAAGGTTTCTGGATAAAGTCGCTGGCGCCCAGGGAAAGGGCTTCCATAGTAATTTCAGCGCCGCGGCGGGCTATAGAAGAAAGGATAATAACCGGTATCTTGAGCCCCCGTTTTTTGCGTTCCTTAAGAAATTCAATACCGTTCATCTCGGGCATTTCCAGATCCAGTACGATAACATCAGGGTCTACCCGAGGTATCTTCTGTAAGGCAAATTTCCCGTTCATGGCTTTGTCGACAACCACCAAGCCGGGAGTTGCTTCCACCATTTTGGAAATAATGTTACGCATCAAGGCGGAATCGTCAACAATCAATACCGAAACTTCATCAGCCACAGTTTAGCTCCTTGCATCAGGTTATCAACAAACGTTTTAATCCCTGTTTTCATCAATAAAATATCCGTAACTAGTTAGTCGGGTAGCGGCCCACCCTACCCCGCACGGGAAACGCCTCAAACCGGCATAAAAACCCGCATTGTTGGGTTTAGCGGTACTCTTATTCGAAAGTATGGTTTAATACCCCACCGAACCTCTGGTTCGCGCTCTGCTCCAACTGAAATAACGCAATGCTTACAAAAATTTGGTCCTAAATCAGACGGTCTAATAAATTTCCTCTCGAACAAGCCTCCGTTTGAACTAACGCAACGCTGAGGATACCGTATTGGACCTTTGCTCCGCGCTCTGCTCCGCGGAGGTTCATACAAATTTCTTATAAAAAGTTGCCCATTGCGTCTTTACAAATTCAAAGTTGGTATCCATTCCAAAAAGGGATTCTGAATGACCGATAAAAAGGAACGATTTAGATGACATAGAATTCCAAAACCGGTTGATTACTGCGGTTTGAGCAACTTCGTCAAAGTATATAATCACATTACGGCAGAAAACAATATCCAAATTCCTTAATCCTGAATCATTTTTTAGATTATGATAGTCAAAACGTATCCGCGACATAATATCCTGGTGTATCTTATAGCCGCCCTGCACCTTATCAAAGTATTTTTTCATATAGTTATCGGGTACGCCCGCTATACGGCTCTCAGAATAGAAACCTTCCTTGGCAGTCATAAGGCATTTAAGGCTTATATCACTGGCTACAATATCGTATTTCCAGGGCGGCGGCAGTATTTCGCTCATCAGCATAGCGATAGTATAAGGCTCTTCACCCGTTGAACAGCCGGCGCTCCATATCTTCAGGCTGGTGGCGGCGCCTTTTTTCAGTTTTAACAATTCGGGTACCACATAGTGCTGAAGAGCGTCGAAATGGGCTTGATTGCGGAAAAATCTGGTTAAATTGGTTGTGATAGAATCCAAAAAGTTTTTAAGCTCTTCCTTGTCCCTGGAAATCACATTAAAGTAATTCTTCACCGAATCAAGATTCTTTTCCCTCAGCCTTTCCTTCAGCCTGCTTTCCAAAATGGAGCGGTTGTTGGGTGTAAAGGTTATACCGCTTTCATTGTATATGAGCTTACGGTACTGTTCAAAATCTATATCTGCTAAAAACATGATCTCAGCCATACTATAAATAGTAAGGAGAGAGTTTGTCTGTGTCAATGTTATATCGAATGAAAATTGTAGTTTACCGGGCTTTATTTTGTAAAATTCACCGGCCGCCCTTACCGGACGGCCTGGAAAACATCATGGCTGCACATGGAAAATCCGATATTCTGCAAATGTCCTATTTATTATTATAAATTATCACTGCAATTTGGTCATACCGGCAAGATCGAGGCTCATGGAACTGTTCAGGCTTATCTGACTTGAGGTAATGTAATAATCATTATCGCTACCTCCCCACACGCTAATAACTACATAGCCGGAGAAGACATTGCTTGGGACAGAACCAGAGATAGCGCCGCCGGTGATTTCGGCGATACCTATGCTGCCCCAAGACGATAAACTGTACAACGCTGAAAGGAAGCGGCATATTGGTCTATCACATAAAGCCTGCCGTTACTTAGGGGAGCGCCGTTATTCGCCACAACCGCCGCGCATTCCGCCGCGTCCCAGCCGAAAGCGGTCTGTTTTGCCGTATCTGAAAGGGTTACATTCCACTTTTCAGACAGATCCACTACATCCTGCTCGCGCGCCGGTATCCAATCACTACTTGGCATATAGAGCCTCCTCTTATTATGTTCAAACCTTGCTATAGCACAGTTGGATTTGGAACTGCTACAGCACACTTTGGCGTTTATAAATTTAAGTTTTATGGTTCCACAGTATACTTTGGCGGTTCCACAGCATACTACGGTGGTTCTCCAGTATACTCTGACGCTTCCGCAGTATGCTGTCTGACGGTGCCAGGCACCTTTTCCGTTTGCGGGGAACCCGCAAACGGAAAAGCCCCGTTCATTCTTTACTCTTCATTCTCAGCAACCGGGGCTGTACCTCCGTTCCGGCTCCGGCTGCCCCT
>JAISNI010000179.1 GCA_031276295.1 Treponema sp.
TGTTGGTAACCTTAAAAGCGTAATCCCCGGTATAGTTGGGGCTGATCTCCGTCCGGTACTTTTGATTCCTCCCGTAGGTCGCCATGGCGGAATATTCTATTTTGGCCCTGCTCAGGTTGGTTTTATTGGCGTTGTATTCATCCAGACTAACGCCCCGTAGAATCATATATCCGCCGGGTTCAAAATCGGTAACATCATCGGATATATCAAAATCCTTTGATGCCAGGCCCTTTACCCCGCCCAGAATGCTTGAATTGCTGGGGGTCTGACCCTGAAAAACAACAATATCCTTTGCGGTATTGTTGATAACGGTCAGGGTGCCGCCGCTTTCGTTGTCCCAGTTGATGCCGCCATCATCCTTCTCCTCATCATCATCCGCCGGGTTTGGGCAGGCCGTAAAGGCCAGGGCCGCCGCCAGAAGAAACGCCAAAAATTTGAACTTTTCTTTCATCGCTCGCTCCTTTGTTAGGATAAAAATATTTTTACAGGGATACCCCTGCAAAGAACGGTGGGAAAATAAAAAGGGCCGGAATATTCCTGTAACGGAACAAACCGGCTCTGATGGAAAGCGATAAGAAATTACAGTTTCAGCAGAAAATTCATGGGGGGGGGGGGGGGTATATGTCTATATTATATAAGGAATTACGTGATTCCTTCATCATACTTTATCCTTAAAGTCCTCAATTTTTCCCGAAAGACCGCCGGAATCCACAGGGATTTCCGATGATCCAGCCGCTGTTACCCGCAGACAATATATCAGCTTGTTTCAAAAAAAACAAGTGAGGCGATTTCAAAATGTCAAATTTTGAAATCGCAACCTTAAAAAACGCAGTTTTGTAAGACTTTAGTCTGAAAAACTGCAAGAGCCAATTTCAAAATAACCGATTTTGAAAGTGGCGCCCATATCTAAAACATGGGATTTTCTTACATTATTATTTATATCAGTAAATGTCAAGCCAAATTTTAGAAATTTTCTTAGATTTTTCTCATGTTTTGTGTATAATATTTTATACAATTATTTCAACAAATTGTGCTACCCATTGCACATAACGTCGTCATGGCCGCATACATCATTCGGGAAGGGAATGTGATGGATGGCATTGACGATTGCTGTACTGCTTCAACTGAACTTGGACTTTTTGGGGTCCGCTTATTAAGGAGGAACAAGCCTCAAGGTTTTTCCAAAAGGCCCTCCGGTTGTTATATGCAGTATGAAGCTTTTCTCTCCGTTCCGCAAGCCGTTCTTCTCTCTTTCCCTCAAATACCTCCTGCGGACTTACATAATTGAGCGGGCTGTGGAGAGCGGAAAACGGGGGAGCGTCGAACCTTTGGTTCGCGTTCTGGATGGGGGTGATGAATGAATTACGGAACCGTGGGGTACTGGACATCCTCATCGCGTGTATGGACGGGCTGACGGATTTCCCGGACGCGGTACGAGCGGTATACCCAGCTACGCGGGTGCAACGGTGTATCGTGCACCTGGTACGGAGTTCCACCCGGTTTGTCTCGTACAAGGTCTTGAAACAGGTATGTGCGGATCTGAAGGTGATTACGCGGCGGCCAGTGAGGAGGCGGGCCGGGACGCGCTGGAACGGTTTGGTGGTATCTGGAATGGCAAATATCCGATGATCCACCAGTCCTGGGAAGCCGCCTGGAATGACCTGTGCGAATTTTTCAAGTATCCTCCATAAAATACGGCGGGTGATATAGACACCAGCGTGATGAACTGTTCTGGGGAATGGCGCTGAATCAGGTGAGCCAGAGAGTTTGGGAAAGAACGGGTTCCGTTCAAATAGTATTTTTATTTACACAAAACTATTGACAGGCTCGTTTTCTCGTTATCTCCCGCAGGCGGCTATTCCCCTCCCGAAACAGGCGCGTGTGAAGAATTACAGCGGCAGTTCATTCAGCTTCTTCTATCCCCAGATCATCATCCGCGGTAACTTCAGCTTCATCGGTCTTCTTGGGCTTTTTTATCTTGGGGATGATCGGTGCAATGCGCGGCCTATGATAAGTTCTGCCGACATAAGATACAAGCAAAAAATAGAGAATAAGGGAAATGCTTACCGCAATCACCTGCCAGGAAGAAACAACCCTAAAAATTAGATTCTTTAGTTGTTCTGAAAACAATGTCAGCCTCCACGTACCAAACTGGTCAATTCCTCTAAAAACTTTTCGGCAAAAAACAGAACGGAATTTACTCTTTCAAGCAGGAACACCTATACTATGAGGCGGTTTCACAATGCCAGATTTTGCCTGCCTGCTTCAAATATAATACCTAAACAGGAAAGAGTGCCAGGCACGGGTTCGAAGTTAAATTATTTGCGGCAATTTAACATTCCAATTTGATAACTCTTTACAATACAAGAATTTGCCAAAAACACAGCAAAAATTCTATTTTTGTAATGTTAAAATGCTGATCAGGCGGTGCGGCCTATTGATAGTCTTTAATATTTCGATTATACTGATACATCAGATTATCTTGAGGTTCAAGTTCTTTCAAAACTTCAATTTTGAAAGAACGTCCTTAGATTTAGATGCAAAAGCGAGCCTTGAGGCCGTTTTTGTAAATCCAATTTCATCGAACCACAGGTCTCCAGCCGAATTTTGAAATTGGGTTTCTTTATTCGTGCTGAGGGGTATTAAACCCCGAATGCAATACCTTATGAGAACAACAACCCCGCCCTTCAGGGCCAGGTTGTTGATTAAAGTATTTTTTATTATGGAGGTTTTTATGAAAAGAAGAATGTTTGTTGTATTTGCCTGTCTTGCGGGCTTGGCGGTTTTTTTCGGATGCGCTACCACTACGGAGGTTTCCCGTACCGAATCGCAGGAAGATCTAAGCGGATACTGGAACAGTAATGACGTAAAGATTGTCTGCGAGGATCTGGTCAACCAGTGCCTTGCTTCGCCGAGAATTATTCAGGCAATTGACGCATTCGGAAGAGTTCCCCGTATTATTGTCGATCCTTTCAGGAATGAAAGCTCCGAGCATATCAATACGGCGGAATTGGCCAGCCTGATGGAAATTGCGCTGGATCAGAGCGGCCGTTTTACTACGGTAGCGGGTGGCCAGGAACGGCAGGATATCCGCAAGGAGCAGGAAGATCAGCTTGCCCATGCCAGCGAGGATACCGCGGCTTCGGTCGGCGCGGAACTGGGCGCCGAATTCAGACTGAGCGGAACGGTAAGCGCCAATGTAGACAAGCGCGACAATCGGACATCCCGGGCTTATACGGTAAGGGTCTACCTTTCCGACATAACTACCACCGAACGCCTGTGGAGCGGGTATAATGATAGCATCAGAAAAACTATTGTGCAGTCGAAGACGCGATTTTAGGGGGTAAGTAATGAAACCGGTAAAGAAATTATGTATAATTCTATTAATTAGCTTTACCTTTATTGCATGTGCCTCATCTAATCCCCATGTAACAGTTGATTCGGCGGTAGACAGGGGGGATTTTAACGAAAGCATTGCGGAACTGGAGAGTAATAAGGATAAGGTGTATTCCAATAAGGACGCTATTCTTTATTACCTGGATAAAGGTATGCTATCCCACTATGCGGCGAGATACGATGAATCTTCGCAACTGCTTCAAGACGGGGAGCGGGCAATCGAGGAAGCCTTTACCAAAAGCATAACCCAGGGGATAGGCACCTATCTTGTAAACGATAAAGTCCGGGATTATGACGGCGAGGACTATGAAAATATCTACCTTAATGCCTTTAATGCCCTTAACTACTATCACCGCAATGATATGGAAAATGCGAAGGTAGAAATTCGCAGGATGAGCGAAAAACTCCGCGATTTAGCGGTTAAATATGATCAGGTACGGTCCAATATCCAGGAAGCGGCCCTGGCGGAGGGCGGAGAAATCCCCCCCGACCCCAACAGCAGCACTAAATTTTCCGATTCCGCCTTGGCGCGTTACCTGGGAATGCTCTTTTTCCGCAATGAAAGCAATATAGATGATGCCCGTATCTACCGGGATGATCTTAAAGTTGCCTTTGCCAACGCCCCGGAAGTGTACAACTATGCCCTGCCCGTCTCGATTGATGAGGAACTGACCATTCCTTCCGGCAAGGCCCGTTTAAACGTAATCGGTTTCGGCGGCCTCGGCCCTGTTAAACAGGAAGAGGTAATCCGTATTCCGATTACCGAAGGCAACTGGATTAAAATTGCGCTCCCGGTACTCACCACGCGGCCTTCCAACATTTCCCGTGTGGAAGTTGTACTGAACAACGGACAATCCTTTGATCTTGAGCTTCTGGAGGATATGGAAGCGGTTGCCAGGGAGACTTTTAAGGAAAAGAAGGGTATCATTTACCTGAAATCCGTGTTACGTGCAACCGTTAAAGGTACAACCTCCGCGGCTCTGGGCGCGGCAGGCAACAATACGGAGGATGATAACACTGGGCTGGCGCTAGGGCTTCTCAGTCTTGCTACACAGGTATATGCGGAGGCAAGCGAACAAGCCGATCTCAGACTTGCAAGGTACTTTCCGTCCGGCGCCTATATTGGCGGAATCAATCTTGATCCGGGTGTTTATTCCCTTACTATAAAATATTACGATAAAAGCGGGAAAGTCCTGGATTCTTTTGACAGAAATAATGTAGAGGTTAAAGAAAATACTCTCAATTTAACGGAGGCAATATGTTTAAAATAACAGGTGTTTTTTTATCGGCGGTATTGATTTTTTCATTTTTTTCATGCGGGAGCACTCCCGCCCCCGCCCCCGCCCCGGCGCCGGTGGAAAGTTCCGCCGAAGATAAGGCCCAGGCTGACGCAGAGGCAACCGCCGCCGCTATGGACGCGCTGGCCAGAATGCAAAACGGCGGCGTTCCTCCGGCGGCTTCCCCTTCGGGAGGGAGCCAACAGCCCCCCCAAGCCGCGCCTGCTGCCGCCCAACCCACGCCTGCGCCTGCCAGACCGGCCCCAAGCCAGCCGGCGGCACAAACCGCTAATCCCAACAGGGGCGAACCCGTCTGGGTTGCGTCTCCGGAATCGACCTACCCCAGAAACGGCTATGTTGCGGCTACGGGGTTCGGCGATAACAGGGCTGGTGCGGAAAAGAATGCTCTTGCCGCGCTTATATCGATTTTCGGCCAGTCTATTCAGGCGGAATTGAAGGTGCTTTCCGATTACCGTGAATCGATTGCCAATGGCAGAACCGATGTCAGGCAGAGCGAAACGGTTTCAAGCGCAATTAAAACCTTCTCTTCGCTCGATTCCCTTCTGGGGGCTGAAGTAAGGGATACCTGGTTCGATTCCGCCAAGGGGACCTACTATGCCGTTGCCGTTATGGAAAAGGCCAAAACCATCACCCTCTATGCCGATACGATACGGTCCAACCAGCGTATCATCAACGATCTTATCAATATCGCCGCTGCGGAAAGAAATTCCCTGGAAGCCTATTCCCGGTATCAATTTGCCGCCAGGATTGCGGATGCAAACCGCGTATACGCCAATATCCTCTCCTATGTCGGCGATACTACTTCGGGAATTAACCCGGCGACGATGAAGAAGGGTGATGATTACCGGCTTGAAGCCCTTAATATCACCAGGAACATTCCTATAGGCGTAAACGTTACCAATGACAGTCAAAGCCGGATCAGCGGCGCGTTCAGGGGGATTTTAACCGATGTAGGTTTCAGGAGCGGGGGTAATACCTCCCGGTATATCCTCAGAATCAACGTTTCCTTGGAACCCGTAAATCTTCCCGGCCAGGCCAATAAATTCAGCCGTTGCGTGATCGATGCGAACCTTATGGATATGAACGATGATACCATCCTGCTTCCCTGGAATTTCAATCTCCGTTCGGGCCATCTTAATCAATCGGAAGCTGACAACCGGGCTATTAGAGACGCGGAGGCGAAGATAAAAGCGGAATACGGCAGCATTCTAAAGGATTACCTGTCCAGTGTTTTACCGAGCTATTAATAGCACATACTAATAACCGGAGGCTCTTTCAAATATGAAAGAGCCTTTTTATTCGCATAATGCTCGAAGCTGTTTTCAATTATTTGATTTATAAGTATATTGAAGGGATAGGTGAACTATGAAGATCAGAATGGATAAGGTGATTAAAGCTATCGCCGTGGCTCTGGACATTGTGGAAGGTGAGCTTTTAGGCGCCACCTCCCATCATGGAAAGCGTGTTGCGGTTCTCTGCGCCGCAATGGGACGGTATTTTGGAATGAACGACGATTCCCTGTTGGCGCTGACCATCTGCGCCTTACTGCACGACAATGCGCTTACCGAGTATATTATGTCGGAACGCGTCGGCAGACACGATCCAAGCATGAAGCTGCACTGCGAGCTTGGTCAGAATAATGTGAATTTCCTTAATATTAATACCGATTTTAGCGGTTTTATCCTCTATCACCATGAATGGGCGAACGGTTCGGGGCCGTATCATAAACAGGAAGGGGAATACCCCTTGGGCGCCGAGCTTATCTGTATTGCCGATTCACTTGATGTAACCAGACAACTTCAGCATGTTCCTCTTGCGGACCTGCCCTTGATACGGCAGGAGGTAGCAAAAAATACCGGGGTTCATTATACGGCGCGAGCCGTAACGGCGCTGTGGCAGATACTGGATGAGGAGATGCTCCGCTCGCTGTACGACGACAGGATTGCCGAAACCGCGGCGCGGTACATTCCCGCTTGGACCATTGATATGGAGGATGATTTTATCCTGCATCTGGCGGAATTTGTTACCCGTATCATCGACTACAAATCGGCTTTTACTCGGCGCCATTCTACCCAGATAGCAAATAAAGCCTGGCTTATGGGTAACTACTACAAATATAATCGTTTACACTGCTTGCAGCTCTACCTGGCGGCGGCGCTCCACGATCTCGGCAAGCTGACTATACCAACCTCCATACTCGAAAAGCCCAATAAGCTGACTGATGACGAATTCCGCATCATTCAAAGCCATGTAGCCAAAACCTGGGAGATGCTTGACGGTATTGACGGCCTTGAGTCTATCCGTAACTGGGCGTCTTTTCACCATGAAAAATTGAACGGCACGGGCTACCCCTTTGGAAAAACAGCGGATGAGTTGGACTTTAACTCCCGTCTTTTAGCCTGCATAGATATCTACCAGGCGGTAAGTGAAGAACGGCCCTATCATCCGCAGCGGAGCCACGAAGATACGATGAAAATTCTTTTTGATATGGCAGGGAACCGTAGTATAGACGAAAGTATCTGCCGTGATATAGACAAGGCTATGGCCGAATTTTCCTTCCGCGATGTTCCTTATCCCGTTTAAAGTTTCCGTAGCTATTGCCGAGGTTTGGCGGAGTACATCAACTTATAGAGGAAAATGTCCATAGTTAATGCTTCCAAAGCCGATCCTGTTGAGCGGATTTTGAAATCGTATTCGGCAATCAGGGCAAGGCAGGCATCGGCATCGTAGCGGCGCCGAGCCTGGGTATAGTCCTGCCGTGATTTAGGATGGCCAAGACCGATCTTTTTCAGTTCAAAATCGTCGTAGCCCCGGCCTTCTTCAAGGAGATGGGCGTAACTGCGGAGCTTTCTAAAACACGAGGCAAGGCCGCCGAAAATAGCTATGGGTGTTTCCTTTGCAGCCAGGAGGGTCCGCATCGATTCAAGGCTTTTGGAGAAATCGCCTGAAGCTATACGCGAAAAGAGGGTAAAGGCCGATTCTTCCCTTGTATGGGAAAGCCATTTTTCCACATCCTCAGCTTCAATGACTTTCTCCTTACCCAGAAAGAGTATAAGACGGGAACATTCCCGTCTGAGAGCTTCGGTATTGTTCTCTACCATTTCGAGGATAGCCGTAATGCCGTCTTCGCTTATCCTGCATCCCTGTCTGCTGAAAAAGGTAGCGACCCATTCAATTTTACGGTTTTCAAACAATTCGTAGAAGAGCTTTTTGCCGGCTGCGCCTGCGGCATTTTCAATGACTTTGTCTATAACGGTATTTTCCGAGATAAGGATAAGGACCGTATCATCCTGCGGGGTTTTGATATAGGCCGCAATGGACTCGGTTTCTTCCTTTTTTTTCAGAACTTCCGCATTTTTTATCAGAAAGAGCCGTGCGTCGGCAAAAAGAGAACCGTTGCGGAGGATGGAAACTATACCAGGTACCGTTGTTTCTCCCGCGTAAAAGGACATTTCCTCCACGGCGCGGCGCGAGCCCTGCAATTTCCGGCGGATTTCCTGTATTGCCTCTTCTTTCTCGCCTATTTCCGGCCCCAGAAAGATATAGGTGCTGCCTTTGGCCATTGAAACTTCAGTCCTCAGTAAAGACGGATGATATGGGAAAGTCGCCCCAGAATACGCAGATCCTGGCTTACATAGATCGGAGAATAGCGGGGATTTGCCGGCTGTAAGCAGATACGCGCGCTTTCGCGGTAAAACGTTTTAAGGGTTACCGCGTCATCCATCTGGACAACGGCAATTTCGCCGTTCTGAACCACGGGCTGCCTTTCAATTATCGCCGTATCCCCGTCCTGGATGCCGGCGCCTTCCATGGAATCTCCCCGTACCCTAAGGGCAAAATATTCGCTGTTCCTTTTCAGCATGGATATATGAATGGCAATCGTTCCGTCCAGGTTTTCCTCCGATAGAATTGGCCTTCCTGCGGCTACCGTTCCCAGCAGGGGAATGGCCCTAAAAGAATCGCTGCCCGCATCTTCAATATCCCTAATCAGTTCTATGGTTCTAAAGTGCTTATCGTTGGTTTTAATCCGGTTCTTTTTTTTGAGGGCAGTTATATGATCATGCGCTCCCTTTACCGAGATAGAGAAATGCTGGGCAATCTCCCGTATGGTTGGTGGATAATTATGAGATTCGATATAATCCGCGATAAATGTTAATACTTCTTGCTGGCGTTTAGTAATTTCTTTCATTGTTTTCCCTTTTTATATAAATTACCTCTTTTAATGCTGCAAATGAAAATAAAATAATAACCATTCGGCCTGTTTCGGCTGGGTTTTGAAACCTGTCCGGAAAAGTCTGTTTGAAGCCTCATAAACCCAAATTGCCCTATTTTTTCTCTGAAAGGGCGTTTTTCCCTCCGTTGGTGATCTGATATTTACGCAATTTAGCGTGGAGATTACTTGGATAAATACCCAGCGTCTCTGCCGTCCGTGCTATTATACCGTCGTTTCTGCAGAGTTGGTATTCTAAATAAAATTTTTCAAAGGCCTCTTTGGCATCATTATAGCGCATTTCAAGGATTTTTACCGGGAAAGGATGGCCGGCGTTACTTTCAACACCCACCCCCGTTCCCCAGGCGTTTTTCAAAGTACCCGGCA
The DNA here is from genome assembly GCA_031276295.1 of Treponema sp. GTDB lineage: Bacteria > Spirochaetota > Spirochaetia > Treponematales > Breznakiellaceae > JAISNI01. The sequence continues at coordinate 9,292 of JAISNI010000179.1, forward strand.
GGGCCGCGGGGGTTTTTTGCAGAAGATCGGTAACCGCCTTATCCCCAAGCCTGTTTCCCCGGTGCATCACCGCCACCCTTTCCGCAAAATTACGCAACTCCCGTACATTGCCCGGCCATTCGTAGGCGGTAAGTATCCGCAAGGCGCTGTCGTCAAATTCAATGTTTTCCATCTCCATACCGCTTAAAAAATGGAAGAGCAGCAGGGGAATATCCTCCTGCCGCTCCCTGAGCGGAGGGATTTGAATTGGAATAACATTCAACCGGAAGAAGAGATCGTGCCGGAATCTACCTTCCTCACATTCCTTTACAAGATTCTTGTTGGTTGCCGCTACGATCCGCACGTCAACGTCTATGGTTTTTTCACCGCCGACCCGTTCTATTTTCTGCTCCTGAATTGCCCGCAGTACCTTTGCCTGGGCCATAAGGGTCATATCCCCTATCTCGTCAAGGAAGAGCGTACCTCCGTCGGCCATTTCAAAACGGCCCTTACGGCTGGAGACGGCATCGGTAAAGGCTCCCTTCTCGTGGCCGAAAAGCTCGCTTTCGATGAGGGTGTCAGGAATGGCGGCGCAGTTCACCTCGATAAAGGCCTTATCGGTACGGGACGAAAGCTGATGTATAGCCTGGGCAACAAGCTCTTTGCCCGTGCCGTTGTCCCCGGTAATAAGGATACGGGCATCGCTGGCCGCGGCCTGACGTATCAGCACCCGTATTTCCTCTATTTTTGCGCTCACCCCCACTATTTCGTCCCCCGCAAACCGGGATTTCTTTTTCAGTTCCCGGTTCTCTTTGCGCAGGTGTTGCAGGGTTAGGGCATTGCGGCAGACCGTCAGCACTTTATCAAGGGAAAGCGGCTTTTCCAGGAAATCGAAGGCCCCCAGTTTTACCGCGCGCACCGCCATATCGACATTGGCATGTCCCGACATGACCACTACTTCCAACTGGGGCCATCCCTTGCGTATCCGTTCCAGAGCTTCAAGCCCTCCGAGATTTGGCAGCAGTACGTCGAGAAAGACCAGACTGATAGATTCGCGTTCCAGTATGCCAATACCGATAAGGGCGTCTTCGGCGGTAAAAGCCCTGTACTTTTCGTCCTCCAGAATAGAGGCCAAGGTACGGCGAATCCCGGATTCATCGTCTATGATTAATATACTGGCCATATCTCCTGCCTTTGCTGCTGCTTGAATATAACAAAACCGGCTGCATCCCGAGGTCCCTTCAGCTTTGAAAGAACCTCTCCTTTATAGCTTTTTGTCCGAACCTCATTTATCTTTTTCCCCCAAGGGCAGATCGATAAAGAAAGTAGTACCCGTCCCCTCTTTGGTATTGAAGTAGATGGTTCCCCCGTGAGCGTTGACTATACGTTCAACTATGGAGAGGCCCAAACCGGTACCTGAGTCCTTGGTGGTAAAATGCGGTGTCCAGATGTTTTTTTCATCTTCCTTTTTAATGCCTGTACCTGTATCACGAATGCTTATCCTAATATAGCGGCTTTCCCGTTTTTTTACAAGATCGGTTCGTATCTCAATAGTCCCTTTTTCATTCATTGCATGTATTCCGTTGATAATAAGATTGGTGAGTACCTGGACCATGCGGTGCTTATCTATCTTAACGGAAACACCGTCTGCTATATGTTCTATGTTGAATTCAACCTGCGGGTAGGAAGTATGATAGGGTGCAACGGTTTCTTCGATTGCTTCGCTTAGAACGGTCCATGACTGTGAGGGTTCCATAGGCCGCGAGAGGGTACGGAACTCGGTAAGCAGGGTTGAAAGTCCATCTACTTCCTGGATAATGGCAAAAACAGAATCTTCAAGAACCTCCCCTATGCGTTCGGGATCGGTGTTCCATCTCCGCATGAGCCGTTCCGCCGAAAGCCGTATTGGGGTAAGCGGATTCTTTATCTCGTGGGCGAGCTGCTCGGCCATATTCTGCCAGACAGATATCTTTTCAGCCTTGAGCAAGGCGGTGCGTGATTTTTCGAGTTCCTTGACCATTGTATTGAATGAACGGATAAGGTTCCCCAGTTCATCCCCCGGACGGGATAAAATCTGAATATCAAGATTCCCTTCGGCAACCTTTTTGGTAGCTTCGGCAATTTCTATAATGGGCGCGGTTATCCGGCGGGAAAACGAGACGGTAACAATCACCGTCATAAGCAGGATAGGCAGAAAAAATATGCCGTAGTAGATAAAGAGGATGGTATCTATCTTGATTTGCAGCGATGAAATTACCTCAAAACGGGCTTTTTCAGATTCGATGATCTGATTGGCCTTATCAAAACCATTTCCCAGGTTGTAGCTGATTACACGGGCTAAACCGGGTTCGGGAAAGGTAACATACCGGATAGTGTCCGTATCGCGGGGCATTTCGCGGCCCATAATGCCGGCCTGGACACTGCGGGGAAGCGTTTCCAGCCTGAGCCCGGCGTCCCCCGCATAGCGCAGCTTCTTCCATGAGCCGTCGTTTTGCAGGGTAAAATCTTCCAGAGCGGCTATGCCGCCGGGCAGCCCCGCAGAGGGGTTTCCTTCGATGCCCCGGTTATTTTGCCCCCGCCCTTTACCCTGCCCGCCTAGCGGCGGCATTTCTTCGTCGTAAACCGCGTAGAGTATCATAAAACCTTCAAAATCGGTCTGTTTGACTATTGCTTCCATTTTTTCAAGGTGCAGCGCATAATTTTCCAGACTGAATTTCTGGGCTTCCTGCATGGCGGCAGTCATATCGGTGGTTTTCCAGAATCGTATAAGTTCGTTCACCGACTGAAGCGTTATGATTGTTACCGGGGCCGCCGCAAGCACCACCGCAAGAAGGAAATAAACGAGAAGACGCAACTGGAATTTACTTCCCAGCCTGCGGACCAGCAGATCCTGAAAGAGGCTGAAAATGGAAACAGCCAGAAAAACCACGAGTATAACCGGAATGGTAAAGAAGATAACCAGGTTGAGCAGTTCGGGCGCGTTCCCCTTCTGTAGTATCTCGTTAATAAAAACACGCGAAAGAAGTATAGAAAGTATGCAGAGAACCATATATATGAGAAGCAGTCCCCGAACATTGATAAAAAAATGCTCAGGTCTGGTGCGGACGGTCTTCAAAATATCGCGCCTTACTCCTCTTCAAATTTCGATTCAAAAAGTTCGGTCAAGGCTTCCACCGCCTCTATCTCTTCCGCCGGATCTTCGCCGTCGGCAATAATCCGTATCTTTGTTCCGTAGGCGGCGCCCAGCGTAATAATACCCAAAATTGACTTGGCATTTATCCTGTCGTTACCCCTTTCAAAGTAGATACTACAGTTAAAATTTTTGGATGTCTGCACCAGCAAAGCTGAAGGACGGGCATGGATCCCCGCCCTGTTGGATACTATTATGGTTTTCTCTGTCATAGTAAGATCCTTTGAAAATATCTTTGAACAACAAACTGCTAGATAATATCTTCACTGCCGAAATAGACTGAACGGGCGGTATCACTTTCTATCCATTTAAGGATATTCTGGTTAAATTCTTTGGCCGAATTATACCCCATTTGTTTGAGCCTTTCGTTCATGGCGGCAGTTTCTATGATAACAGGAATATTCCGTCCGGGTTTTACCGGAATTTCCAGTTTAGGGATGCTGACGCCCAGAATCTCCATTACTTTTTCATCCGTACCGATTCTGTCGTACATCTTCTTAGGGTTCCATTCTTCAAGGATCACGACAAGCTGAACCTGCTTGCGGTCCCGTATGGCCCCGACTCCGAAAAGATGGGTTATATTGAGGATACCAAGCCCGCGGATCTCCATGTGATGGCCTATTATCTTGTTTGCTCCCGCCCCCATAAGAACATTGCCGTTTACACAGTGCATCTCGACAACGTCATCCGCTACCAGCCTATGCCCGTGCTTGATAAGCTCCAGGGCGGTTTCGCTTTTACCGACGCCGGAATCTCCCAGGATGAGTATTCCAATACCATAAACTTCGACCAGCACCCCGTGGATGGTCTGCTGGGGGGAAAATATAGCCGACAAGATACGGATAATACGGATAGTAAACTCAGTGGTATTGATATCGGTCTGCAGGATAGGACAGCGGGATTTCTCGGCTATTTCAAAAAAAGTCTTGCCGGGGCTGAGATTATGGGTAAAAATGCAACAGGGTAGAGTATAACTGAACATCTGCTGTATGGTTTCAATTTTATTCTCCGCTTCAAGTTTCTGTATATATGCCGCTTCCCCCCGCCCGAAAATTTGCAAACGGTCGTAGGCAAAGAACTCGAAAAACCCTGAAAGGGCAAGGCCGGGCCGGTTAAGTTCCGGTATACTTATCTCACGGTTTAAACCTTTTCTTCCGCCCAAACAACGCAGGTTAAGTGCATTGTGCGCCTTGAATTCAAGATTGAGCAGATCCAAAACGGTAAAAATCTTTTCAGTCATAACCTTATTCTATATTATATGTAATTTTTTATCAATGAGCCTCCGCGGAGCAGAGCGCAAACCGATACTCCCTCCGCTGCTTTACTGGAGAAAACAGGCGGCTCTGTGATCGCTCTTTTCCGCCGAGACCGATTTTAACTCCGGCTGATCGGTTTTACATTTATCCATCCGGCGGGGGCAGCGGTCGTAAAAATAGCAGCCCGGACGGCGTATGTTCGGGGAAGGTACGTCCCCGGTAAGGATAATCCGCTGCCGTTTGGCCTCAATTTTGGGATCGGGTATGGGCGCCGAGGACAGCAGGGCCTGGGTATAGGGGTGTACCGGGTTTTGATAGAGATCACGGTAATCACTGATCTCCACAATTTTTCCCAGGTACATAACCGCGATCCGGTCCGATATGTACTCGATAACCGCGAGGTCATGGGCAATAAAGAGGTAGGACAGTCCTATTTCCTTCTGAATATCCTTGAAGAGGTTCAGTATCTGCGCCTGAATGGAGACATCCAGGGCGGATACAGGTTCGTCCGCAAGTACCAGTTGGGGGTTGAGGGCGAGGGATCGGGCTATCCCGATGCGCTGACGCTGGCCGCCGGAGAATTCGTGCGGGTAGCGGTTCTTGTAGAACTTGAGGAGCCCTACCAGGTCCATAAGGTTTTCGACACGGGCCTCAATATCCCCGTCGGTCATGTCCAGGAGCTTGAGTTTTTTGTAGATGCGCATAGGTTCGGCTATGATGTCTCCGGTGGTCATGCGGGGGTTGAGGGATGCGTAGGGGTTCTGGAAGACAAGCTGCATATTCCGCCGGGCCTCCAGTAATTGCCGCCTGTTCATGGCGGAAAGGTTCTTCCCGTTAAGGTACACATCCCCCGATGTAGGGGTGTAGAGTCTTGAGAGGGCGCGGACCACCGTTGATTTTCCGCAGCCCGATTCCCCTACAAGGCCCAGGGTTTCTCCTTTTTTGAGAGAAAAGGAAACCCCGTCAACCGCATAGATAAAACGCTTTTCCCGTTTAAAGAAACCGCTGCTTCCCGCGGGAAAATACATACACAGATCCTTAACTTCCAGTAAATCGCTCATGGCTTACTCCCCCAACAGCGTGCCCAGTGGCTGTTCCCGTAATCGGCCTCCTCCGGGTAATCGGTCTTGCATATCTCCTGCGCCTCGGAACAACGGGGAAAGAAGGGACAACAGGGGGGAAGGTCTATCACATTCGGCGGTTGTCCGGGGATAGAAAAGAGCCGTTCCGAATTCGGACGGTCCAGCCGGGGCACCGACTTGATAAGCCCCCGCGTATAGGGATGCCGGGGGTTCTCGAATATATCCGCCGTAAAACCCCGTTCCACGATCCTGCCGGCGTACATCACATAGATGGTATCACACATTCCCGCCACCACGCCCAGGGAGTGGGTGATGAGGATCACCGCCGTACCGAATTGCCTGGTAAGGTCTTTGATAAGGTCCAGTATCTGGGCCTGGATAGTTACATCCAGGGCGCTGGTAGGCTCGTCGGCGATGAGTATCTCCGGGTTGCAGGAAAGCCCCATGGCTATCATTACCCGCTGGCACATGCCGCCTGAAAACTGGTGGGGATAGGCGTCTATCCGTTCTTCCGCCGCGGGGATGCCGGCCAGCGTGAGCATTTCCACCGCCCTTTTCCGCGCTTCTTTTTTGGAGAGCTTTTGGTGTAATTGCAGGGTTTCTAACATCTGGGTAGAGATACGCAGAAAAGGATTGAGGCTTGTCATGGGGTCCTGAAAGATCATGGAGATTTTAGCGCCCCTGATAGAACGGATCCGTTTTTTGTCCATTTTAAGGATATCCTCGTCATGGAAAAAAACCTCCCCGCCCATGATCTTCCCCGGAGGGCTCTGTATCAGGTTCATAACCGAAAGGTTCGTTACCGATTTTCCCGATCCCGATTCGCCCACTATCCCCATAACCTCCCCTTTCCGCAGGGAAAAGGAAACGTCGTCCACGGCCTTAACCACCCCTTCGTCGGTAAAAAAGTAGGTCTGAAGATTCTTTACCTCAAGGACCGTCTCACCGGCCTTTTGGTCCGGGACCGGCGGGTCCGGTTTTTCCACATCTGTCATGGCCGCCTCCTCGTTAGGTCCTGTTCTTGCTCTGGGGATCAAAGGAATCCCGAAGGCCGTCCCCCAGGAAATTCATGGCAAAAAGAAAGGTGGTCATTGCCGCCGCCGGGGCGATGAGCAGCCAAGGGTAGAGTTCCATTCCCTTTACCCCCTCTGAAACCAAGGAACCCCAGGATGCCAGAGGAGCGGAAACGCCAAGCCCCAAAAAGGACAAAAAACTTTCGTTCATTATAAACGAGGGCAGGGAAAGGGTTGCGTATACGATGATGATTCCCAGAGTATTGGGGATAAGGTGGCTGCGGATAATCCGGGGAGTGCCCGCCCCTACGGACTGGGCCGCCTGAACAAATTCGGCGTTTTTAAGGCTGATAATCTGCCCGCGCACCACCCGCGCGATGGTAAGCCACGATACCAGGGCAATGGCCACAAAAAGGATAAAAACATTGCGTCCTATGATCGCCATCATGATGATAACCACCAGCATATAGGGCAGGCCGTACATAACGTCGACAAAGCGCATGATAAGGTTGTCGATACGGCCTCCGGCATAGCCGGCAACCGCGCCGAAAAAAATACCGATAAAAAGCGCCGTAATGGTACCGAGTACGCCTATGCCTATGGAAATTCTCCCGCCGTAAATAACGCGGGAGAACACGTCCCGTCCAAGTATATCCGTACCCCATATATACACCCGTTTATGGAGGGGATTTGTTTCAATATCGGCGCGCATTTCCTCAAGCTCCGTCCGTTCCGCCTCGTTGTATTCGGAACGGCCTTCCCGCTCCATGACGCGGGCAAGGTAGGCTTCCCTGGTCCGGAGCATAACCGTACCGGCGCTTTCCAGGGACGGGGGCAGGTATATATGCCTGATCTCCTGCCGTTCGTAGGGATAGATCGGCAAAAGGGGAGCGAAAATCGAAATGAAAATATAGACCAGGACTATGGTTAAACCGAAAACCGCCATCTTGTTTTTTTTAAGCCGTTTCCATGCGTCTTGGGTAAGGGAAACAGGTTTTACATTCTGATTAAACTCGTTGAGCGCCGCGTCAACTTTTTTGCGCGAAAAGAGCATAAGCCTCCCCCAGCGGGTTATTATTTATATGATATACGCGGATCAAGGAATCCGTAAATAATATCCACAATAAAATTCATTACCACAAGGATACTTGAATATACAATGATCGTACCCATGATCAGGGTGTAATCGCGATTCAGCGCCGAGCGTACAAAAAAGGTGCCGAGACCGGGTACCAAAAAAATGCTTTCCACCACAACCGAGCCTGTAACAATACCCGCGCAGGCAGGCCCCAGGTAGCTTACCACGGGGAGGAGCGCACCCTTGAGGACATGCTTTACCATAATGACGGGCATGGAAAGCCCTTTCGCGCGGGCGGTACGGATGTAGTCTGAACGCAGGGTTTCTACGATGCTTGCGCGGGAAAGGCGGGCGATGTAGGCAAAATAGGGCATGGAAAGGGTAAAGGCGGGTAAAATCAGGGCGGCAAGTCCGTTCCGCCCGGTTATCCAGCCGGAGGTAGGGAGCCATTTCAACTTTACGGCGAAGATCAACATTAAAACAGGTCCGGCTACAAAGAGGGGTATTGAAATCCCCATTACCGCCAGCGACATAGTGCTGTAATCCAAAGCGGAATTCTGCCTGAGCGCCGAAATGATGCCGACTGTTACGCCTGCTACCAGCGCGAAGGCAAGGGACGTAAGCCCCAGGATTATCGAATTGGGCAAACTCTGGGCGATAAGATCGTTTACCGTAAAATCTTTATTGGTAAACGAAGGGCCGAGGTCCCCACGCAGCACATCGCCCAAAAAGCGCAGGTACTGCCGGGGCAGGCTCTCGTCCAAATGATATTTTTTGAGCAAATTTTCAAGGACGGCCTGGGGCACCTCTTTCTCGCTGGAAAAAGGGCCCCCCGGGGCAAGGCGCATCATAAAGAAACTCAGGGTAACGATAACAAACATCGTTGGAATGATACTTACCAGTCTCCGTAAAATGAACCGCCCCATAGCCCGCTCCTTACTTCCGCTTTATACCGACCCAGGGGTGAACATCCTGCGGATTGGTCCACCAGCCGTCCCATTTGTCCAGATCGATGATGTTCTGGGACACATAGTAGTAGATGGGGATGATGGCCTGATCGCGGGTAACGGCGATTTCCTCGGCCTGGTGCAGTATATTGTCCCGTTCCGCCCCGCCGGGGAGTTCGGACGCCCGCCTGATAAGCCGGTCGTATTCGGGATCGCTGTAGTGGCCGTCGTTATTGCCGCCGTCGGTGATGAGGAGGTCAAGGAAGTTCTGCGCGTCGGGATAATCGGCAATCCAGCCGGCCCGGCCCAGTTCCATACGGCTTGTTTTCCGTTCCTCAAGGAAGGTTGCCCATTCAAGGTTCTGGAGGGTTACGTTGACGCCGAGGGTGTTCTTCCATACCTGTTGCAGGTATTCAGCGATAACCTTATGGCTGTCCAGCGTATTGTAGATAATGGTGAAAGTCGGCAATCCCCTGCCGTCAGGATACCCTGCTTCGGCCAGGAGCCGTTTTGCGGTGGCAACATCGTAACCGGTACCGGTTGCGGGCTTATACTCGCCGATGGGCGGCGCCAAGGCAAAGGCGGGTACCTGACCGCCCTTCACTACCCGGTCTATAAGTTCCTGGCGGTTAAAGGACATGGACAGAGCCTTGCGGATCCGCACATCCTTGAGGATGGGGTGGTTGACGTTCACATAGTAGAAATAAGAACCCAACTGGGTGGCAACATGGTAGTCTTTGGTGAGTTTAAGTTCGTCGATGAGCGCCAGGGGAATGTTGGTACTCCAGTCAATTTCGCCGTTTTTGAATGCCTGATATGCGGTGTTGGTATCCTCAATGGGGAGGAAGGTTATCTTGGTCAGGAACACGTTTGCCTTGTTCCAGTACTTATCGTTGGGAACCACCACGAGGCGGTCATTGGGGATCCATTCCTGAAGGACAAAGGGGCCGTTGCTGACGATGTTTTCTTTTTTGATCCAGTCGTCGCCGTATTTCTGAATGGTGTGCATGGGCAACGGGGAGAACGCGTAGTGGGCAAACATATCAAGGGCATAGGGAACGTTTCCGACCAGCGTTACCTCAAAGGTGTTGGGGTTTACCGCACGAATTGCCACATCCGAAGGCTTGCCGCCCTTGGTGTTGTAGAGATCGGCGCCTTTAACGACCATGCCCGGCATATACGCGTATTTGGAACCGGTGGTGGGGTTCAGGTGGTGGAGCCAGGAATCCACGATGGTCTGGGCCGTAATCGGCGTACCATCGCTCCAGGTGATACCGCTACGGATCTTAAAGGTGATAACAGAGCCGTCCGGGCTAATGGTCCAGCTTTCCGCGACTCCGGGAACCGCCTTGTTCGTTTTGGGATCATGGCCCACAAGCCCTTCAAAGAGAGCCTTGTAGACCCGGTGTTCGGGTACGCCCTCGATCTGGCTTGGGTCAATGGACTGGATCTCCGTCCCGTTCCCGATAATAAATTCCATCGGCGCCTTTCCGCCTGACGGGGTACGACCCTGCTGGCCGCCGGCGGCAAAGAGGGCGGATACGGCAAGCAGTACGCATAGAACAACTAAAAGACCTTTTTTCATTCAAAACCTCCAAATTAAAAAGATTATAATAGTATAGGTAAGGTTTCCATAAAATACAAGTAGGTAAAGCAGCAGTTTGTTGCATTTTTGGGGTTTTTTTGTATATTTATACAAAAAAACCGATTATCGGGGCTGCGCGGACTTTAAGTCCGACGGCAGTTTGCATAGTGAAGGTTTTAAGAAATTATCTTGCCTGTTTGTCTTTGAACAATGTTTCCATAAATAGTGGTGTTAAGATAATTCTTGTGCTACAAGTAAATATTCACCGTCTTCTAATTTTTTTGCCGAATCAAGGAGGGTGTTACCGTCAATAAAAGCGGGCGTTTTTTTATGATAGATTTCTTCAAAAATTCTATTTCCCCTTTTATATTCTTCTTTAGACAGAAAATTTATCAAGTCCGTGTTTGTTAATTTAATAACAAAAGTGCCCCAATCCGTTTGTTTCGTATTTTCGTTGTGGTGAAGCACTTGGTGAACAATGTCGTCATATAGTTCATATATCCTTACCGAAGGGCTTATTGGTTTTGGAGCGTATTGACTATCACCATTTGGATTTTCGATAGTGTAATCAAATTCATTGTCTTTTAAGTTAGAAATATAAACATGTACTTTCATAATGATACCCACCTTATGATATTTATTCGGAAAAAGCAACCTGCGAGACTGGAAATGTAAGTCCGCGGATCTGCTCCTGGGTTCTTCATTTCTTCCGCATTAAAAGTCTTCCCATGATAGCACACATGGATTGCTGGAAGATGATCCCCATGACGGCGGGAAGCGCGGCTCCCGGCGGAAAGTATTCAATGGCTATGGTCATTGCCGCCGTCGTGTTGCGCAGCCCCGATGCAAAAAAGACGGAAGCCTGTTTTTCATAGTTCAGGCGGCTTACAAGGCCGGCAAGTTTTGCCAGGAGGAATCCAAGGCAGGTAAAGCAGATGCAGCAGATGACGATGATCCATATTCGGAGGCTTTCAAAGTGTATCTGGGGAGCGACAGCCGCGGAATTGGCGGCGATAACGCAGAGTATGCAGATTTTGCTAAAGGGCGTCAGGTAGGGGCAGACCGCGTCAGGTATCCTGCCCCCGCTTATTTCGTTTGCGCCTACACCGACGACCGTTGGGATAACCACCATCAGAATAAGCGAAAGGATCATGCCGCCGGCATTGAAGATCACCGACGCACCCAGGAGCAGGGATACCGTAGCGGGGGCGGCAAACGGCGACACCAGCGTGTCCAGCAGGATAAGCGCAAGGGACAGGGCGGGATCGCCGTGAAAAATGGAACTCCAGACAAAGCCGGTTACGGCGGTCGGCGTTGCATAAAGCAGGATATAGCCGGAAATGATCTCCGTATCATTACGGAAGGCGATCCTTGAAATCAAGAGTACCAGTACAGGCATAATAGTGTGGGCGGAAATAAAGAACAGCAGCAACGGCAGCGGGTTTTTAAGAACCGCCCCCATTTCCCGCGTGCGCAGTTTTAAGGCGCCGGAAAGCGTCATAAGGCTGAAAAGCCAGGGAGCTAAGGGCCGCAGCAGAATAAAAAACTTCGGGAAGAAAATGCCCAGCCCGGCGCCCACCGGCGTGAGGAGCGGTATCATACGTTCAAGTTTTTGGTTTACAAGTACGGCAATCTCGACGGCGGTTCTCGTATGCGGCATAATCATTCATTATAAACGAGAGAAAAGAAAATGGATAGTCGATATATGATCAAGCCAGCCTGAAATTGTGTTTACCGCCCTTCTTTACCGCATACATGGCCGTATCTGCCGCCCGGATAAATTCCTCCGCCTCACGCTCCCCGTCGGGGATAAGAACCGCCCCTATGCTGATACCGCAGAGCCCTTCGTGTGTATGCAACTGCCACTTATGGGAGAAACGTTCCAGGATCGTATCCTTTATACGGAACAGTTCCTCCTTCGTCTTGTTGCGGGCTATGACGGCAAATTCATCACCGCCATATCGGTAGGGCGTACCTATCAGATATTCGTTTTCGCACAGATACCCCGCGATACAGCAGAGGAGGGCATCCCCTTCCATGTGGCCCATGTCATCATTGATATGCTTAAAATCGTCAAGGTCCATAAAGAGAAGATAGCCGGTAGTACCTTGATCCCTCATGGAAGTTATGGCCGTTCTTAAATCGTCTATAAATTTACGCCGGTTATAGAGGCTCGTAAGGGAATCATGCTCCGCCAAACGGTGGATAAGTTCCTCATTCTTCTTATTTTCGGTGATGTTGATACTGCTGGACAGATGCACAAGCCGTCCGTCTACCCAGCGGAAGACGGTGTTGAGAACCCTGAACCACGCGCCGTCCAAAGGGCGCTGCCAGTCCCTGTTTATAGTCCCGGCCGGGTTGCCGTCCTTGTCGAGCAATTTGTCCTTGACGCACTGAGGGCACGTCCCCAATGCTTCGGGGGAAAAGACATCCCGGCAGTATTTGCCCAGAAGATTGCCGCCGTAAGTATCGGATATGGATTTATTGACAAAGAGGATTTCTCCCGTAGAAAAATCGTTTACATATATTTCAATGCCGGAGTTATCCAGAATACTCTGCATAGAAATTCGGGACAGTTCCAGACGTTTCTGGTAGACCCGCGTCTTGATATGCCCGGCCAGGACAGAAAGTACCGCATCGGTATCGTCTATTTCCTTCTTGGAAAGGCGTATGGGGCGGCGCCTGTCCATCATGCCTACAAAGGCGACGGGATTCTTATTTTCAAAGATCACCGGAACCATGACGAGGGTTTGCGCGGAGAATATTTTGAGAAATTTTGCACCCAGGGTATTCTGCCGTGTGTTAAGGTATATAATTACCCCCGTCTGCCGGATCATCTTATCCAGTTCCTGCTCGTCAAGAACATCATTAAGGCTAAATTCATCAATAAGGTTTATTTCATAACCGAGGTAGTGCTCGCAGAGATGGAATATCTGACCGCTATCCGCTTCATATACGAACCCGCAAAAAAAACCAAAAAAATTACAGGTTTCTTTTAAAATACCCGATATAGATTGATAAGGGTCCTTATATGCTCCGAGCTGTCTGAAAATACGGACAAACAGATCCTTTTCCTGTTCATCCATAAGATGATCGTCCACGGCACATCCCTCCTCTTCTTATTCAATCGGCACAAACAAAATAAAATTTAAACAAAAACCACAAGTATGTTCAATAATAATATTATAGCTTTATAGTTACCTTTTTTCCATTTTTTTGTATAATAGGGGAATGAAAGCGCTATCAGAGATGACAGGAGATGAAGCGCGCGCGCTGCGCTTCATCCTTATGGATATAGACGATACCTTAACGCGGGAGGGGAAGCTCCTTGCCTCTTCCTACACCGCGCTGTGGCGGCTGAGGGAAGCGGGGTTCAAGGTGATCCCCGTTACCGGCAGGCCGGCCGGCTGGTGCGATCTTATTGCCCGTGAATGGCCGGTTGACGGGGTTGTAGGGGAGAATGGCGCGTTTGTGTTCTGGGAGGAGCGCAATTCGCGGGGGAAGCCGGTGTTAAAGGCTGAATACCACCCCCAGGCCGTGCGTAACGATCACCCCGCTCTGGCGCGTATCAAAGAGCGGGCCCTGGCGGAGGTCCCCGGCTTGCGTCAGGCCAAGGATCAGTTTGCGCGGCTCTTTGATCTGGCCCTGGATTTTGCCGAGGAGGATCCGGTATTGCCCCTGGAAACGGCTGAACGGGTTAAGACTATCGCGTGCGAGGAAGGCGCGACGGCAAAGGTTTCGTCCATTCATGTAAATATATGGATGGGAATGTACGACAAACTTTCAATGGCGGAAAAATTTCTTAAAAGCCGTTTCGGTTGGGAAAGCAGTACGGGGGACCGCCAGGTGCTCTTTGCCGGAGATTCCCCCAACGACGAGCCTATGTTCGCCCGCTTTCCGCTGGCCTGCGGCGTGGCCAACGTCCTCCGGTACGGCGGCCTTATCAGGCAGCTTCCGGCCTTTATCGCATCCCGCGAATGCGGCGACGGTTTTGCCGAAATTGTCCGTACTATTCTTGAAAAGCGCAGGTGAGTCTGCGGGAGACCGTTCCGCAGGCGGGGCGGAGGCGTCTTGAGCCTGCCGAACCCCGGCGGGCATACAGGGCGTTCCCCGCCCGCCCGGTTTACCGTCTTGTTTCGGGATTGCCGGTTTTTCCGGCCTGTTCCGCCCTTTCGGACAGATAGCGGCGCAGTTTGGTCATCATCTCATGGGGGGCTATGGGCTTGCCCAGATGGTCGTTCATCCCCACGGCGAGGCATTTTTCAATATCCTCCCTGAAAACATTGGCGGTCATCGCAATTATTGGAACCGGGGGCTTTTGGCGCTCATGTTCAAAAGTCCGGATCCGGCAGGTGGCTTCAAAGCCGTCCATTTCGGGCATCTGGACATCCATGAGGATAACGTCGTATTTCCCCGGTTCCGCGCTGTATACGGCCAGGGCTTCGGCGCCGTTGCCCGCGCAGTCAATTTCCAGTTTTGTATGTTCCAGAAAGGCCATGACTATCTCCTGGTTAATCTGCACGTCTTCAACCAGCAGAAGCCGGTATCCGTCGAAACAGCCCGTGTCATCCTCCGCGATTTCGTTGTTGGTCCGGTTGTACTCCGTCCCCAGGAAGTCGTTGATGCAGTCCATAATGCTGGAGGGGAAGAAGGGCTTGGACAGGAACTTGTCCACCCCGGCGCTTTTTGCGTCATTCTCTATGACGCTCCATTCGGTGGCGGAAATCATGATGATGATTGAATGTTTCCCGTCGCCGGTTTCCTTTATTTTACGGGAAAGCTCGATGCCGTTTATGCCGGGCATCTTCCAGTCGATAAAGCAGAGGGAATAGGGGCCGTTTTTTTCTATCAGGGCGATGGCTTCTTCCCCTCCCGAAGCAAGGTCGTATGGAAAACCGAAGCGTTCGGCGATCTCCCCGAAATATGCCAGGGTTTCAGGATCGTCGTCAACCGCAAGGATGCTCAGGGACCGGCTTTCCCGTTTCAGTATCCCGTATACCTCGCCGGCGGGGGCCCGTTCCATACGGACGGTAAAGGCAAACGTGGCGCCCTTACCCAGTTCCGACTCGATCCATATCCGCCCGTTCATCATCTCCACGATCTGTTTTGAAATGGCCAGCCCCAAGCCGGTGCCGCCGTATTTCCGGGATGTGCCGCTCTCCGCCTGGGTAAAGGAATTAAAAAGCCGGGATTGCTGTTCCCCGCTTATGCCTATCCCCGAATCGGCGACGGATACCTGGATGGTACAGAACCCGTCCTTGTCTTCGATGAATTTGGTATCCAGCCGGATGGAGCCGCCTTCGGGGGTGAATTTTACCGCGTTTGACAGGAGGTTGGTGATTACCTGTGCAAGGCGCTGATCGTCCCCCGCAAGCATGGGCGGAATGTCTTTGTCCAGACGGACGATGAACTTCTGCTGTTTCTGGTCAACCCGGAAGTTGATCACGGCAACTACTTTCTGGAGCATCCGCTCGAAGTTGAATATCTCATGGGAAAGCTCAAACTTTTTGGCTTCGATTTTGGACATATCCAGGATATCGTTGATAACCCCCAGAAGATGCGTGGAGGCGTCCTCGATCTTGGAGAGGCAGTAAGCCTTCCGTTCGACATCGTTTGAGGTTTTGGCGATAGCGGTCATACCGATAATGGCGCTCATGGGGGTCCGAATCTCGTGGCTCATGTTGGAAAGAAAATCGCTCTTGGCCCGGCTTGCAGCCTCGGCGGCGTCTTTCATTTCGATGAGCTTAGCCCTGTCCTTGATGATGGTGCGCTCCAAATAGAAGGCGATCAGGACGCCGAACACAAAAGACACGAGTACGATGCCCGCCATAAAGAACACCACATACCGGGAAGCGGCGATACTGGCATCGAGCAGATCTTCAACCTGGACGACCAGCATCGCCACGCCGTTTTCTATGGAAACGAAAATCTCGTCAAACAGACCGTGTATTTCAGCGATTTTGGTGTTCGACGCTTTGATAATTTCTTCGGTTTGATGAATCATCGCGCGGTAGCGTTCGGCCGCCTCCAGCGTCGCGCGGATTGCGGCGCGCCCGGCGTCGGTTATGACTTCGCTTTCCTGAATCGAGTAAGATTCCGCCCGGTCAAGCAGCGCGTCGATTTTGGGGACGATGGTAATGTCATGGGTAAAGACCAAGGCGCGGTTGGCAAGGCGCACGGCGTCAAGCGCCTCGCTGTACTTCTGGCTGGGCAGGAGCACCGCGTCCATATAGGGGACAAGCCCGTCCCCCTGTTCCAGCGCCCGCCGCCGCGCCAGGGCGAAGGCCATATTAAAAAGCTCGGTACTGCGCACGGCCATCTCGTTGCCGCTCTCGACCATGACGGCGATGGTGTTTTGGACATGCACATTGTATTCGTGCACTTCCATGATACCTTCCCGGGCGCTTATAAGCATGGCGCGGATGCTGTCGTTGAGGTCGTCCGTAAAATGGTCAAGCTGGGCGGAATATACGTCCATCAAATCCATGCGCGATATCGCACTGTCTATGTACTTAAGCGCCCTGCGGTATTCCGCTTCGCTGTCGGCGGTGGTAAACACGCGCTGCGCTTCGATCCGGGCCGAGAAAAAATCGTTCAGTATGTTTTCGGCTTGAATCTGCATCTTATTCATAATGTCCACGTGGATCAAATCATTGTTCTGCGTAAGAGACGTAACGACCGATACCGCAAGTATGGTAAGTATAAGCAGGATCATGGCGCCATAGCCGAACATAATTTTTGTTCTAATCGATAAATTCTTCATCTTGCAACCTCCCCGATTTCCCCCTCCTGAATATTTCCACTGGAGAAGGCTTGTCCGCCGTGATACAAACCGGGCGGGCAATAACCCGTTTGAATATCAGAATACTTAACAGTATCGCGGTGAAGAACATAACCGGCGCAATACCTGTTACAAGACGTATTATAGCATATAGTCTATGGACGATAGTATCACCCATTTCAATCCCGATAAACAGAATGACCGGCATCCCCGCGAAAACAGGCTGATATCCGGTAAGACAAGATTCCCCGGCATATTTGCTTCACCGATAAAGAACCATTCGGCATTTGTAATATACCGCTTTCCCGCTTTATGGAGACGCTCTTATTTATCTTTATTTTTCCAAAAAAAATCAAGCTCCCCTAAGCCCGCCGGCGGAGCGGCGGTTGTTTATTATGATGTTAAACCACAATAGAAATGTCCCCTCTGGTAGAATAGGAGGAGGACAAGATGGCCGGGAGACTATCCAGGGACAAAAGGAATTACTGACTATTCACCGGTATCCCCGCCGCAACCTCCATATCGGCGTCCGTCAGCGCTTCCAGTATCTCCTGCGTCAGATGCCTTACCGCACGGGGCAACCCCAGCCCTGCGTACCTGCCGGGCGGTATTTCGTCCAGCATTCTGATACGGTACACGTACCTGTCCCTATGGTTAAAGGCTGCCCAGGGATCGCGTTTCCCCAGGCCCCACTTGTCCGTTCCGCCTATATGTACCGGCAGAATATTCCTTCCCGAGAGCAGGGAGATACGCGCCGCGCCTCTTTTCAGCCTGATCTCGCCGCCGCGGGGGGTACGGGTTCCTTCCGGAAAGATGATGATAACGTTACCCCGGTTAAGAGATTCGATGCAGGCGGAGGTAAGCTCTTCAAAATTGAGGGAATTGAGAATATACAAGCGCGTGATCACAGAGCGGACAATATTGTACCGTAAAGAATTGTTGACTATGCAATCGGCATTGGGGATAAGGGAGATGAGCATAACTACATCCAGGAGGGATGGGTGGTTGGCCACCAGAATCTTGGATGAAATATGCCGCCACACTTCCCGGTCGCCCGCATCCAGCGTAACGATACCTATTGCGTGCATCATGGCGACAAAACCGCTGAAACAGAACGATACAACCATACGGGCATATTTGAGAAAGCATTCCCTGGGATGCAGAAACAGCGTCATGGGCGGGAAGACGAGGAGAACCAGCAGCAGTGTCGCAAGGCCGAATACAAGAAAGGACAACCATTTCATAATAACGCGGTATATGTAGAGCGGATAGTTTGAAATAGGCGGCATTTCACAATAGGCCACGGGGATTGTCAACTCCGACAGAGATACTTGAGGAATGCGGCAGGCGAATCCATCGGGCCGTCTGAAGTTTCGGCATACACTCCCTCGGACGGGAAGCGCAGGGACAGGACGGTATCCCCCGGTTTTGCCGCAAGAAGAGCGGCGAAGGCAAAGGGCTCGGCGCAGGCAGGGCAGAGGCTTTCGTATTCCGGCGGGATAAGCTCGTCGGCATAGGCAAGCGCGATTTCCGCCGCATCACCGCAGAGGATAGGCGCAGCCGCTGCCAGAAGGCCGGCGGCAAAACGGTTATAGGCTGGGTAAACCGCTGAATAACCGGCGGAAAGGCCCAAGGCAATAGTTGCAAGCGCAGGCGGCGCGTTGAAAACCGAGAACGAAAAAGCCGCGGGCGTAAGGCTGCCCTCGTTTACCAGCATCCTGTTGATCTTGAGTTGCCGGGCAAGTTCACCGCGGAACGATACAAACACGATTTTCGTCTGTTCCCCAAAAGGCATAAGATCGTGCAGAACCTGAACCGTCATACACGAAATCTGACTGAGACGCCGGCGGAAAAGGGGATCGGCGAATTTCAGGGCCGGCCCCGCGCCGCTCTTCTCGATGGGCCGGTTCCCCCGCGCCCATTCCCCCCAGTCTTCCGTAGTTTTCAAACCGGGCGCCCAGGCGGTCCAGCGGGAAACATACAGAACAGCCTCCGCCGCAGTCGGTACCGGAGCGCTCATTACCTTTTCCGGTAGAGCAGCAGGGAATAGGAATTGGAACCCAGATTGTGGTGAGCGGTTTTTAGTTCAAAGCCGGCTCTTTCAACGGCGTTGTTCAGTTCCGCAAAACGGTACATCTTGCTTTTTCCGTTGGCCATACAGGTAAAATAGAGGGAAATTGCCTGGAGGGAATAGGCCGAAGCCTCGAAGCGCTGCATATCCCAGAGGGGTTCGAGTATCCAGATGTCGGTCTGCGGCCCTGCGGCCCTGCCGGTCTTTTCAAGGATACGGCTTACATCGTCAAGTGAAAAACAATCGAGGAACTGGCTCATCCATACGGCATCCGCGCCGGAAGGAAAATTCATTCCGGCGTCAAGGACATCGCAGGGATACAGGTCTATCCTGCCGGCAAAGCCTGCGGCGGCGGCGTTTTTTTCCGCAACTGCCGTTTGGCCGGGCAAGTCTATGATGGTAATATGAACATCGGGATTGTAGGCACAACAGCGTATAGCCCATTTGGCGGTATTCCCGCCTATGTCAAAGAGACGGTACGGCTTGCCGGCAAACACGAGGGGCAGGGCATCGGGAAAGGCCATATCGGAATAGAAGTGATCGAAATCGAACCAGCTTTTTTTCACCTTTTCCGGCAGGGAAGAAAGGGCCTCATAGATGGTTTTCCACTGCTCCCCAAACACGGAAAGGCCGCAGGGCTTTCCCGTCCGTACCGATTCGGCAATATCAAAAGCGCCTTTATAGCAGACATCGTTTACAAAATTGAAGTTCACCCTCGTCATATCGTCTTCAAGGAGGAACCAGCCTGTCTTGCCTAAAACAAAACGCTCGTCTTCCCGGCTGCCGGCGGTTTGAAGCCTCAGCACCTTTAAGCCCAAGGCTATTTCTACAAGAACCCCCACACCGTAAAGCGGTACGCCGACCTCCGAGCTTATCTCCTGCCGGCTCAGCCCCCTCTCCCCCGCACCGGAAACCTTCCGCAGAATACCCAATTCCAGAAGGGCGCGCATTGCCTGAAAACTTAAAGGGGCAAAAGCTATCTTTTGCGCTTCAAATTTTGCGTCCACCGCGCGGATATTGTCTTGCGTATAGTCTATCCCGTTTTCCATGACCAACAATCACTATGTCCAAATAAGTTAAGGTTGTCAAGGAGCGGGGAAAAGGAATAGCATCCCTCACAGGGAACTTGCCGCAATTTTGAATGATAATATTGACGATATCAGAGTTATCAATGATAATAGAATAATAGAGAGGAAATTATGAAGATAGTATGCGGAATTGATCTGGGAACCCAGAGTTGTAAAGTAGTTCTATACGATTATGAGAACAAGAAGATGATCGGCCAAGCCTCAACGCCGGTGGATATGATTGCGGAAAATGACGGTACACGGGAACAGAAGGCCGAGTGGTACGATGCGGCTTTAAAAGCCTGTTTTGACAAGCTCGATCCTCAGAGCAAGGCTTCTATTGAGGCTATAGGCGTTTCCGGCCATCAGCACAGTTTCGTGCCCCTGGATGCCGAGGGAAAGGCTATCTACAACGTCAAGCTCTGGTGCGATACCTCTACCGCGCCTGAATGTGATGAACTTACCCAGGCTATAGGCGGCGAGGACAAGCTGATAGCCGAAACCGGACTTCCCATGCGTCCCGGCTATACCGCACCCAAGATACGGTGGCTTAAAAATCATAAAAGCGAGATTTTTGCCAGGCTTGAACACATTCTGCTTCCCCACAACTATATCAACTATCTTTTCACCGGCGAATATTGCGCCGAATACGGTGATGCTTCGGGCATGGTTCTCTTCGACGTGCGACGCCGTACATGGTCGGAAAAGGTAAGCAAGCTGATCGATGAAAGGGTGCCGGGTTGCCTGCCCCGGCTTATCGGGCCTGAGGAGAGCGCGGGCGCTGTTACCGAATCCGCGGCAAAGCTCTACGGCCTGCCCCCGGGCATTCCGGTGGCCTCGGGCGGGGGGGATAATATGATGAGCGCCATAGGTACCGGTACGGTGAGGGACGGCTTCCTCACCATGAGTCTGGGAACATCGGGGACGCTTTTCGGCTTTTCCAACACGCCGGTCATTGATCCCAGCGGCAACCTGGCGGCCTTCTGCTCGTCAAGCGGCGGATGGCTGCCGCTGCTCTGTACGATGAACTGCACGGTGGCAAGCGAGGAATTCCGCGCGCTTTTCGGCCTTGATGTAAAAGCCTTTGACGGGGAGGCGGCAAAGGCCCCGATAGGCGCGGACGGCCTTGTAACGATCCCCTTCTTTAACGGCGAGCGTACCCCGAACCTTCCCAACGGGAGGGCAAGCATCAATGGGATAACAAGCGCCAACTTTAAGCGCGAAAATATCGCCCGTTCAAGCCTTGAATCGGCGATTTTCGGCATGAGGATAGGGCTTGAAGGGTTTAATGCCCTGGGCTTTAAGGCCAGGGAGATACGTCTGACCGGAGGCGGGGCAAAGAGTCCGCTCTGGCAGAGCATAGCCGCAAATGTGATGAATCTGCCGGTACGGGTGCCGGCTTCTGCCGAGGCTGCGGCTATGGGCGGTGCAATCCAGGCTCTCTGGTGCCTTCAAAACCTTAAAGGCAAGTCCTCTATCGAATCCCTCGTGGATGAACATATAGTTATGGAAGGCGGGCTTACCATACAGCCTGATCCTGACGCGGTTGCAGCCTATGATAAGGCATACGGCGTCTACTCACGTTACCTGGAAGCCTTAAGCCCGCTCTACCGTTAATATCGCGGGGAGTTTGCATGGTATAGATTTATACCGTGCAAAGCCCCTGTACCTCCCTCCCCTTTCCGTGATAGTATTCAATATGCGTTACTACAGTACACGGAACAAGACGGAGGCTGTGGGGTTTGCCGCGGCGGCCCTGACCGGCCTTGCGCCTGACGGAGGTCTCTTTGTACCCGGGGAGATTCCTGAATATTCCCGCGCCGTCAAATCTTCATTGGGCAGCATGAGTTACCAGGACATTGCGCTTGAAACGATCAAGCTCTATGTAGAGGATGATATACCCGGCGTAATTCTTGAAGAACTGGTGCGCGCGGCCTATCCTTTCGGCTCGCCTTTGGTCGGCGTCGGGGACAGGCTTGTACTGGAACTATTCCACGGGCCTACGGCAGCCTTTAAGGACTTCGGCGCGCGCTTTATGGCCAGGGCATTTTCCTATCTCCGCCGGGGGGAAGATAAGCCGTTGCGTATTCTGGTTGCCACTTCCGGCGATACCGGAGGCGCGGTTGCCGACGGCTTCTTTGGCGTGGAGGGCATTTCCGTAACGGTACTCTACCCCAAGGGCCGGGTCTCTCCCCTCCAGGAGCGGCAGATAGCCGGCCTCGGAGGGAACATCTCCGCACTTGCCGTGCAAGGCAGTTTTGACGACTGCCAGCGTCTTGTCAAGGCGGCTTTTGCCGATGCGGAACTCCGCAAGCGGCTGGAACTTTCATCGGCTAATTCTATCAATATAGCCCGCCTCATCCCCCAAGCCGTGTACTACGCGGCGGCAGCCGGTAAAGCCTTTGCCGGTAAGCTCGATGAAGACGGTCCGGCCACTCCCCGGAAGCCGAATGCCGCCCCTGCCCCTGCGTATCGCTTACAAAATACGCCCATCACTTTATGCGTACCGTCCGGTAACTTCGGTAATCTTACCGCCGGTCTTTACGCCCTGAAGATGGGCGCCCCGATTAAACGTTTTATTGCGGCAACAAACATAAACAGGACCGTCCCCGATTACCTGGAAAGCGGGAATTACGAGACCAGGCTTTCCCAGGCGACTATTTCTAATGCAATGGATGTAGGCGCTCCCAGCAACTTCGAGCGTATGAGCGCTCATTTTTCCTGGGAGCAGATGCGCCGCATTATCCTGGGTGCTTCCGTTACCGATGACGATACGCGTAAGACCATCAAGGCGGTACATGATGAATACGGCTATTTCCTCGATCCGCATAGCGCGGTCGGTTGGCGCGCGGTGGACCAGCTTAAATCGCTAAAAGCCTTTGACGATAGTCCGCTTGCAATTCTGGCTACCGCCCATCCTGCAAAATTTGCCGAAACGGCAGAGAATCTGACCGGCCCTCTACCGGTTCCGCCTTCTTTAAAGAAGGCTATGGAACGTAAGGCCGCTGCCCTAACCATATCAGCGGAACTTTCCGCTTTAAAGGAGGTGCTTGTATGAAAGCCTGTCCCTGCGGTTCAGGCCGCGAATACTCGGAATGTTGCGAGCCGTATATCAACGGTACGGCAAACGCGCCGACCGCGGAGGCGCTTATGCGGAGCCGTTATTCGGCTTACGTTGAACATGCCGTGGATTATATTATCAATACCTGCCTGAGAAACAGTAAAGATGATATAGATGAAAAGCAGACCAGGGACTGGAGCGAGAAGTCCAAATGGTTGGGGCTTAATATCCATACGGTAAGTAAAGGAGGCCCCCTGGACAATGAAGGAACCGTAGAGTTTGAAGCTGCGTATGAACGGGACGGCCTTAAAGATATACACCATGAACAGGCCCGTTTTAAAAGAGAGAACGGGAAATGGTTCTATGATGAGGGAGATGTCGTTCCCAAGACCATAGTACGCAGTGGTCCGAAAATAGGCCGAAATGAACCATGCCCCTGCGGCAGCGGGAAAAAGTACAAACATTGCTGCGGCCGTGCAGGATAAACGCAGAACCTAATGGAGCATATACAGAATTTCAAGATAATTCTCATAACGGGACCGAAGCATACGGGGAAAAGCAGTGTTGGATATATTACATCTCAATTAAAGAACGGTATATTTATTGATCTTGATGAACTTGTAGAATGTCAAACAGGCAAAAGCCCGCGGGCTTTGTACAAGGAAGGACCGCATATATTCAGAATGGCCGAAACCGCCGCGCTCAAGAGCCTTTTTGATACGCCTGAAGATGTCTGCTCACTCTTCAATGATAAACCGGACGATAGGGGGGTACAAGCCGCCTCAATTAAACAGTGCTATTCAATTAATACAGAAACTTCAACTGAGGTGAAAAACAGAAGACTGTTTATTGTTGCGGCAGGCGGCGGACTTATCGACAACGAAGATGCAATAGCCTTGCTTAAAAATTCAGTTGATATAAATACCCAATCCACAATTCATAATAAAGCGGAAATTTTCATTATCTATCTGGACGTATCTGCGGATACAGCCTGGAACAGAATACTGCGTTCCGCGCAGCAAAGCGGCGAACTACCGGCCTTCCTCCAAACCGCCGATCCCATAACCACCCACCGTACTATTCACCTACGCAGATCCCAAGCCTACAGAGAACTAGCTCATTTCATCATTCATGGGGAAAACAAACCGGCAGATTGTATTGCACAGGAAATTGCCAATCTGGATATTTTTCAGTAATGAACCGCCATCGTGAAAAAAAACGGAGAGAGAGGGATTTGAACCCTCGGTACCCTTACGGGTACACACGACTTCCAATCGTGCGCCTTCGACCGCTCGGCCATCTCTCCAAAAAATCAATGCCCCATACAATAAATTCGCGGAGCAGGGGGGATTCGGGGTTCTGTTCTCAAACCTCCTGTTTGCTCTCTCCACCCCCGCCTCCGCGCTCCCGGCGCATCCTTGCGCCGCCTGTTCTCGGTCAAGGCTTACGCCTTGGCCTTGTTTTAGGAGCGCTCCGGTTCGAATCCCCCATATTACTGGCTTATAGCAGCCTTGGTCCTTAACAAAAAAATCAATGCCCCATACAATACTTTACGGAGCAGGGGGGATTCGAACCCCCGGAACCCTTACGAGTTCAACGGTTTTCGAAACCGTCTCCTTCAACCGCTCGGACACCGCTCCAGTAAAGACAACCCGTTAGGGTTGTCTACACTCTAATATCTCTACCGTGATGTATTATACCATAAAATGAGGCTGAGAGGATTCGAACCTCCGACCTTCAGATCCGCAATCTGAAGCTCTATCCAGCTGAGCTACAACCTCAAAAAATTTTTAATCACAGAACCGGTTATATAAACCATTTACGGAGCAGGGGGGATTCGGGGTTCCGTTCGCAAACTTCCTGTTTGCTCCCTCCACCCCCGCCTCCGCGCTCCCGGCGCATCCTTGCGACGCCTGTTTCCGGTCAAGGCTTGCGCCTTGGCCTTGTTTCAGGAGCGCTCCGGTTCGAATCCCCCAAGTTACCGGCTTATAGCAGCCTTGGTTCTTAGCAAAAAATCAACGCCCCATACAATAAATTCGCGGAGCAGGGGGGATTCGAACCCCCGGTACCCTTTAGGGGCACAACTCCTTAGCAGGGAGCCACCTTCGGCCACTCGGTCACCGCTCCAATAACTATATGTTAGGATGACAAAAGTCTCCTAATATATCCTTTCCCTCTTACCAGCTTATAGCAGCCTTGATTCTTAGTAAAAAATCAACGCCCCATACAATAAGTTCGCGGAGCAGGGGGGATTCGGGGTTCCGTTCGCAAACTTCCTGTTTGCTCTCTCCACCCCCGCCTCCGCGCTCCCGGCGCATCCTTGCGCCGCCTGTTTCCGGTCAAGGCTTACGCCTTGGCCTTATTTTAGGAGCGCTCCGGTTCGAATCCCCCAAGTTTCCAGCTTATAACAGCCTTGATTCTTAGTAAAAAATCAACGCCCCATACAATAAATTTGCGGAGCAGGGGGGATTCGAACCCCCGGTACCTTATGGCACAACGGTTTTCAAGACCGCCTCCTTCAACCGCTCGGACACCGCTCCAATAAAAGCAACCCGTTAGGGTTGTCTACACTCTAATTAACACGAGCCGGTACCCGCTAAACGCTACCGCACTCCAATCCGGCAGAACCGCCTTTAGGTGGTTCTGTGTACCGCTCCAATAAAAGCAACCCATTAAAGTATTTTTATATTAATAATAAAAAAATGAATTTATGTCAAGTACTTGAGGCAGGGCTGGACAGGGCAGCAGCGCTTACTTTTCGTGCGCCAAAATTTCCCCTTTTTAGTTGACACCCCTGCCCCCCGCATGGTAGAGTTTCCCCATGTTGCACAGCCCGGAAAAAGATAACGAATTTTTTCTGATATTGCTCAAATTCGTCCGGCTTGGCACGGTTTTTGGTCTGTCTCTCTCTCTCGCTCTCTCTCTCTCTCTCATATAAGACTCACCTGAATCTCTTATTAGGCAA